>NZ_JBEXGX010000062.1:0-22309 GCF_040607495.1 Streptomyces sp. NPDC005281 | reverse complement strand
GCCTCGGACGGGCGTATACGCCCGTCCGAGGCGGGCGGGGGGAACGGCGCGGCCGCCCCGGGGGCCGGGTCAGGCCTCGAAGGGGCGGGCGGGCCAGGGCGCCCCGGCCGGGCGCAGGGCGTCGAGTCCGGCGCCCTGCCGGGCGGCGACGAGCGAGAGGGCCCCCACGACC
Organism: Streptomyces sp. NPDC005281; assembly: GCF_040607495.1. Classification (NCBI taxonomy): domain Bacteria; kingdom Bacillati; phylum Actinomycetota; class Actinomycetes; order Kitasatosporales; family Streptomycetaceae; genus Streptomyces; species Streptomyces sp. NPDC005281. The sequence goes on along the minus strand of NZ_JBEXGX010000062.1, from coordinate 22,137 downwards.
AGGCAGTTGTTGTGCAGGTCGCCGGCCAGTACACCGTCGACGAGTTCACCCAGTGGGACGCGGGCCAGCTCCATGTCGGCCTCCTCGTCCTCGACCTCGAACCGCTCGCCCTCCGCCTGGGAGAGATCGCGGGCCAGGAAGATCCGGATGGCTTCGTCGCAGCCGCCGGGCGTGGTGTAGACGTCGGTCAGCACACGCCAGGTCTCCGCCTTGACGTGCGCCTCCTCGTAGAGCTCGCGCTGGGCGGCGTGCAGCGGGTTCTCGCCGGGGATGTCGAGCAGTCCCGCCGGGATCTCCCACAGCTTGTGACGCACGGGGTGGCGGTACTGGCGCAGGACCAGGACACGGTCCTCCTCGTCCAGGGCGAGCACGGCCACGGAGCCCGGGTGGACCTGGTAGTCCCGGCGGACGACGGATCCGTCGGGCATGACCACGTCGTCGGTGCGCACCGAGGTCTTGTTGCCCTTGAAGGGGGTCTCGGTCGCCCGGACCTCCCACTCCTCGGGGGTGTCCTTGATCGTCATGGCCTGTCCTCCCACACGCGCAAAAGAATCCGGTCCGGTGACGGAACCGGGGTGCGCGCCCGGCGGGAGAACCCGCGGACACGCACCCCGGTCACCGTACAACCTGGTACTGCTCGGTCCTACTTGCCCGTCTTGCGCGCCACCGCGGCCTTGACCAGGCCCGCGAAGAGCGGGTGCGGCCGGGTCGGGCGGGAGCGCAGCTCGGGGTGCGCCTGGGTCGCGACCAGGTACGGGTGGACATCGCGCGGGTACTCGACGTACTCGACGAGCTTGCCGTCCGGGGAGGTGCCGGAGAACTGAAGGCCGGCCTTCTTCTCCAGTTCGGCGCGGTAGGCGTTGTTCACCTCGTAGCGGTGGCGGTGGCGCTCTTCGACGTACTCCTTGCCGTCGTACACCTCGCGCACGATCGAGCCCTCGGCGAGCTTGGCCGGGTACATGCCCAGGCGCATGGTGCCGCCCATGTCGCCCTCGCCCGCCACGATGTCGAGCTGCTCGGCCATCGTGGAGATGACCGGGTGGCCGGTGCCGGAGTCGAACTCGGTGGAGTTGGCGTCGGGGATGTCGGCCAGGTTCCGCGCGGCCTCGATCACGATGCACTGGAGGCCGAGGCACAGGCCGAGCAGCGGGATGCGGTTCTCGCGGGCGAACTGGATCGCGCCGACCTTGCCGGACACACCGCGGTCGCCGAAGCCGCCGGGGATGCAGATCGCGTCGACGTCGCCGAGCTGCTTGGCCGCGCCCGCCGGGGTCTTGCAGTCGTCCGAGGCGACCCACTTGATCTTGACCCGGGCCTTGTTGGCGAAACCGCCGGCGCGCAGCGCCTCGGTGACCGAGAGGTAGGCGTCGGGCAGGTCGATGTACTTGCCGACGAGCGCCATGGTGATCTCGTGGACCGGGTTGTGGACGCGGTCGAGCAGGTCGTCCCAGGTCGCCCAGTCCACGTCACGGAACGGCAGGTCCAGCTTGCGGACGACATAGGCGTCCAGGCCCTCGGTGTGCAGGACCTTCGGGATGTCGTAGATCGACGGGGCGTCGATCGCGGCGACGACGGCGGCCTCGTCGACGTCGCACATCAGCGAGATCTTGCGCTTGATGGCGGTGGGGACCTCGCGGTCGGCCCGCAGCACGATGGCGTCGGGCTGGATACCGATGTTGCGCAGTGCGGCGACCGAGTGCTGCGTCGGCTTGGTCTTCAGCTCGCCGGACGGGCCGATGTACGGCAGGAGCGAGATGTGCACGACGAACACGTTGTCGCGGCCGACCTCGTGACGGACCTGGCGGACCGTCTCCAGGAAGGGCAGCGACTCGATGTCGCCGACCGTGCCGCCGACCTCGGTGATGACGACGTCGACGTCATCGGCCGCCATACGGCGGATGCGGTGCTTGATCTCGTTGGTGATGTGCGGGATGACCTGCACGGTGTCACCGAGGTACTCGCCGCGCCGCTCCTTGGCGATGACGGTGGAGTACACCTGGCCGGTGGTCACGTTGGCCGAGCCGTCCAGGTCCACGTCGAGGAAGCGCTCGTAGTGCCCGATGTCCAGGTCCGTCTCGGCGCCGTCGTTGGTGACGAACACCTCGCCGTGCTGGAACGGGTTCATGGTGCCCGGGTCGACGTTCAGGTACGGGTCGAGCTTCTGCATCGTGACGCGCAGACCCCGTGCCTTGAGCAGCGCGCCCAGGCTGGAGGCGGTCAGTCCCTTGCCGAGGGACGAAGCGACACCCCCGGTGACGAAGATGTGCTTGGTCGTCGTGGCTGTGCTGTTTCGAAAAGCACTGGGCGGCATGGCCAAGAGGGGGCTCCCGTGGTCGGTCTGGGGTGCGTGCCGGCGTGGGACCCGGAGATTTCCGGGGGTTGCCGTCGCTGCGGTTCGGGGGTTTCTTGCCCACCGGTCCACGGGCTACCAGGGTATCAGCGACCGGAGGAGGTCGCTTCCGGCCACGCTCCGCGCACACCTGTGCACCCGGCTCGGCACACACCTCACACACCGCTCACTCGATCGGCTCAGCCGGGTTGCCCGGAGCGGCACGCGGATCATCCACGTGCGTCGTATCCTGCTCGGACACTCGCTGCCGAGCCTCTCCGGCACACGGCACCATCCCGCCCGTAACCGGAACAAAGAGGGCCTGTCAGTTCGTTTCGAGACGACAATCGCATCGCCCATCGCACCGACAACCGGCGTTTCGCAGCGACGCACGACGGACGTCCCCCATCATCGACGTTCCGCAGTTACCGACCCCCATTGCCTACTGTTTTGCAGTACCTACGTTCCCTTTGACCGCAAGAGCGACCGCCCCGCGAAGGGGCGCCGTGGCCGTTCGACTGGAGATGCACGTGGCCGGGCGCATCGAGGACTACGCACTCATCGGAGACATGCAGACAGCAGCGCTGGTCTGCCGGGACGGCACAGTCGACTGGCTGTGCCTGCCCCGCTTCGACTCCCATGCCATCTTCGCGGGACTGCTCGGCACGGAGGATCACGGATTCTGGCGGCTCGGTCCCGCGCACGCGGCCGACGAGCGGCCGCCCGCGGCGTCGCGGCGCCGGTACCGCGGCGACTCGCTGATCCTCGAGTCCGAGTGGGACACACCGCGCGGCACGGTCCGGGTGACCGATTTCATGCCCCCCCGTGACGGGGCGCCGCAGCTGATCCGGATCGTCGAGGGCGTCACCGGCCGGGTGCCGATGCGCTCCACGCTGCGCATGCGGTTCTCCTACGGCCGTGTCGTGCCCTGGGTGCGCCGGCACGAGGGACGCACGGTCGCGGTCGCCGGACCCGACTCGGTCTGGTTCGACACGAACTGTCAGACCTACGGCAAGGACCTGACCACCTACGCCGACTTCACGGTGGCGCCGGGCGAGCGGATCGCCTTCACCGTCTCGTGGGAGCCCTCGCACAAGCAGCCGCCGCCGCTGCCCGAGCCCGAGCAGTCGCTGGAGGCGACCGAGGACTTCTGGCGCGACTGGGTCGACCAGTGCACGTACCACGGCCCCTACCGCGAGGCCGTCGTCCGCTCCCTGATCACGCTCAAGGCCCTGACGTACGCGCCCACGGGCGGCATCGTCGCCGCGCCCACCACCTCCCTCCCGGAGGAGATCGGCGGCGTACGCAACTGGGACTACCGCTACACCTGGCTGCGCGACGCGGCCATCACCCTCTCCTCGCTCCTGCGCACCGGCTACCGCGAGGAGGCCCGCGCCTGGCGCGAGTGGCTGCTGCGCGCGGTCGCCGGCGACCCGGAGAACCTCCAGATCATGTACGGCATCGCGGGGGAAAGGGAGTTGGGCGAGGCCGAGCTCGACTGGCTTCCCGGGTACGAGGGTTCGGCGCCCGTCCGGGTCGGCAACGGCGCCGCGCACCAGCTCCAGCTCGACGTCTACGGCGAGGTCACCGAGGCCCTGCACCTGGCCCATATGACGGGCCTGTCCCGCAACGACTACGCCTCGCTGCTCCAGTTGAAGCTGATCCGCTACCTGGAGACCCACTGGGACCAGCCGGACGAGGGAATCTGGGAAGTCCGGGGCCCGCGAAGGCACTTCGTGCACTCCAAGGTGATGGCCTGGGTCGCCGTCGACCGCACGATCAAGCTCATCGAGTCCGGGGACGCGGACGGCCCGCTGGAGAAATGGCGCGAACTGCGCGACGACATCCACCGGGACGTCTGCGAGAAGGGCTACGACCAGGAGCGGAACACCTTCACGCAGTCCTACGGCTCCAAGGAGCTCGACGCCTCGCTGCTGCTCATCCCGCAGATGGGCTTCCTGCCGCCGGACGACAAGCGGGTGATCGGCACCATCGAGGCGATCCAGCGCGAGCTGTCCACCTCCGACGGCTTCATCCTGCGCTATCCGACCTCAGGCGAACACGCGGGCGTGGACGGGCTCGAGGGCGACGAGGGCGCCTTCCTCGCCTGCTCGTTCTGGATGGCCGACGACCTCGCGATGATCGGCCGGGTCGACGAGGCCCGCAAGCTCTTCGAGCGCCTGCTGGACCTGCGCAACGACCTGGGTCTGCTGGCCGAGGAGTGGGACTCGCGTCTTCAGCGCCAGGTCGGGAACTTCCCGCAGGCCTTCAGCCACGTTCCGCTGATCGACACGGCCCTCAGGCTGACGGCGAGCGGGGCGTACGGCGGCTGAGCCGGTCCGTGCCGGGCGCGTGGGGGACACGGCTCCCCGACGCGCCCCGAGCTCCGTGCCCGCCTAGCCTGGTAGGAGTCCTGTCCCCTCATGGAAGGGGGCGGCTTCCATGGCTCCCCTCTCGAAGGCCGGCGCGGCACTGGCCGCGCTCCGCGCGGGTCTCTCCGGTGACGTGGTCACCCCCGACGATCCGGGGTACGACGAGGCCCGGACGATCTTCAACGCGATGATCGACCGGCGGCCCGCCGTGATCGCGCGATGCGAGGGCGAGGCCGACGTGACACGCTCGGTGCGCTTCGCGCGTGAGCTGGATCTGCCGATCGCCGTACGCGGAGGCGGTCACAGCGTCGCCGGCATGTCGCTCAACGACGGCGGTCTGGTCATCGATCTCAGCCGTATGCACACGGTCACCGTCCACCCCGGGTCCGAGTCGGTCCGGATCGAGGGCGGAGCCCTCATGAGCCATCTGGACCGGGCCACCCAGCCGTACGGCCTCGCGACCACCGGCGGCCGTGCCTCGACGACCGGCGTCGGCGGCTTCGTCCTCGGCGGCGGCAGCGGCTGGCTCGACCGCTCCTGCGGCCTGGCCGTCGACAATCTGCTCGGGGTCGAGCTGGTGACCGCCGACGGCACGCCGGTACTCGCCACCGACCAGGAGAACCCGGAGCTGTTCTGGGCCCTGCACGGCGGCGGCGGGAATTTCGGGGTGGCCACCGCGCTCACCCTGAAGCTGCATCCGCTGCCGGAGTTCTCCATCGCCCTGCTGATGTACCGGCCCGAGCACGGCCCCGAAGTGGTCCGCGTCTACCGCGAGATCATCGCGAACGGGCCGCCGGAGGCGAGCGGCGGCATCCTCTACCTGACCGGCCCGCCCGAGGAGTTCGTGCCCGCGGAACTGGTCGGCCAGCGGCTGTGCGGCGCCCTCGTCGCGTACGCGGGCGGCGAGGACGACATGCGCAAGATCGCCCAGCCGCTGCTGGCGCTGCCGCACGAGGTCGAGATCGTCACCGCCCTGCCCTACGCCGACTTCCAGTGCATGATCGACGACCCGCCCGGCCTGCGGAACTACTGGTCGGCCGAGTATCTGACCGGCGCGCCCGACGACTTCGTGGACGTGTTCTGCGCCCTCGGCGACGCCATGCCCGTCCCGACCGGGAACCAGCACGTGCTGTTCCCGCAGGGCGGCGCCATCGCCGCCGGACCGTCGCGGTTCCCGGTCCCCTACCGCGACGCGTCCTGGGCCGTGCACCCCTTCGGGATCTGGGAGGACCCGGCCGACGACCTCCGCTGCATCGAGTGGGTCGGGAAGGTCCGCGAGGGCGTGCGGCCGTGGAGCACCGGCGCGGTCTATCTGAACTTCATCGGGGACGAGGGCAAGGACCGCGTGGCGGCCGGCCTGGGCGAGGACAACCTCCGGCGTCTTGCCGCGGTGAAGGCCGAGTACGACCCGGACAACGTGTTCCGCTTCAACCACAACATCACCCCGGTACCGGTCACCGCCTGACCTCGGCGCTCTCCCGCACACACCGCCCGCGGCGGCTCTCCTGAGCGCCCGTCGCGGCCCTGAGATGCCCCCGGAAGCCGTCCGCGGGTAGCGTCCGCTGCATGGACAGCCGTTACGACACGCAAGGCGCCGGAATCACCGTGCAGCGGGCCCTCGAGCTGCCCGGCCTGCGCAGCGGGCTGCCGGAGATCATCGCGGGGGCCGACCGGCTGCACCGGACCGTGCGCTGGGTGCACGCGGGCGAGGTGCCGAACATCGCCTCGCTGCTCAAGGGCGGCGAACTGCTGCTGACCACGGGGTACGGGCTCGGCACCCGCCCGGCCGACCAGCGCGCGTTCGTCCGCACCCTCGCCGAGCGGGGGATCGCGGCGCTCGTCGTGGAACTCGGCCCGCGCTTCACCCGGCTCCCCGCCGCACTCGTGGAGACCGCACGGTCCACCGGTCTGCCGCTGGTCCAGCTGCACCGTGAGGTCCCCTTCGTGACCGTCACGGAGGAGATCCACACCGAGATCGTCAACGGTCACTACGCACTGCTCCAGCAGGCCGAGGAGGTCCACCGGCGCTGCACCGAGGCCCTGCTCGGCGGCGGCGGAGTACCTCAGGTCCTGCGCATTCTCGCCGACTTCAGCGGCAACCCGGTCTTCCTGGAGACGGCCGACGGGCAGCTGCTGTACGCCGCCGGGGCGGGTACCGCCGGCGCCGACCCGCTCCAGGTCTGGGAAGGGCTGCGCGGCCAGCACAAGGAGGAGCCGCCCGCCGGGACCACCCTGGTGGACGTGCCGGGCGGCGGCCCCGGCACCGGCTCCGTACGGGCCCGTCTGGTGCTGCTGCCCGTCGGCGCGCCGGTCGCCCCGGTGCACCGGATCGCCGCCGAGCGGGCCGCCGGCATCCTGGCCGTCGTGCTGATGCAGGCCCGCCAGGAGGAGGAACTGGCGGCGCGGGGGCGCGGCGACTTCCTGACCGACCTCGCCGAGGGCCGAATCGAGGCCGAGGACGCGCCGGCGCAGGCCCGGGTGCTCGGTTTCAAGCCGGGCGCGGGCCCGCTCCTGCCGGTCGTGATGCGACTCGCCGACGGCCTCGCGCCCGGGGGCGGCTGGGCGGTCCTGGCCCGCGCCGTCGCCGAGGAACTGGCCTCGGTGGGCGTCCCGGTCCTGCTGGGCGTACGTCCCGTCGAGGGCCGGGTCCCGCTGCTGCTCGGCCTGCGCTCGGAGTCGGAGCGGGCTGCCGTCGCCGACCGCGTCGCGGCGGCGCTGCGCGCCGGGGTGGAGCGTGCGGGCATGCAGCGGCCCGGGGCGCAGCCGCCGGTGGTGGTGGTCGGGGTCGCGGGAGGCTGGGCGGCCGCGTCGGCGGGCCTGCGGCACGCGGCGGAGACGGCCACGGCCGCGCAGGGCCTGTCCGACCGGCCCTGGTACGACGCCCGGCGTCTGGACATCGACCTGCTGCTGTGGCGGCTGCGCGAGCACCCCGACCTGGCCGCCTTCGTGGAGCGCGCCATCGGCCCGCTGCGCGACCACGACGCCCGCTCCAAACCGCCTCTGCTGCCCACCCTTCAGACGTACTTGGCGCACGCGGGCCGCAAGGCGGAGACCGCCCGCGAACTGCACCTGAACCGGCAGACTTTGTACAACCGCCTCGCCAGGATCGGCGAGTTGCTGGGCATGGACCTGGACGACCCGCAGACGGTACTGGCGTTGAGCCTGGCGCTGCGCGCACGCAGACACGTTCCCTGAGGAGTGCCGGCCGGTGTCAGACCAGCGGCCGGAACCGGGTGAACTCGTCGTAGACGCTGAGCACTTGGGCCACCGTCTCGTCCTCGGTCGGCCAGGTCGCGGCCTGCCGGGCGCCCTTCTCGCGCAGCACCTCCTGGCGCGCCGGATCGGCGAGCAGCCGTACGGCGGCGTCGGCGAGCGCCTTCGCGTTCCCGTACGGGACGAGTTCGGCCGCGTCGCCGACCATCTCGGGGATGCCCCCGACCGCGGTGGCGACGAGCGGAACGCGTGCGTACAGGGCCTCCTGCGCCAGCAGGGAGCGCGACTCCCATCTGCTGGGCAGCAGGACGAGGTCGGCCGCCGCGAGCAGTTCCGTTACGTCCTCGCGCCGCCCGATGAGCCGGACCGGCAGTTCCTCGTCCTCGATCCGGCGCTGGAGCACGGGGCGCAGCGGCCCCTCCCCCGCGATCACCAGCAGCGGCACGGGGTCGAGTCGGCACCAGGCACGCGAGGCGTCGAGGAGGGTGTGGTAGCCGCGGTGCCGGTCGAGCGAGCCGACCGCGATGAGCAACGGGCGGCCGGTCGCGCCGAGTTCGGCCCGCGCCTTGTGCAGGGACCGGTCGGGTTCCACCGGCTCGGCGGGCGGGCACGGTGCCGGGAACGCGACGGCGGCGAGCCGCGCGTCACGGGCTCCCCTCCTGCGGGCCCGGTCCACCAGGTCGGACGAGGTGCCGAGCACCACGGCGGCGGCTCTGGCGACCCGGCGTTCGAGGAGCCTCAGGACGTGGGCCCGGGCGCCGTCGGCCTCCGAGCGGGTGTGCCAGGTGACGACGAGGGGGACGCGCCGCCCGCTGAGCGCCAGGACCGCCCGCAGCGCCGCGTGGATCCCGTGCGCGTGCACGAGATCGGCGTCCGCGCAGGCCGCCCGCAGCGCGGACACCGAGGCGGGGTCGCTGCTGCGGGGCACGGGAACGTGGTGGGCGCCGACCCCGGTGAAGCCGTACTCGCGGTCCGCCTCGGCGGGAGCGCAGACGGTGACCCGGACCCCCCGGGCGACCAGTCCCGCCGCCAGCGACCGCACATGCGCGCTGCTGCCCGCGCTTCCGCCGCCGAGCACCTGCACGGTGCGCAGCGGCGACTGGCCGGGCGGTGAGTGGCTGCTCACGTGGCTCACGTGGCCGGGGCTCCTGGTTCGGCGTCGGACGGTCACGAGGAAACGTACAGAAGGATCGTGCGGAGGAAGGGATACCGCATGTCGTGCACCGCGTACTACGCCAAGGATGCCAGGCCGTCCGGGCGTTCCGGCACCGCCATCACGACGAGGGCACGTCAGACAGGGCAACCCGGCGACGACGGTCACCCGCACGAGTGATGAATGGTCCATTCCGGGGAGGAAGGGACCCCGGGGAATCCCGCACGAGGCCAAGCAGGCCGGTGTCGTGTCGAACGCCACCCCGCGCCGAGGGTGCACCCGCGTACCGAAAGGCGCGCCCCGCGTGACACGGCGCGCCCGGCGGCCCTCACTCCCCGGTGCGCCCCGACGTCCTCGCCGGCTCGCTGCCGCGGGGCCGGCATGGAGGGAGCACGGAACAGGCCATGGCGAACAGGCCGCGGGGACGGGGCTGTTCGCTACGGCCTGTACGGGTCCTGAGCCTGTGTCAGGCCCAGATGTACTCCTCGGAGATCGCGCCGTCGTGCCACTTCGCGACGGTGACCATGCGTCCGCCGCCCTCGAACTCGCCGATGACACAGGTCCATTCACCCGAGCCGAAGGCGATGGGGTGGGACGTGATCTGCGGGGGCGTGCCGCCGGCCGATTCGACGTAGGCCTTCATGGCGTCGATGTGCTCCTGGACTCCATGGGTGGGCGGCTCGCCCTTCCAGTCGACCAGGACGTCGTCGGTGTGGTGGTGGGCGAACACACCGTGCCAGTCGGCCCTGTTCCATCCGTCGAAATCGAGATCGTCCATGCCCTTGAGATTGCGGCCGACCTGGTCCTCTGTCATGAGCCTCGCTCCATGTCTCGACAAGTGGGCGCGGCTCCGGGAGGGATCCCCGTCCTCGGCGACCGGCACCGCGAGGCTACTGACGGCGGGGCCGGCCGAGACGCAGACACACCGTCGGACAAGGGCGGACACCCCGCTCGCACCGCCTACGATGCGCGGCCAGCCGGCGCCGCCCCTGCAGGAACGGCGCGACCGCGTGCACGGACGGCGAACCGCCCCGGGCCGGGTCCCTAGCCGTCGGCGCGAGCCGTGGCCAGGAGTTCCTCCGCGTGGGCGCGGGCCGTCTCGGAGTCCTCCTGGCCGGCCAGCATCCGGGACAGTTCGCGGACCCGCTCCTCGCCCTCCAGGACCTTCACTCCGGACCGGGTCACCGTCCCGTCGTTCGTCTTCTCGACCAGCAGCTGCCGGTCGGCGAAGGCGGCCACCTGCGGGAGGTGGGTCACGACCACGACCTGCGCGGTCCGGGCGAGCCGCGCCAGCCGGCGTCCGATCTCGACCGCGGCCTTGCCGCCGACGCCCGCGTCGACCTCGTCGAAGAGATACGTCGGCACGGGGTCGGTCCCCGCGAACACGACCTCGACCGCGAGCATCACGCGCGAGAGCTCACCGCCGGACGCGCCCTTGGCGATGGGCCGGGGCGGCGCCCCGGGGTGCGGTGCGAGCAGGAGTTCCACCTCGTCGACACCGGCCGGACCGTAGGCCACCGGGCGTCCGCCGACCTCGACCCCCTCCGGGTCCTCGGCCTGCCGGATCTCGAAGGACACGCGCGCGTGCGGCATGGCGAGCGAGGCCAGTTCGGCGGTCACGGCCGCGGCGAACCGCTCGGCCGCCTCCGTACGGGCGTCCGTCAGCGCCTGGGCGAGCCCGCCCAGTTCACCGCGCAGCGCGTCCCGCTCGACGGTCAGCTCGCCGAGCCGGTCGTCGTCGCCGTCGAGCTCGGTGAGCCGCTCGGCGCTCCGCTCGGCCCAGGCGAGCACGGCGTCGATGTCCTGGCCGTACTTCCGGGTGAGCTGGGTGAGCGCGGCCCGGCGTTCCTCGACGGCCGCCAGCCGCAGCGGGTCGGCGTCCAGGTCGGCGGCGTAGCCCGCGAGTTCGCCCGCGACGTCGCCGAGCAGGATGGCGATCTCCCCGATCCGCCCTGACAGCGTGGCGAGGGCCGAGTCGTGCGACCGTACGGCCTCAAGGGCCCGGTGCGCGCCCGCGACGAGCGTGGCCGCGTCGATGCCCTCGGGGTCCTCGGGGTTGCCCGCCAGTGCCGCGTGCGCGACCGTGGCGGCCGAGGCCAGGGCCTCGGCGTGACCGAGCCGCTCGGCCTCCGCCGCCAGTTCGACGTCCTCGCCCGCGCGCGGCTCCACGGCCGCGACCTCGTCGAGTCCGAAGCGCAGCATGTCGGCTTCCTGGGCCCGTTCCCGCGCGCGCGTCGTGATCTCGTCCAGCTCGGCCGAGATCGCCCGCAGCCGGCGGTAGGCGCCCGCGTACTTGGCGAGCGGCACGGCGACCGCGTCACCCGCGTACCGGTCGAGGGCCTGCCGCTGCCGGGACAGCTTGAGCAGCCCCTGCTGGTCGGTCTGGCCGTGCACAGCGACGAGCTCGTCGGCGAGTTCGGCGAGCACGCCCACCGGCACCGAGCGCCCGCCCAGGTGCGCGCGTGAGCGCCCCTCGGCCGAAACGGTACGGCTGATCAGCAGCACACCGTCTTCGAGCTCGGCACCTGCCTCTTCGGCCCGTACGACGGCCGTCCCGCCCGCGGGTACGCTGATCCGCCCCTCCACGACCGCGCTCTTGGCGCCGATCCTTACGAGGGCCGGGTCCGCGCGCCCGCCAAGCAGCAGCCCGAGACTGGTGACCACCATCGTCTTGCCCGCACCGGTCTCACCGGTCACGGCGGTGAAGCCGGGTGACAGCTCGACTACCGCGTCGTCGATGACTCCGAGCGACCGTATCCGCATCTCCTCCAACACGTCCCCGACCATACGAGGTTTTCCCGGCCACGTGCGACGCCGCCCCCCGCAAAGAGAACCGAGCGTTACCTTCCGGGGGTGATCTCGTTCGCCGACGGCCCGCGCGGAGGCGGCCCCGGGCGCCCGGGACACGGGGGCACGGAAGCGGTCGGGCACTCGGGGCACGGAGGCGGTCCGGCACCCGGGGCGGAACCCGGGTGCCGGACCTGCTCCTAGTGCGGTGCCCCGCGCCAGCCGGCGACCGGCAGGGCGAATTTGGCGACCAGCCGGTCGGTGAAGGACGCGTGGTGCAGCCGGGCCAGCCGTACCGGCACGGCCCCGCGCCGCACCTCGACTCGGGCGCCGGGCGGCAGCTCCACCGTGCGCCGGCCGTCGCACCACAGGACACCCGGCGGGACGTGCGGCAGCACCTCCACGGCGAGCACCGAGTCCGGCGAGGTGACCAGCGGCTTGGCGAAGAGGGCGTGCGCGCTGATCGGCACCATCAGCAGCGCCTCGACTTCGGGCCAGACCACGGGCCCGCCCGCGGAGAAGGCGTACGCCGTCGACCCGGTCGGGGTGGCGCAGACGATCCCGTCGCAGCCGAACCCGGTGACGGGCCGCCCGTCGATCTCCAGCACCACTTCGAGGAGCTTCTCGGCGGACACCTTCTGCACGGCCGCCTCGTTCAGCGCCCAGTCGGTGTGCACGATGTCGCCGTTGCGGTGCACGACCACGTCGACCGTCATGCGTTCCTCGACCTCGTAGGCCTTGGTGACGACCCGGTCGACGACCTTGTCCAGGTCGTCGCGCTCGGCCTCGGCGAGGAAGCCGACCCGCCCGAGGTTGACGCCGAGCATCGGCACCCCGGAGGCGCGGGCGAACTCGGCGCCGCGCAGCAGCGTTCCGTCACCACCTAGGACGATGAGCAGCTCACAGCCGTCGAGGCACTGCGGGGTCGCCTCCTGGACCAGCTCCACCTCTTCCGGCAGCGGCAGATCGGCCGCCTCGGCCGCCAGCACCCGCACGCCGATCCCGGAGCGCAGCAGCCCCTGGACGACCAGCTCGGCGCTGCGGATGGCTGCCGGCCGCCCGGTGTGGGCCAGCAGGAAAACAGTACGAGCTCGGGTCTGTGTCAACGCGGCCCCTCCGCCACTGCACGGTCAACGTCTGCCGGGTCGAGGTCAGGTGCCCCGGCCCGCAGCCACAGAAAGTACTCGACGTTGCCCGACGGTCCGGGCAACGGGCTCGCTGTCACGCCCTTCACTCCGAGCCCCAGTTCACGGGCTCGCCCCGCCACACCGCGCACGGTCTCGGCGCGCAGCTCCGGGCTGCGCACGACACCGCCGCTGCCCAGCCGGTCCTTCCCCACCTCGAACTGCGGCTTGACCATCATCACCAGATCGGCATCCGGCGCCGTGCACCGCGCGAGGGCGGGCAGCACCAGTCCGAGCGGGATGAAGGACAGATCCCCGACAACAAGGTCCACGGGCTCCCCATCGATCGCCTCCAACGTCAACTCGCGTACGTTCGTACGGTCCTTGACGGTGACGCGTTCATCGCTCTGGAGAGACCACGCGAGTTGTCCGTAACCGACGTCCACGGCGACGACATGGGCGGCGCCCGCGCGCAGCAGTACGTCGGTGAAGCCTCCGGTGGACGCTCCGGCGTCCAGCGCCCGGCGCCCGGCGGTCTTCAGGCCCTGTGGCCCGAAGACCGCGAGCGCGCCGGCGAGCTTGTGTCCGCCGCGGGAGACGTAGTCGGGGTCGCTGTCGTCCTTGCTGACCACGATCGCCGCGGCGGTCTCGACCTGCGTGGCGGGCTTGGTCGCGAGGGTCTTGCCCACGCTGACCCGGCCCGCGGCGATCAGCTGTCCGGCGTGCTCGCGCGAGCGGGCGAGCTTCCTGCGGACCAGCTCGGCGTCGAGGCGGCGGCGTGCCACTCCTGCCACGTTCGGTTCAGCTCCTGCGGTCGTACGGCGATGGAAAGGGGTGCCCGGGAGTATCCCCGGGTGTCCTGAAGGATCTCATTGAGGGGCGGCGGCCGGACGGCCGGCGGGAGCCGGACCTGCCGGGCGGACGTCGAGCGCGGTGAGCGCGTCGCGCAGCCCCCGGTGCACATCCTCGTACACCTCGAGGTGTCCGTCCGTGGCGAGGTGGTCGGCGTCGGCCAGCCGGTCGAGCCCGGCGTCGACGTCGGCGTCGCCCGTCGGGACCCGCGGGACGTTCAGCGGGGCCGGTGCGGCGGGGTCGTACGCCGGTTCCGGTTCCGCCTCGGCGGGCGTGCCGGGCTCTCCCGCGGTCACGGCCTCGGGAAGCTCGCCCTCGGGGACCGAGGGGTCTGAGTCGTTCATGCCCCGACGCTACCGCGAAGGGCTGCGGTACCGTCGATCACGATGGCGACGACTGAGGAGTGCCGCACCGCACTCGACAAACTTTCGGACAACATGGCGGGCGCCGACGGGGACGTACGTGCCGCCGCGGCCCTGGACCGCTCGTTGAGCTGCCGTATCACCGACCTGGACATCACCTTCGTCGGCCGCCTCAGGGGTGGCCGGATCGAGGTGCTCGACACGCTCCGGGGCCCGCCCCCCGAGCGGGCCCAGATCCGGCTGACCATGAACGGCGACGACCTGGTGTCGATGGTGAACGGCGAGCTGAACTTCGCCAGGGCCTGGGGCTCGGGCCGGGTGAAACTGGAGGCGGGCCTGCGCGACCTGCTCCGGCTCAGGACGCTTCTGTAGCGGCCGCGACGGCACGGATCCTGGCCCTGCGCGCCGCGGGCACCACGAGCGGTGTCCCCGTCTCGGGGTCCTCGATGACCTGGCAGCGCAGTCCGAAGACCTCCTCGACCAGGCCGGCCGTGACGATGTCGTTCGGGGCTCCCTCGGCGATGACCTCGCCGTCGCGCAGGGCGATCAGGTGGGTGGCGTACCGGGCCGCGTGGTTGAGGTCGTGCAGTACGGCGACCAGGGTGCGGCGCTGGGTCTCGTGGAGCTCGGCGCACAGGTCGAGGACGTCGATCTGGTGCTGGATGTCGAGGTAGGTCGTCGGCTCGTCCAGGAGGAGCAGCGGGGTCTGCTGTGCGAGCGCCATCGCGATCCACACGCGCTGACGCTGACCGCCGGACAATTCGTCGACATAGCGATCGGCGAGCTCGGCGACACCGGTCGAGGCCATCGACTCCTGGACCACCCGCTCGTCCTCCGCCGACCACTGGCGCAGCAGGCCCTGGTGCGGGTAACGGCCCCGGCCGACCAGGTCGCCGACCGTGATCCCGTCCGGCGCGATCGACGACTGCGGCAGCAGCCCGAGCGTGCGCGCCACCTTCTTGGCGGACATCGACTGGATGACCTGCCCGTCGAGCAGCACCCGCCCCGCCGAGGGCTTCAGCATGCGCGAGAGGGCGCGCAGCAGTGTGGACTTTCCGCAGGCGTTCGGGCCGACGATCACCGTGAAGGAGTTGTCGGGGATCTCCACCGACAGCTTCTCCGCGATGACGCGCTGGTCGTAGCCGAGGGTGACGTCGTCGGCGGACAGGCGGTTCACAGTGCTCCTTGGGGTGTTCTCGCACGCGGTCACGGGGGCGGCCTTCGCCGGGCGGGTCATATCCGGCCCGCCTTGCGCTCGGTGACCAGGAGCCACAGCAGGTAGACGCCGCCGAGAACGCCGGTGACGACGCCGACGGGCAGCTGGTCGGCGCCGAAGGCCCGCTGCGAGGCCCAGTCGGCGACGATGAGCAGGGTCGCGCCCATGCACATCGACGGCACGAGGTTCGGTCCTGGCGACCGGGTGAGCCGCCGGGCCAGCTGCGGCGCGGTGAGCGCCACGAAACCGACCGGGCCCGCGGCGGCGGTGGCACCCGACGTGAGCAGCACGGCTGCCAGCATCAGCAGCAGCCGCGTCCGTTCGACACTCACTCCGAGGGCGTACGACACGTCGTCGCCCATCTCCATCATCCGCAGCCCGCGCGCGTTACCGAGGACGAGGGGCACGAGCACGGCGCACATGACGAGCAGGGGCCAGACCTGGGCCCAGTCACGGCCGTTGAGGGAACCGGTCATCCAGACGACGGCGCGGGCCGCGTCGACGAGGTCGGCCTTGGTGAGGAGATAGCCGTTGACCGCCGTGACGATCGCGGAGACACCGATACCGACCAGGACCAGCCGGTAGCCGTGCACGCCCCGTTTCCAGGCGAGCAGATAGATGGCGAGCCCGGTCACGAGTCCGCCGATGAGCGCCCCGAGGGCGACCTCGGTCGCGCTGCCCGAATACAGGACGATCACGATGAGGGCTCCGGCGGTGGAACCCTGTCCGAGCCCGAGCACGTCGGGGCTGCCGAGCGGATTGCGGGAGACGGACTGGAAGAGCGCTCCGGCCAGCCCGAGCGAGGCCCCCACCAGCAGCCCGACGAGTACGCGCGGCAGCCGCAGGTCGTTGACGATGAACTCCTGGCTGGGGCTGCCGTCGCCGGCCAGGGTCCTGAGCACGTCGCCGGCCGGAATCGGGAAGTCGCCGGTGCCGATGAGCACCACGCTCGCCGTGGCCGCGGCCACCAGCAGCAGGACGACCACGGTGAACGTGCGGAGGTCGAGGCGGAAGGACAGCCCGCCGCCGGTCCTGACGGCCCGGACGCGGCGCGCGGGAAGTACCGGGGCGCGCCGGCCGAGGGTGCTTCGGATGCTTCGGACACGTGGGGTCGTCACAGCTGCGCCGTCCTCCGTCGCCGTACGAGAAAGATGAAGACCGGGCCGCCCAGCACCGCGGTGACGATGCCGACCTGGAGCTCAGCCGGCCGGGCGACCATCCGTCCCAGGACATCGGCGCCCAGCAGCAGCGCGGGCGACAGCACGGTGGCGTAGGGCAGGATCCAGCGCAGGTCGGGCCCGGTGAAGGAGCGGACGGCGTGCGGGACCATGAGCCCGACGAACACGATCGGTCCGCAGGCCGCGGTCGCCGCGCCGCAGAGCACGGTCGCGGCGGCCATGGACAGCGCGCGGGTGCGGTTCAGGTCGGCGCCGAGCGCGCGGGCGGTGTCGTCGCCCATGGCCACCGCGTTCAGCGGCCTGGCGAGGGCCAGCGCGAGAACGGTGCCGACGGCGAGGAACGGGGCCACCTGCTCGATCGTCGAGTCGGTCGCGGCGGCCAGCGAACCGACCGTCCAGAAGCGCATCTTGCCGAGGGCCGCGTCGTCCATGATCATCACGGCTTGCAGATAGCCGTACAGCGCCGCGCTGATGGCGGTTCCGGCGAGCGCGAGCCGCACCGGGGTCGCGCCCCGGCTGCCGCCCAGGAACCAGACCAGAGCTCCGACGGCGGCCGCGCCGAAGAAGGCGAACCAGACGTAGCCGCTCAGCGAGGTGACGCCGAAATAGGTGATCGCGGTGACCACGGCGGCGGAGGCACCCGCGTTGATCCCGAGCAGACCGGGGTCGGCGAGGGGATTGCGGGTGAGCGCCTGGAGGACGGCGCCGGACAGCCCGAGCGCGGCGCCGACCAGCAGCCCGAGCACGGTGCGCGAGATCCGGTCACCGACCACGACGTCCGCGTACGTCCCCGAGTCGTGGAACAGACCGTGCCACACCTGGTCCGGCGGCAGCGCTTTCGCGCCGATAGCGATACTCGCCAGCGCGACCAGCAGCAGGACGCCCACGGAGACGAGGAGTCCAAGAGTCCGTATCGCCCGGCGGTTTGGGGGCGCGGGGGCGGTTTCCGCGCGCTGTTCAGGAGGACTGTCGACCAACACGAGGTTAGGTTAGCCTACCCTCGCATCACCTTTCGATGCCCCCGCACGCCGGGCCCGCGCCGACCACCCGTACACGAGGCCCGCGCCTGCAACCCGCGCCGAACCCGGACCGGCCACCGACCCGATCGGCCACCTGCCCCGGAGCGGCCACCGCCCCACCTCGGCCCCGCACGGGCGGACATCTCCACAGCCTCGGCCCCGAAGGGGCGAACGCGGGCCACCGTCTCGGCCGTGCACGCGCGGACACCTCCACCGCCCCGGCCCCGAACGGGCGAACGCGGGCCATCGCGCCAGCCTCGCACGGCCGAACGCGGGCCACCGGCAAGGACGTCCGCGCCACGGCTGGGCGAACACCGTCACCGATATCGATACCGGCGTCGACGCCCCGCCCTGCCCGGCCGCCGGAGTGCCTAGAGTCCCAGCCGCGCCAGCGCCTTCCCCCCGTCCAGCTCGCAGGTGCCCTCGCCCGCGGCCGTCCACGCCGCCGCGCACAGGGCCCGCAGTCCGTCGAGAGCCTCGCCCTCGCCCGTCAGCGTGAGCTCCCCACCGCCCGCCGTTGCCGTCCACCCGCCGCAGCGGAACCCGTCGCCCGCCTCGACGACCTCGGGCTGCCCGGTGAGCATGCCGCGCAGATCTGCGTCGACATACGTCGGCCGGTGCTGCGGCGGCGCGGCGAGGAGCTGTGCTCCGTCCGTCACACCGGTCAGGACGAGCAGCGAGTCCACCTCTCCGTTGAACGCGCCCTCGATGTCCGTGTCCAGCCGGTCCCCGACCACCAGCGGCCGCTCGGCCCCGGTCCGCAGAACCGTCTCGCGGTGCATCGGGGGCAGCGGCTTGCCCGCCACCTGCGGCTCGGCACCCGTGGCGATGCGGACGACCTCCACCGCCGCGCCGTTGCCGGGCGCGATCCCGCGTGCGCCCGGGATCGTCAGATCCGTGTTGGACGCGAACCAGGGCACCCCGCGCGCGATGGCGTAGCACGCCTCCGCGAAGCGGGACCAGGTCAGATCGGGACCGCCGTACCCCTGGACGACCGCGACGGGCTCGTCCTCCGCCGAGTCGACCGGCTCGAGCCCACGCTCACGGAGCGCGACCCGCAGGCCCTCACCGCCGATGACCAGGACGCGCGACCCCGCCGGCACCTGCTCGCTGATGAGCCGGGCCACGGCCTGCGCCGAAGTGATGACGTCCGAGGCCACCGTCGGTATACCCAGCTCCGTGAGGTGCCCGGCGACCGCGTCCGGGGTGCGCAGCGCGTTGTTGGTGACGTACGCGAGGTGCATTCCGCCCGCGCGCGCCGTCGCCAGCGAATCCACGGCGTGGGCGATGGCGTCACCGCCCGCGTACACCACACCGTCCAGGTCCAGCAGCGCGGTGTCGTACGCCTCGCTCAGCGGCTGCCCGATGCCCTCGGGCCGCGTCCTGACGGTCTGGCTCATTGCGCATCGCTCCTCGTTCGATCTCTTTCCCCCGATCATCGCGCATGCCACTGACACACTTACGATGCCCCAATGAACTATGCAGGTCCCGAGGAGGAAACACCGGCAGGGAGCGGCCTCGAACTCACCCCGTTCCGAGGCCTGCGCTACGACCCCGACCGGGTCGGCAGCCTGGCCGCCGTGACGTCCCCGCCGTACGACGTGATCGTGCGGCCCGACGGACTGCTCGAACTCGAATCGGCCGACCCGTACAACATCGTCCGGCTGATCCTCCCCCAGGACGGCACCCCCGCCGCCCGCAACCAGCAGGCCGCCGACACGCTGCGCCGCTGGCTGTCGGAGGGCGTGCTGGCCGCCGACCCCGAGCCGGGCCTGTACGTGTACGAGCAGCGCGACGGCGACCTGCTGCAACGGGGCGTGATCGGCAATCTGCGCCTGTCCGATCCCGCCGACGGTGTCGTGCTCCCGCACGAGGACGTGATGCCGCACATCATCGAGGACCGGGCGGCCCTGATGCGCGCCACGTCCGCCAACCTCGAACCCCTGCTGCTGACCTATCGCGGCAATGGCTCCGGATACGGCGCCGACGCCGTCATCGAACGCACCACGGCCTTGCCGCCGCTGCTGGCCACCACCACGGAGGACGGCATCAGCCATCGCCTGTGGGCGGTCACGGACGCGGCGGAGCTCGCGGAGATCCGCACGGACCTCGGCCGGCACCAGGCCCTGATCGCCGACGGTCACCACCGCTGGGCGACCTATCTGCGTCTACGCGCGGAGCACCCCTCCCCCAGCCCCTGGGACTACGGTCTGGTCCTCCTGGTGGACACCGCGCGTTACCCGCTGCGGGTCCGGGCCATCCATCGCCTGCTGCACCGCCTGCCGGTCGCCGAGGCCCTGGCCGCCCTCGGGGACTCCTTCCGGGTACGCCGCCTCCACGTGCCCCTCGCCGAGGCGCTGGAGGTCCTCTCCGCCGCGGCCGCCGAGGGAAACGCCTTCCTCCTCGCGGGCGACGGCACCTTCCATCTCGTCGACCGCCCGTCGCCGGACCTCCTCGCCCGTACGGTCCCGGCCGGCCGGCCGGAAGCCTGGCGCACGCTGGACGCCACGGTCCTGCACGCCACCCTCCTCGACCATGTGTGGGGCATCCCGGAGGACTCCCCCGCGCACATCGCGTACATCCACGACACGGTCGCCACGGTCGAGA
Source organism: Streptomyces sp. NPDC005281 (assembly GCF_040607495.1). Lineage (NCBI taxonomy): Bacteria > Bacillati > Actinomycetota > Actinomycetes > Kitasatosporales > Streptomycetaceae > Streptomyces > Streptomyces sp. NPDC005281. Next base: position 1,925 of record NZ_JBEXGX010000062.1, on the reverse strand, counting down.
AGGCGGAGCGCGACGGAGGCACGGCCGTCCTGATGCACCCGGTCCGCGAGGAAATCGTACGCGATCTCGCCCGCCAGGGGGTCACGATGCCGCGCAAGTCGACGTCCTTCGGCCCGAAGCCGGCCTCGGGGCTGGTCCTGCGGGCGTTCGCCTCCTGAGAGGGCGCGGACCCCGGAAACGCCACGTGGGCGGCGGTACACCTTCCGGTGTCCCGCCGCCCACGTGTTTTCGCCGGAGTGCCGGCGTCAGTTCTGCGGACGGTGAGGAGCGTCGTCCTCGCCGTCGTCCTTGCTGTCGACGTCGCCGTCGTCCTTGCTGTCGTCCTCGCTGTCGACGTCGCTGTCAACCTCGCTGTCGACCTCGCGGTGGTCCTCTTCCTCATCGAGGTCGTCGACGTCGTTCGTGATCCCGTCCGTGGTCACGGCCGCGATCTCGTCGTCCTCGTCCTCGTCTTCATCTTCGTCCTCGTCCTGGTACTGGTCCTTGGCGCGGACCTCCGTACCGGACTCGGACTCGGACTCGGCCGCCCGCCCGCTCTCGGGCTCGTCGTCGTCCTCGACGAACGCGTCGACGAACTCGACACCGTCCATCTCGGCGAGTCGGTCGGAGGCGTCCGTGCTGCTGTCCTTGTCGGACTCGACCGTCTTGGCGAACCACTCACGTGCCTCGTCCTCGCGCCCGGCAGCGAGCAGCGCGTCGGCGTAGGCGTACCGCAGTCGCGCCGTCCAGGGCTGGACGGAGTTCGAGGCGAGCTCGGGGCTCTGAAGTGTGACGATGGCGGCGTCCAGCTGGCCAATGTCCCGACGGGCACCGGCCGCCACGAGCCGCATCTCGACCTGGCTCGCCTTGTCCAGCTTCTGCACCTCGGGAGCGCCGGCCATCTCCAGCGCCTTCTCGGGCCGGCCGAGGCCGCGCTCGCAGTCGGCCATGACGGGCCACAGCTCCACGCTGCCGGTCATCCGGCGCGCGGCGCGGAACTCGGCGAGCGCCTCGCTGAACTTCTGGTTCGCGTACGCGGCGAAACCGGCCGCCTCGCGTACCGCGGCGACACGCGAAGCCAGTCGCAGGGCGATCCTGGAGTACGCGTAGGCGCTCTCGGGGTCCTCGTCGATGAGCCGGGCGACCATCACCAGGTTGCGGGAGACCTCCTCGGCGAGACCCTTGGGCAGGCTCATGAGCTCCTGCCTCACATCCGCGTCGATCTCCTCACCCGTGACCTCGTCCGGGATCGGCAGACGCTTGATCGGCTCACGGTCGCGGTCCCGCTCGTCACGGAAACCGCCGCCACCCTGCCGGTCGTCGCGACCGCGGAAGCCGCCGGAGCGCCCGCCCCGGTCGTCGCCGCGCGGTCCACCACGTCCTCGGTCGTCACGCCCGCGGTCGTCGCGGCCGCGGAAGCCACCGCCGCGGCTGTCGTCACGCCGGTCGTCGCGGCGGTCATCGCGGTCGTCGCGGCGGAAGGGCGGGCGGTCGCCGTCACGACGGGGGCCGCTGGGCCGCTCGTCACGACGGAAGTCGCCACCACCACGGTTGTCGTCACGGCGGAAGGGCGGGCGGTCACCGTCACGACGGGGGCCGCTGGGGCGCTCGTCACGACGGAAGTCGCCACCACCACGGTTGTCGTCACGGCGGAAGGGCGGGCGGTCACCGCCGCCACGGTTGTCATCACGGCGGTCGTCGCGGCGGTCGTCGCGGCGGAAGTCACCACGGTCGTCGCGACGGAACCCGCCACCACTGCTGCCACGGTCGTCACGGCGGAACCCGCCGCCACTGCTACCGCCACTGCTGCCACGGTCGTCGCGACGGAACCCGCCGCCACTGCTACCGCCACTGCTGCCACGGTCGTCGCGACGGAACCCGCCACCACTGCTACCGCCACTGCTGCCACGGTCGTCACGGCGGAACCCGCCACCACTGCTACCGCC
>NZ_JBEXGX010000061.1:0-22632 GCF_040607495.1 Streptomyces sp. NPDC005281 | reverse complement strand
CCGACCCCTCACCCCGCTGGTTCGGCTTCCACGAGGTGTTCCACGCGCTGACCGTGGCAGCCTTCACCGCGCACTACCTCGCCATCTCCCTGGCCACCTACTGACCGCCACATCACCTTCTAGCTGTCCGCCTGCTCGCCCCACCAGCGTCCTGATCCGTGGCGAGACCGGCCTGCGTGCCACCGGGGTCCATGCCGGGCAGGAAACATCACCGGAATAATCGCGCTCTTTTGAGCGCTTAACGGCGGCGACCGCCCTTCCTGAAACACTGCGCTTCGGGTGGGTCAATATCTATGGCCGCGAGGTGAGAGTTTAACGCGTCTCGCGGAAAGTGTTTTTGCCGCTATCGGCAGTGTGAAGTCATTTACCGTACCCGGGCTGCTACCTCATGCTACTGTCGATCTCAGTTGCAGTCGTGGTTCCCAAAAACTTCAAGCGCCTTCGCCGGTATTTTCAGCCGCCGGCGGCGTTCTCGTATGGCCGGTCATTTTCCGGACGGGGCATCATCGCGACGACCCGGTATCCGTGCTCGCGGGTCCCGACGTACTGCCCAACAGGAGATATGACATGGCGTCAGGCACAGTGAAGTGGTTCAACGCGGCCAAGGGTTTCGGCTTCATCGAGCAGGACGGTGGGGGTGCTGACGTGTTCGCCCACTTCTCGAACATCGCCGCCCAGGGCTTCCGCGAGCTGCTCGAAGGCCAGAAGGTCACCTTCGACATCGCGGCGGGCCAGAAAGGCCCGACGGCCGAGAACATCGTCCTCGCCTGACGCTGACGCGCGCTTCGTAGCTGGGGCCCGCATCCCTCGGGGTGCGGGCCCCAGCTACGGGTATTTCCCGCAGTGGTGTGACCTGTGGGACGCGAAGCGCCCGCAGTCCCTCGTCCAGGGATGCGCGCCTCGTCCGAGGCGCAACCGGTAGGCGTCCGGGATTTCACGACCGTATGGCGTCAGAAATTCCGTCAATGCAACCCGCGCCAGATTCATTGCACTCCAGATTTCTTTTCACATTTCGTTCGGCCCGTTCTTGAGATTCCCCGCGCTGCTTCCGCTGCGGGAATTCCTTGATACGCGCCGTATCAAGGAAGGTTCACAATGAACTACGCACGTACGAATGACCGCTCTTCCCGTCGCAGCCGTACCGACGGTACCGCTTTCGGCGCCGGCGCCGGTTCGAGGCGGGGCAACCGTTTCGGATCGTCCACCCCGAGCCGTTCTGGGGGTCCGAGCCGTTCGGGCGGCTACGGCCGGCGGCCCGCAGCGGTGCAGGGCGAGTTCGCCCTGCCGGAGACGATCACTCCCGCACTGCCCGCGGTCGAGGCGTTCGCCGACCTCGACATGCCCAAGCAGCTGCTGGCCGCGCTGACCGCGCAAGGCGTGAGCGTCCCGTTCCCGATCCAGGGCGCGACCCTGCCCAACACCCTTGCGGGCCGTGACGTCCTGGGACGCGGGCGCACCGGCTCCGGCAAGACCCTCGCTTTCGGCCTGGCACTGCTGGCCCGCACCGCCGGACAGCGCGCCGAGCCCCGCCAGCCGCTGGCCCTAGTCCTCGTGCCGACGCGTGAGCTGGCCCAGCAGGTGACCGACGCGCTCACCCCCTACGCCCGCTCGGTGCAGCTGCGTCTCGCCACGGTCGTCGGAGGAATGTCGATCGGCAGGCAGGCCAATGCGCTGCGCGGTGGCGCCGAGGTCGTCGTCGCGACGCCGGGCCGGCTCAAGGACCTCATCGACCGCGGGGAGTGCCGGCTGAACCAGGTCGCGATCACCGTCCTCGACGAGGCGGACCAGATGGCCGACATGGGCTTCATGCCCCAGGTCACCGCGCTCCTGGACCAGGTCCGCCCCGAGGGCCAGCGGATGCTGTTCTCCGCCACCCTCGACCGCAACGTCGACCGCCTGGTCCGCAGCTACCTCAGCGACCCCGTCGTGCACTCCGTCGACCCGTCGGCCGGTGCGGTCACGACGATGGAGCACCACGTCCTGCACGTCCACGGCGCCGACAAGCACGCCGCCACGACCGAGATCGCCGCCCGCGAGGGCCGGGTGATCATGTTCCTGGACACCAAGCACGCCGTCGACCGGCTGACGCAGGACCTGCTCAACAGCGGCGTGCGGGCCGCCGCCCTGCACGGCGGCAAGTCGCAGCCGCAGCGCACCCGGACCCTGACCCAGTTCAAGACCGGGCACGTCACCGTGCTCGTGGCCACCAACGTCGCCGCCCGCGGCATCCACGTCGACAACCTCGACCTCGTCGTCAACGTCGACCCGCCGACCGACCACAAGGACTACCTGCACCGCGGCGGCCGCACCGCCCGCGCCGGCGAGTCCGGCAGCGTCGTCACCCTGGTCACCCCCAACCAACGCCGCGACATGACCCGCCTCATGACCGCCGCCGGCATCGTGCCCCAGACCACCCAGGTCCGATCCGGCGAAGAGACCCTCAGCCGGATCACCGGCGCCCAGACGCCCTCCGGCATCCCCGTGACGATCACCGCGCCGGTCGCCGAGCGGCGTCAGCGCAGCACGTCGTCGTCACGCGGCCGTCGCAGCCCCGCCTCGGCTGCCCGCCGCAGGACCGGGCGGCAGTCCTCGTTCAACGCGGCGGCGTAAGGACTTCGTGTTCAGGAAACTGGCCCACCTCTGCAGGAGGCACCTTGTGACGATCGTTCAGATGCAGCCCCGCTCGACGGGCGCCGTCCTCGTACCGAGGACGGTGGCCGACGCCATGGACACCGCCGGACCGCAGGTCTGTGACGACATGACCGTCGAGGTGGCCCTGTCCGTCATGGCGAGCGCCTGCACCGGGCACCTGCTCGTCTGCGACAACGACGGCGTGTGCACCGGGCGTCTCACCCAGGCCCAGCTCACCGCGGTCCGCGACAGTTCCGTGTACACGGACCGGGTCCAGCTGCGGGACATCCTCATCGACCCGGGGCCCTTCGCCTCTCCCGGGACCACGATGGCCGAAGCCGAGCGCGCGATGCGCTACCGCCGCCTCGACGCCCTGCCGGTGTTCGACGAACACGGCGACGCCCTGGGCATCCTCGCCCTGGCCGCCCGCTGAACCGCCTCGACCGTGGCAGAACCATCCCCTCCTTCAACTCCCTGTGAGGCATCATGCGCTGTGTCATCGCCCGCTTCCCCTTCGACCTCACCAAGAGCGGCGTCCTGGAATCGATGAAGGGCGTCAAGCCTGAGGAAGCCTTCGAGGCGTCCGTGATCATCGGTCGTCGCACCTACCCGGTCAAGCAGGTCGGGCAGGTCGTCACCCGCCAGGACCGCCGCGACTTCAGCGCCGGAGAAGTCCTGCGGGCCATGACCCAGCTCGGCTTCACCTGCCGCGACCTTTCTCAGGCCGCTGCACCCACGCGCACGCTCAGCGCGTTCCAGGAGGCTTCCGCGATGCTCGGGGCCCCCGCAGCCGTCTGACCGACGGACAGGCGTGAGCCGTCGTCGAAGCAGCAGTGGGCTCGCCGCCATCACCGTGCACTTCAGTGCCATCCTTCTGGCAGCCACATGCGGCAGTGCAGGGCGCGCGGCGGCAGAGTCCGACCGCACACGGTCCGATAGTGGTGACGGCTGGGCGGCTGGGACACGTGGTCCAGGACCCGTTCGGTGCTGGACTGGGCACCGGCACCAGCACGTCCGGGACAGAGTCCTGAGCGGCATCCAGTCGAGGAGTGAGGAGGCGCCGTGACCGCATGGGGGTCAGGCGGGAATCGCGAGGGCGGGGCGTTGACGCTGCCGGGGACGCTGGAGGCGGCGGAGGCCGCGGCGCCCGTGGAGTCGCTCGACGTGGTCGCGCGCATGCTCAAGGAGCGCCTGGGGGCGGCGTCGGTGTCGTTCCTGATCACCGACTTCAACGGCAGCTCGGTCGTACGGCTGGGTTCCGCGGGCAGTGTCGAGACCGATGAACCGGCCCGGCGCATCCCGCTACGGGGCACTCTGTACGACGATGTGATCCGCAGCCAGAGGCCGAGGGCCGAGGACAAAGGCGGCGGGGCGGCGGTGCGCATCGTCGCTCCGGTGACCAATCGCGGAGACGCCATCGGGCTCCTGGAGCTGTTCCTGCCGACGGCGCCGGATGCGGAGACGATGCGCGAGATCGGTGAGACGGCGCACGCGCTGGCCTACATCGTCATCGCGAACCGGTCCTTCACCGACGTCTACCAGTGGGGCCGGCGTACCGTCCCGCTGAGTCTGGCCGCGGAGATCCAGCACCGGCTGCTCCCGGTGTCGCTGGCGTGCGAGGCGGCGCAGTTCGCGGTGGCCGGGGCGCTGGAGCCCGCCGAGCACGTCGGGGGAGACACCTTCGACTACGTGATCGACCGGGACGCCGTCCAGCTGTCCGTCACCGATGCCATGGGCCACGACGTCGCCGCCGCACTGCTGGCCACCCTGGTGGTGGGCGCCCTGCGCCGGGCACGGAGGGCGGGCGCCGGCCTCGAGGACCAAGCCCGCCAGGCCGACCAGGCCATGCGCGAACACGGCCACGGAGGCTACGTCACCGGTCAGCTGCTGCGGATCAGTCTGCTCGACGGCAAGAGCGAGTTCATCAACGCCGGACACCCCTGGCCGCTGCGGATGCGGGACGGGAAAGTGCAGCAGATCGTCCCAAAGGTCGATCTGCCGTTCGGCTTCCAGCCCCCGCACCCCTATCGCGTGCAGTCGCTGGACCTGCGACCCGGCGACCGGCTGGTGATGCTGACGGACGGCATGCTGGAACGCAACGCCCGGAGCCTGGACCTGTCGGACCTGATCGTCCGCACCCGTGCGCTGCACCCCCGGGAGGCCGCTCGCACCCTCATCGGGGCGATCGTCGACGCCGGCCACGGTCACCTGGAGGACGATGCGACCGTCATGTGCCTGGACTGGCAGGGAGCCGGCCGTTCCCAGCGAGACGCCGCCACCGGCGCCGACCTCACCGACGCCTCACCCCCATCAGGAACGGAACCAACCGCTGCAGCGCGTTAAACTTGGAGCCGCATGGCGGGTCCCACACCGCCAAGCCGCCGCGACGGGCGGCATCACCGTGGAGACCCGCGCCCGGTTCGGTTACACCGCGCCCATCGGCACGACCGACCTTCCGCCGCCTCACCGTGCACCTCCCCCGGAGTACGCGCAGCACCTCTTCGACGCCGCAACGACGGGGCCGTGCTCCAGGGCGCCGGCGACGTCGGTGGCGAGGGCGTAGCCGGGGCTGTCGTCGAGGAGTCCGTGCAGCCGAAATCTAGTGCTGTGACGCTCTGACGGAATTCGGTCCGACGGGAGAGGCCACGCCATGCCTGACTCAGTCCGTGCGAAGTACTACGAGCATCGGGCGCCGGTCTACGACGCGACGAGCTATCGGGGCAATCCCGAGACGGACGCGGGTCTCGACCTGGAGACGGCCGAGATCGGAAACCTGCTTCCCCGTTCCCTGCCTCCGGACGGCCGGATTCTGGAGGTCGGCTGTGGAACCGGGGTGTGGACACAGTTCCTGCCCGGCCGGGTCACCGCCATGGACCAGAGCCAGGGGATGCTCGACATCGCCCGGACCCGCGCTCCTCACGCCCAACTGGTCAGGGCCGCCTTTCCTCCGCTGCCCTTTCCAGACGATGCGTTCGACCTCGTATTCGCCGCCAACTTCTACGGGTTGCTCGTAGCGGACGAGCGTGACGCGTTCCTCGCCGAGGCGAGCCGCGTGGCGCGCGGACTCGTCATCCTCGACCTGCGCAGCGACGGCCGCACGCACGTGGAAGGGCTGGAACACCGTGAGGTGGACGGCGTCCCCTCCCCGATCTTCCGGCGCCGGTTCACTCCGTCCAGTCTCCTCGCGGAACTGGGCGGGGACGTCCTGCATCCAGGCCGCTACTTCCTTGTGGTCAGAGCACCCCTGCGCAAGGACTGACAGTGATGATTGCTGCGTCTTCGCCCGAGGTCCTGACTCCAGCCGCGCCCAGCGACCCTGCTCGCCTCACCCGAGGACATCGAGGAACGGCTGGACACTCCACCGGCTCCGCCACAGCGCCCTGACACACGATGCCGAAGACGGCACCGCGCCCTGACCGGCCACTCCCGCCAGCTCACCGCTCCCCAACCCGGCCGCCGCGCCCCGGCCCCCGATCAGCTCACGTACACAGCCGACTTCGCCTGGCCCCACCGGTGGTGGATCGCCGGAACCAATGGCAAGCCGCCCCGGGAGTCGAGCCGGTACGAGCGGGCCCGGGTCGCCAGCCTCGCCCTGCAGAACGCGATCCGCGACGCCCGCATCGCACCCGCGCGCACCGAGGACCACCACGACCAGGAGGCGGCTGTGCCGCACGCGGTCGACCACCCAGGCCGGGACGTAGCCCTCACCCCGGCGCAGCGGGCCGCGGCTGTCCAGGCTCACCAGCAGGCCGCGATGCCCGAGCTGTTGGAGGGCCGCACGACCGACCCGGCGACGTGGATGCGTACGCCGGAGGCCCTCAGCCGGTTTGCTGCCGTCACTCGCGAAGCCGAAGGCCGCCGCCGCGCCGTCGCCGCCAGGAATCAGCCGGACAGCGCGACTGCCCCGGACAGCCAGCAGCAGCACCACACGCACCAGCCAGGCCAGGACGGGGGAGAGGAACCCGGCCGCTGAACGGGCGCCGTGCCCGTCCGGCGGGACGGGAGACGAAGTCCCCGAACCGGCTGCCGGGACGCGGCCGACGCGCATGCCCCGGAGCCGGCCGGGAACAGCGAGGGTGCAGGGAGAGACCAGCCGAAGCCTGGAGGCCCCGATGGTTGAACCGATCCCGCCGCTCTCGCCGGAGCAGTTGGAGCGACTGAAGGAGCTCGCCGACGCATCCCGGCTGCGGGCGGCGCGGCACCAGCCCCCGAAGCCGCCGCGGCGCCGTCGCCGCACGGGCAGTACCCCAGCGGCAAGCCGAACCCGCCGTGGCAGCCCGCGCGTCACTGCGGGTGCCGCCGGGGATGATCCGAACGATGCGGTGCGCACCGCACCCGACGATGAACCGCATCGCGCGCACCGCGGCGCACCACGATGAACTTCATCGCGCGCACCGGTGCGCGCACCGACGATGACGTTCACTCCCGGCCGCCGCACTGAGCTTCCGCCAACTTGAAATCGCAGGTCGAAGGGCTGGTGTGACTGGTTCTCGGGGTGCTCACGCTGGTCGAGGGCGACAGTCCGCGGAGTAGATCATCTGGCAGGAACCGTCGGCTCGCTGGTTCCTGCCCGCGGTGGCCAGGTGGCCTTCTACGATCCGGTCTGCTCGGAGCCAGTCGGCATGGGCCGGCCCGGAGCCGCCCCAACCGCCTGGCTGTCCCGCGCAATGGTCGAGGACGGAGTCATGACAGGGGAAGTGAGCGAGATCGCTCTGAGTGAGCAAGATCTTCGTGAGGTCACCGCGTTCGCTGCAGCGTGCGCGGAAGTGGTGCTCGAGGTATTCGAAGGCGATCAGCCGGACGACTTGCGGCCTCGAGACGCTATCGGCGCCGCGTGGGAGTTCGCTCGAGGTGGTGAGCGAGGGAAGGCTCTGCGCGACAAAGCGTGGGCAGCACTCAAGGCAGCCAAGAGCGCGGACACTGCGGCTGCGCGCGAGTCGGCTCGGGCAGCGATGTCTGCGGCAGGCGCTGCCTACCTGCATCCGCTGGCCAAGGGCACCCAGGTCAAGCACATCCTCGGAGCTGGCGCTTACGCGGCCAGAGCGGCCGAACTCGTCGCCGACGACGATCGGAGCGTTGGTGCCGAACACCTTGAGCAGACGGTGCATCGTGCGATACCTGCCGTCGTTGACGTGCTCAAACGCTTCCCGACGGCGCCGAGTGGCGGCGGACGGGTTGGTGAGTTGATCCGCATGCTGGACGCTGACCTTCGTTCACTCACCCTCGCTGAGTGACTTGGAACGTTCAGACGGTGCGGCCCCACCTCCGTCAGCGGTTGACTTCGAGGTTCGTCAAGACAAGCAAGGCGCGCAGGAGCTGGGTGGCGCGGGCGGGGTCGGTGCGGAGAGCTCGCGAGCGACGACGGCCCGACCGAGGAATAGACGAGCGAGCTCCCTGCTGCGCACGTCGCGGGGAGGGGCCCAGTCGTGCACGGTTTAGGGTCCCTACGTGGCACACACCTTCGAAGAACTCGTGGAGAAGCAACGCGCCGCCGACCAGGCGCACGCGACCGTACAAGCCCTACGCACCAAAGGCGACCCGCCCGCTTACGAGACCGCATGGCAGGCATGGCGCGACCTCGCCCAAGACGTGCAGGGCGCAGTCACCGTGCACGCGAAAGAGCAGGGCGCGATGCGGGCCGGCGTGGAGCTTGAGGTGAAGAAGGCAGTCCGCCACACCGAGTAGCGAGCACGCAGCTGCGCCCCCAGCCGCACTCGGCCTGCATGTTGCGCTATCCGCCGCCGGTCCCCGGCGCCCCCGAACTGCGCGCCTACCAACACCGCGCAGCCGCCGCCGGCATCGCGCTCCTCAACTACCGACTCAGCTGAAACCACCAGCGCTCCCGCCCACGCCCGTAGCCCCGATTCCAGCGACGCTGACTGGCATCGGGGCAGCCCCGCCTCGCGAAGTAGGTCTCGGACTACGAGCGCTACGCCGGGCACTGCGTCTGGGAGGGCGCCCGCGGCACGATCGGCGGGACGTACCTGTTCTGACAGCGCCGACTCAGGAGTTCCGCGCGGCCGTTGCCACGGGCAGCGCCTGACGCTGTCCCGTCCGGGCACCCGCTGCGGCCCTGGCCGCAGCCTGCAACAAGATCTCTGCAATACATGGGGACCACAGCACCCGTTGCTGTCAGCGGGGGAGCTGGGCGTGGATGGTTTTGCCGTAGCCGGGGCCGGGGTGATGGTCAGGTGGTGGGTGAGGCGGCGGATCATGTGCCAGCCGAAGCCGCCGCTGGCGCCGCCCAGGTCGGGGGTGCGCTCGCGTGGGTGTGCCGGGCTGGGGTCGCTGACCGCGGCGGTGAGCGCGTCGGGGCCGGCGGTCAGTTCCAGGGTGTAGTGGCCGCCACCGTGGCGCAGGGAGTTGGTGACGAGCTCGGAGACCACCAGGACGAGGGTGTCGGCCATGTCCGGGCCGGGCGCGAGGGTGAGGCGGTCGGTGAAGGCGCGGGCGGCCCGGCGGGCCTGGCTGACGCCGGCTGCTCGGGTACCGGGCCGAACGCGAAACGCTCACCCCGGTCTGGCCCGCCGCTCGTGGAGGCCCGGTACTGAACCATCCGGGCTACCTGTCACTTGATCCACTGATCGTCAACGCCACCCCACCCACGAGTGGCCGTCCCCGCCCACGGGGCGCCATCTGGGTTCGGCGTCCCGGCATCCGCTTAGCTGGGGCCCGGGTCGGTGAAACTGTGTGGCAGGTGGGGTAGAAAAGATGCTGTGGGTTGGCCGGTCACGGGCGACCCCTTCTCATGTACCAGCCGGGGCGTTCCCGGCGATATCGAAGGACAGCAGTATGGCCAGCGGCACCGTGAAGTGGTTCAACGCCGAGAAGGGCTTCGGTTTCATCGAGCAGGACGGTGGTGGGCCGGACGTCTTCGCCCACTACTCGAACATCGCCGGCAACGGCTTTAGGGAACTGGCCGAGGGCGAGAAGGTCACCTTCGACGTCGGCCAGGGCCAGAAGGGCCCCCAGGCGGAGAACATCGCCCGCCACTGACGGAAGCAGCCCGAGCAAAGGACGGGGCCCGGCAGTATGCCGCCGGGCCCCGTCCTTTCCTGCAGGTGTGGTGCGACTGCCGTGCCAGGAGACGTAGGTGGCGGCCGTTTCTGATATGGCGGAGATGCTGGCCCCGCCCTGTACGGTCGCGCTCCAGCGGCTCCCGTCGGAGCCGTCCAACGCGGACCACACCACCGAGTAGGCCGACCACGCTGCCGCCAGCCCCGACCCCTGCACAGGCGTGAGTCCTTGCGGTCGCGTCATCCCCAGGAGTGACAGACGTCCTCATCGCGGCTTCCGGTGCGCCACACTGGAGGGAGGCGGCCGAAGTCGTCGCCCAATCTTCTCTGACCGCTGCCCAGTTGCGGGAGATCACTGGTGTACTCGCCTCCCTCTGACCCGGACACCGAACAGCGCATGCGCGTCCACCATGCACGCGCCGCCAAGCGCCTGGCGGTCCAGGTCGAGCCGGGCGGGGAGTTCTGGGGTTGGGCCGGGCGCACCCTGGGCGCCCCGGCCCGCACTGCCGCCGGCACCCCGGTGTGGCTGCGCCTGGTGTCCGCGCCGGCAGACAAGGCCTCGGGGAAGTTGTGGGACGGTGCCCTGGATGCACAGCATGCCTTCGGTGACCTTGACGGGCACCGGCCCGCACTGCTGGGCCTGTACGAGAGCGTTGACGACTCCACCGCCTACCGGGCGGAGCTGTCGGTGCGCGTCGACCAGCCGGTTCTCTCCGACGGCCCGATCCTGCGACACGACCTCCAGTTGCCGGACTCCTGGTGGACCGACCTGGCGGCGACGCTGGAGAAGGTGGCGGTGGCCGACACCCATCGCGTCGCCGTGCGCGAGCAGTACATGAACCGGACCATCCCCGAGTTCCTCGGCACCCCGGCCCCGGCCGTGACCGCCTGGACCACCGCCCACGGCGACCTCCACTGGGCGAACCTCACCGCGCCCCTGCGAATGCTCGACTGGGAAGGATGGGGCCACGCCCCAGAAGGCTTCGACGCCGCCACCCTCTACGCCTACACGCTGCTCCAGCCGAACATCGCCGCCCGCGTCCGCGCCGTCTTCCCCGTCCTGGGCAGCCCGGACGGCCTCGCCGCCGAAGCGACCGTGTGCGCCCTGCTCCTGCAGACCGTCAGCCGCGGCGACAACCTCGTCCTCGAGGACCGGCTCCGGGACTGGTCCGAGGACCTCCGCCGCCGACTGCCCTGAGACCAGCCCGCCCACCCGATGCCACGGACCTCGACCGCACCGGCGTGCGGCATGAACTGGATCCAGCACCGTCGTCCGAACGCCTCCCGGATCTCCTCCACCGAGCCCGGGTCGCGCACATCGGGCCAGGCCCGCGGATCCATCCGGGCTACCTCCACGAGCGCCATCCCCTCCTGGCGGGCCCGGTCGTTGGGCAGCCGCGCCATGACCTCCACCGCGAGTTCCTCCACCACCACGCCGTACCGCATGCCGCATCCTCGGCGATCTGCTCAGTGGATCCGTGATGCCGGATCGGCGTGGCCACCACCTTCGGGTGTTGCTCGTCCTGCGCATTGCTCCCGGACCATGACGGGCGGTCGCCGTAGAGGCTGCTTCTCCCTGGCACTGCCGTGTCTGCGCGCGGGTGAAGCTCGTACGAGGCGGTTGCGGTGCCTGGCGGGGCAGGACGGGGCCGGCCGGAGCGGTGGTCCAGCCGCTTGGCGGCACTCTCTGTCCCTGTTCCGTTCGAGGCCGACTGCCTCACTGTCGGACACGCGAAAATCTGTGTTGGCTGGAGTAGACATTGGGTGGTGGGCGTGGTTATGGTTTCTCTCGTAGCCGAGATCGACAAGGGCCTGGCAGACATGAACTGCCGGGCAGCAGTACACGCAAGGGCAGTTCGCAGGACGGTGCGGTGGTGGAGTTCCGAAGCCAGGGTTGTCGCAGGACGGCGACGGGACTGACGGCCGGACCGGGTGGCCCGCAGTGATCAGGGGCCGCCACGAGCAGTACGGCTCAACTCGGTGGTAGTTCAGTAGGTCGCGGTACCAGCAGTGTGGTTTGTCAGTGGTTCCCCGGTGAAGGCGTCGGCTGCGGGCGCGCGTGCCGGGAGGTTCGGCAGTGGGGTTCCAAGCCAGAGCAGACGCAGGACGGGCGACGGGGCTGGCTGCCGGAGAGTGGCGCTGTCGCAGGCCACCAGCGGTTCGCAGTACCAGCAGTACAGGTTCGGTAAGTGACGGGTTTAGAGGGAAAGAACGGAGGGGCCAGGCGCCATCAGGATCGCCCGGGCGGACGTCTTGGACCCGGGTACCGCAGGACATCGATAGTGAGGTGGTCTCCGGTCGAGCAACCGCGATCCCCGCACACGTCCTCACCCCCTCGTGGGCCAGTGCGGAAACAGTAGGCCGGCGCAGGACTAGGGCCGGTAGATGGTGTGGCAGTTCCTTCGGGGCCCTGGCGCGCATAGCGCCAGGGCCCCTCCACGTGTTTCTCAGAGAGGTGCGATGACAGCAGACGATTCTTACGGCCGTCTCGACGACGACGACTATCCCGCCTACACGATGGGCCGGGCCGCCGAGTTGCTCGGCACCACCCAGGGCTTCCTCCGCGCTATCGGAGATGCCCGCCTGATCACCCCGCTGCGCTCGGCGGGCGGCCACCGCCGCTACTCCCGCTACCAACTGCGCATCGCCGCCCGCGCCCGGGAACTCGTCGACGGCGGCATGCCCGTCGAGGCCGCCTGCCGCATCGTCATCCTCGAAGACCAGCTCGAAGAAGCCCAACGCATCAACACCGAACACCACCGCACCGCCGAATCGAAGAATCCCTAGGCCGCCCGTGTGTACCCGGAAGCGGTCAGGCAGGCCCACGCCGTTTCTCCGCCCTCCACCAGCCTCGGACGGGATGGGCCGGCAATCACTCCCGCACACGCCCCCGAACGGATGAACAGCGCCAACCGGCCATACCACCTCGCGGCGGCCCGTGGGACGCAGGCAGCAAGGGTAGGAGTGCAAACCATGGAACTACCCTGCTGCCCATTCCAGTCCGAGGGCGGCGAGTGCGGCGAGCTTGTCGGCGTTGAGTTTCCCGCGCCTGCTCTTGCTGTTCGACAGGAACACCCCGAACTTCACCTCACTCCCATCCGGCAGCGTCTCTTCGTGTCCTCTGGGGACGGTTACTGACCCGGTGCGGGTCTTGTACTGCGCGAGGGCCGCGACGCCCCGTTCGAAGGTGTTCACGGGCGCCGTGGGTGGCTTTGCGGGGGCTTCGGGGCCGGCGGGACGACGCCGACGACCTCCAGGCGTTCGCCGAGGCGTCGCGCAGGGGTCCATCGCTCATACGGGCTCTCCAGGGCGGGGGCAGCGGTCGGGCGTCGACCGCGGGCGGGCGTGACGCGCGCATCGGGCAGCAGGCCGTGGGCGAGGCAGGCCGTCGACGGCAGCCAAGAGGCGTGCGAGGGCCCACTGACCCGTAACCGGGGAAATGTTCGTTGTCCTTCTTCAGGGAAGGAACCCCGCCGTTGTGACGTCCGGCGGCCCACGTCGGGAAGGGGTGCGGCCCGGCCCTGCCAGAGCGCGGACACGGGCCGGGCCACGGCTGACAACCCTAGACCGGGCAGCGGCATCCAGGGTCCTCAACGTTCGCGTATCAGGTCCACTCCCACGTACGCGACCTCTGGTCCAACGACCTCCCGCCCGCCCGGACACGGCGCTCCGCGCGGCGAGGATCGCCCTGGGAGAGCGGACGCCGGGAGAAGAGTGGCGATGCAGCCCGCGCTTCACGCGCCGCTGCGGGGGTACGCCGTGTGGACGGCGGCGACCCTCTGACACGGGGAGGACGGAGCCGGGCGCCCGTTGCCCGTGACCGGCCTCGATCCTGTCCGGCGCCACGGGCCGCGCCGCGCGCTGCCCGTCGCGTCCGGCCGTCACCGGCGAGCCCGTCACCACCCTCGGGCGGGTGAATTCGGCGCCCCGGCTGCCGGAAAGGTACTTCCTGCGGGGGACAGCGTGTCAGTGCCGCTGCCTAGCGTCCAAGGCGTGACAACCTCATCGCGCCCCACGGCGCCTGCTGCCCCGGCGGTGACCTCGTGAGCCTGACCTCCGGACTTCGCTGCCCGCGCACCCCGCTGCGCCGGTTTTTGGACCGTGAACTGTCGGCCGGCGCCCACCTGTTGCGCAAGAGCTTCCGCGCCCGGGACCACAGCGACCACATCCTGCTGCCGGGCCCGGTGTCGGCACCGAGGCCGGGAACGTCGGCACCGCGATCGACAACCGGCTGCGCCTGGCGTTCACCACGGCCCAGCCCCTCGACCCCGCCGGGATCACCCTCACCGGCACCTACGACTCCGACGCGGGCCAGCGGATGCGGCGCGTCGGCGAAGAACTCGCCACACGCCTGGAGGAGACCGTCCACGCCCTGCGCCTCGATGACCGCGCCCTGCCCATGGACCGGGCCCACGACGAGGAGGAGGACCTGGCCCGCCTTCCGATCGCCGCGGCCTGGTACCAGGTCAACTACCGCACCTCGATCGGCTTCGCCTACACCCCACTGGCCATTCGCTGCCCGAGCGCCATCGGCTGCGACTGCGTCGCGACTCCTCGGGCCGCTGCTGACTCCCGTGCCCGGCTTCGATACTCGCGAGGCCGGGCACGGCAGGTAGGGGGCCGTACTGCCGGGGCTCAGGCGTCGATGATGACGGGGATGATGAGGGGCCTGCGGCGGTAGGTGCGAAACGCCCAGTTCGCCACGGCGCGGGCGATGAGCTGTTCGAGTTGGATTGCGTTCCCGACGCCTTCGTCGGCGGCGGTGGCTAGGGTCTTCTCGATGACGGGGATGACCGGCTCGAAGGTGGTGTCGTCATGGGCGAAGCCGCGGGCCAGGAAGTCGGGGGCTTCGGCGAGGGTGCCGGTGTCGGCGTTGACGATCGCCACCACCGTGACTACACCCTCTTCCCCAAGCGTGCGGCGGTCCTTGAGGGAGGCTTCGGTGACGCCGCCGACCTCCATCCCGTCCACGTAGACGTAGCCTGCGGGGACCTTCCCGGTGATGGACGCGCGGCCGTCGACGAGGTCAACGACGACGCCGTCCTCGGCGATGACGACCCGGTCCGGGTCGACACCGGTACGGATGGCGAGGTCGCCGTTGGCCTGCAGGTGGCGCCATTCGCCGTGCACAGGCATGACATTGCGGGGTTTGACGATGTTGTAGCAGTAGACGAGTTCGCCGGCGCTGGCGTGCCCGGAGACGTGGACCTTGGCGTTGCCCTTGTGGACCACGTGGGCGCCCCACCGGGTAAGCCCGTTGATGACGCGGTAGATGGCGCTCTCGTTGCCGGGGATGAGGGAGCTGGCGAGCAGGACGGTGTCGCCCTTGCCGATACGGATCTGGTGGTCGCGGTTGGCCATCCGTGACAGCGCGGCCATCGGTTCGCCCTGGGAGCCGGTGCACACCAGAGTGATCTTGTGGTCCGGGAGCTTCTCCAGCTCCTTCGTGTTCACTACCAGACCGGAGGGGACCTTCAGATAGCCCAGGTCACGGGCGATTCCCATGTTGCGGACCATCGACCGGCCGACGAAGGCGACCTTGCGGCCGTGCTGGTGGGCGGCGTCCAGGACCTGTTGGATGCGGTGCACATGGCTGGCGAAGCTGGAGACGATGACCCGGCGCGGCGCGGTGCGCAGTACCTGCTCGATCGCCGGGTTCAGCTCACGCTCGGAGGTGGTGAAGCCGGGTACTTCGGCGTTGGTGGAGTCGGTGAGGAACAGGTCCACGCCCTCCTCGCCGAGGCGGGCGAAGGCACGCAGATCGGTGATGCGGTCGTCGAGAGGGAACTGGTCCATCTTGAAGTCGCCGGTGTGCAGCACCATCCCGGCGCCGGTGCGGATCGCGACCGCGAGGCCGTCCGGGATGGAGTGGTTGACCGCCACGAACTCGCAGTCGAAGGGCCCGAAGCTGCGCCGGTCGCCCTCCCGCACGCGCACCGTGCGCGGCCGGATGCCGTGTTCCTTGAGCTTGGCCTCCAGGAACGCCAGCGTCAGCTTGGAGGCGACGATGGGAATGTCGGACCGCTCGCGCAGCAGGTAGGGCACGCCGCCGATGTGGTCCTCGTGGCCGTGGGTGAGGACCACGGCCACGATGTCGTCCAGCCGGTCCCGGATGGAGGTGAAGTCCGGAAGGATTACGTCTACGCCGGGCTGGGTCTCTTCGGGGAACAGCACGCCGCAGTCGACGATGAGCAGTTTGCCGGCGTGCTCGAAGACGGTCATGTTGCGGCCGATCTCGCCCAGGCCGCCCAGGGCGATGACCCGCAGCCCTCCTTCGGGAAGGGGCGGAGCGGCTTTTAGCTCGGGGTGCGGATGACTCATGCCTGGACGTTACCCGGAGAGTGGAACGAGGTGATCAACACCCGGTCGCGACAGTGCACGAAAAGCCCGCATTCCGACGTGTATCCGTGCATTCACCCGGAGCAACCGCCTGCCGGTACTGCTCCCCGTGGACGAAGGCCCCGGTGTGGGCGGACTGGATCCGTCCTCACGCCGTACGAAAGCGGAATGCCCCTGTGCCGCCGCCCAGGCTCAGCCATATGTGGTCGCCCTCTTTGACCAGCCTCAGCGCGACGTGCGCACAGCCCGGGCATCGAGCGGTAAGGCCTGGTGCGGGGCCGTAGACGTGCAATTGGGCGAGCGGTCCCGAGCGGGTGCATTCGGGGCAGCGCCACCAGGCCGAGGTCGTCTCCACGGCGAAAATCTCCGAGAGCGGGCCAGCCAGGCTGTTGCCGTCGAGATGATGGGTGATGTTCTCTGCCATGAGGAGCTCCGGTCAGCCGAAACGCTCGGTTCGGATGGTGGCGGGATCTTGCCCCAGGTCCACCAGCAGATTGGCGGCCGTCTCCACGAAGCCGGTGGGGCCGCAGACGTACACCAGACAGGTGTGGGTCAGCCGGGCAAGTGGCCTTTCCAGATCGGTGCGTTTGAGGCGGCCCGGGCCTCGAGAGTTGTCGGGCGGAGCCTGTCGGGTGTAGAGGAACTCGACTTCCAAGCCCGTTACGACGTTGGTGAGTTCGTTGCCGTACCAGATGTCCTGCGGCGTGCGGGCACTGTACAGCAAGTGGAAAGGAGTCTCTGGCTGTGCCTGCCGGCGAGCGCGGATCATCGCAGTCAGGGGCACGATGCCGGACCCGCCCGCGACCAACAGCACTGAACCGGTCTGGTCAGGGCGCCACACGAACCAGTTGCCGAGCGGGCCACGGATCTCTACCTCGGCGCCAACCGACAATTGATCGGCCAGATAAGGCGACACCTCGCCACCAATCACGGCTTGGACACCCAATTCGATGCAGTCGCCATCGGCAGGCGCGGCAAGGGAGTAGCTGCGTACGGCCTGGTAGCCGTCGTCGGCCGTCAGGCGTACATCGACATGCTGGCCCGCGAGGTGACCGGGCCAGCCAGGGACGGCGAAGTGCAGCGAACGGGCCGTAGGCGTCTGGGAACTGCTGCTGTGCAGGCGGGCCGATCGCCAGGCGAGGGGCATGGTCAGTCGCCCCAGGTACGCTGCTCGCGCCAGGGGTCGCCGTAGTTGTGGTAGCCAGCAGACTCCCAGAAGCCCGGGTCGTCCTGCACAGTGAGTCGCAGTTCGCGCACCCACTTGGCGGACTTCCACAAGTACAGGTGCGGCACCAGCAGGCGGGCCGGTCCCCCGTGCTCCGGGGAGAGCGGATAGCCGTCATAGGTGTGTACGATCCACGCTTTGCCGTCAAGGACGTCCGCCAGCGGCATGTTGGTTGTATAACCGCCGTAGCTCTGGGCGACGACATAGTCGGCAGCCGTCTCGATGTCCTCAAAGAAGGCGTCCACGGGTACGCCTCGCCACTGGGTGTCGAACTTGGACCACCGCGTCACGCAGTGGATGTCGGTCACCGTCTCCTGCTGCGGCAGGTCCATCATCTGCTGCCATGTCCAGGCGCGGGTGGCACCGGACTCGGTCGTGATGGCGAAGGTCCAGGTGTCGGTCTCCACTTGTGGGGTCGGTCCCGCCGACAGTACCGGGAACTGCTCAGTGGGGTACTGACCAGGAGGCAACCGATCCGCCAGTGAGTGCGTGCGGCCACGGAAACCGGGTGAGAAGCCGCTCATGGATATCCGCCTCCTCGTATATCCGACGTGGCTGGCACATGACCACCATCATCTGCCGCCCCGCGCGCGCTCGCATGCCGTGTCGCCGACCCCCGGCCCACAGCCTGCCCCCGGACGTCTACTGGGACGCCGCGACGTACCTCGCCAACTCAACCGGCGGCGGCAACCCGGCAAGGAAAGGCGCCGCCACGTTCAGCTACCTCACAGCGCTCACCCTGAGCGCGAAGCAGGGCGCCGAGGAGCGCGCCGAGGCGCAGCACATCAACCAGGCATTCCTCGTCCCGCAGGACACCAAGCCCTACATGTCGGCGAAGAAGGTGCCCGGACAGACGGCAGCGGATCCACTCCACCGCACGGTGAGCGCACGCCGCATCGACGACAACCGCAAAGCCGCGGTCAAGCAGTGCAAGCGGTACTGGGGCCCCAACTACACCAGCGGCGGCAAGGAATGCGACGAGTACCCCTTCGCGAGCACCTATGAAGGAGCTGCCGAGCATGACTACGACCCAGAGGCACAAAAGTTCAACTTCTCCGCGAAGCCGATCCCGGGCGACGACAACCAGGCGGGCGGCTCCCTCCTGAAGAGCTTCTACGCCAAGAACCGCATCATCGACGGACTGGATGACGGCTTTATCGTCAAGATCGTCACCTGACCTGTGCTGCGGCGGGAGCGCCCCTGACACGAGTCGCTCCCGCCGCAGCCGGTTCACGATTTAGCGGGCCAGAACTGCACGAGGTAACGCTCCACGCCGTGGCCGGTGCCCTCGCCTTCCGACAGGGCTGCGGCCTCGGCCCGGCCTGCGCAGTGGACACGGACGTGCCACGAACCGCCGGAGTCAGCCAGCGTGATCAGGTCGTCCATCCGGCCCGTGTGCATGGACCACACGGCTACTTGACCACTGGTCGACTCGAATTCGGCTTCGGCCACCTCGTCCCAGTCGGACCGGTTCTGGACGGGTGGCGGGCCGTCCCACACTTCGACGCCGACTGTGGCGGTGTGGGTATGGCCGCCGCTGGTGATGTCCAGGCGGCCCGGGTGAGTGCTGAGGAACGCGTGCCGGTTGAAGTCGTCCGGGAAAGGCACCGGCAGGTCCGCGTCGTCGGATTCCTGCAATCCGAAAGCGTGGAAGCCCACGTACGCATTCAGTTCCTGCTGCCGCACAAGCTCTGCCATGAGCGCCCTTTCGACATCACACACGACTGGCCATCCCCGAGATCGTAGGCCGGTGCCGTACCGGTGCTCCCGGCCGTTACGGGCATGGTCGGGGGCATTGTGGTGAGTGGGTGTCAGTGCTCAACGAGCCGAGGTCGGTTGTGCCGGAGGTGTTTCTGGCGTCTCACGAGACGCAATCAACAACCCCCCGGGTCAACCCGTACCTCGAAACGAACCGTACCCATTGAGGATCGCCCGGTTGAGCGGTACTTCCCGCAGGAACCGGTCCCGGTCCGCCGGGCTGTGTATCAGGTCTGCCTTACGGGCCACCACCTCCCGGGCCTGCCGGGCCAACTCGTCCGCTTCGGCCGCACCATCCGCCGCCCGCAGGACGACCGCCGCGTGGTGGAGTACCTCCTCGGTGCGCAGCGCCGGCAGGTCGCCAACCTCTTCCAGGATCGCGATCGCCTGCCGGGCGTGCCGGGAGGCCGCTGCGGTTTCCCCTTGTATCAGGTGGATGCGGCTGCGCAGGGAGAGGGCCGCCACCTTGCTGCGGACCATACCGGTCTGCTCCGTCTCACGGACCGTCTCGTCGGTGAGCCGCGCCGCCAGGCCCAGCTCGTCCGTGTCGCCGTCCGCCAAGGTCACGATGACCTCCGCGTACAGGTTGCGGACAATGGGAACCAGGTCGACTTTCCAGGTCTGCTCCATCTCGTGCCAGGCTTCTTCGGCCAGTACCCGACTGTGCATTCTCTCCCCGGGGTCACGGGAATCCCGGCTGAGGAGCAATGCGAGGAGGGCGGTGTTGTACGCGTGCCAGTTGCTCGGCCCGCCCTGCGCCTCGTCGATGTCACGTGCCTCGCGCAGGGCTGCGGCCGCCTCGTCTTCCGAGCCCATGGCGACGTACAGCTGGGCCAAGTAGTTGAGCGCGACCGGCAGGTTGGCGTACAGCGGGTCGGTGCGCAGCTGTTCGACACACCGGGTCAGCAGGTCCCGGGCCTGGTCGAGATAGCCCGTGTCGAAGAGGTTGACCCCGAGCTGCAACTGGCTGCCCAGGGTGCGGACCTGCCGGATGGGGTCGTTGCCGTCGCCCAGAGTGGGACGGCAATCCTCGAGCAGGCTCTCCGCCTCGAGCTGCATCTGCAGGCCGGCCGCCAGATCTTGCTTGGTCAGATGGCCTCCGTACGTAGACAACGCGGCAAACAGGACGATCGGGTCGGCGCAGACCCGGGCAAGTTCCACAGCCTCGCGGAGCTTGTCGAGGCAGGGCCACAGGCCCTGGGTCGTAAGGAGGACCCGGCCGTGAAGTACGGCTGTCCGGGCCATCAGCGCCGCATCGCCGCTGCGGCGGGCTGCTTCCTCTGCCTCACGCGCCTGCCCCTCCAAGTCCCGGGCCTGCTCCGTGCCGGGCTGGCACTGCCAGCGAGCTTCGGTGAGGGAGAGCAGCAGCTCGATGGCCCGAGCGAGCCGCAGATCACGGTCGGCCGTCCTCGGTGGCAGGCGACGGATGCTGTCGACAGCTTGCCGGCTCAGGGCCTCTGCTTCCCAGAACGACATACCGCTCATCGCCAGCTTTCGGGCGAGCGCAAACTGTGTCCGCGCGGCGTCGTCCCACTGCTGGGCGAGGTGGTAGTGGCGGGCGATTTCCAACTGTATGGGTATCGGCAGGTCATCACGATCGGTCCCCTCTCCGGCCAGTGCGGCAGCGATCCTTGCGTGCGTTTTCCGAGCCTGACCAGCGCTCTGTTCGTCGAGCACGGCCATTTGTACTAGGGCGTTCTCGAAGCGGTAGTAGTCCACTGACGGGTCCTGGGCCCAGGGGAGCGGCGGCACCACCCGGATCAGGCCGTGCCGGCGGCTCACTCGGTGCAGCCGCCCCGCCACCAGGCCGGGCGGCTGCCCGCTCACTGCGGCCACGACGGCGCTGTCGAAGGTTTCCCCTTGCGTTGCCCCGGTGACAAGCAGTTCCAGGATTTCCGGGTCCAGCCCGTCCAGGCGGCGGCGGATCAGCGGTCCCACCGCGTCCGGCAAGGGGCCGTGGAAGTCGCCAGCCGCGCTGAGCATGCCCAGGCACTGGGTAACGAACACCGGATGGCCCTTGGTCAGTTCACTCAGGCGGGCCGGAAGCGACGGCGCTACCGGGCCCGGGTGGTGTCGCCGAACCAGGTCAGCAACCGCCGCGTGGGGCAGACCCGTGAGCGTGCGCATGCTGCACCACCCGCGGAGCTCCCACTGAGCGAGCACGTCGCTGAAGACCCCGGAATCCGCACCCGGATCGGTGCGGTGGCCGAGGAGCAGACCGACAGCGAGCTCCTCCCGATGGAGCCGTTCCACGAGGTACTCAAGAACCAGCATGCTGCTGGGATCCAGCCACTGGACGTCGTCCAGGACGATGACGGTCGGACCGGACGCGGTCGCCGCCTCCTCCAGCGCCGAGGCCACCGCGCGGGCAGCGCCTTGCATGAGCGGCGCCATGCTGTCCGGCTGGGCGGCGGGAGAGTCGATGGCGGTCTGGACGATCTGCGTGGCGGCCTTCAGTAGCGGTCCCAGCGCCGGTACCAGAGAGAGGAGTTCAGGCGCGGCCTGCTGGGTGGACCGGCCGAGGCGACGGAGCAGGGACCGGCGGGGCTGTGGGCGGAGCGCAGCCAGGACGTCGATCACCGGTCCGTAGGCGTTGTGCGTGCCGATCCGGTCGATGCAGCGTGCCTGGACGAAGCGGCATTTCGGGGCGCCCTGTGGTCCACGTCCGTTCCGTGTCACCTCCCGGAGCAGCGCGGACTTGCCCATGCCCTGCTCGCCCCGGACGACGAGCACACCGCCCTCACCGCCGGCCACCGCCCGCAGGAACGCATCTGACGCCGCGATGTGCTCGGTCCGGTCGACAAAAACAGTCGCCACAGCTCCCCCTCGTATGCCGACCCCCATCACGGACAGGAATCAGACGTTCGCTGTCCGCGCTCGGCCGTATCACCTTAACGGCGGCGCGGTACCGGCAAAGTGCATTCCGTCAGCTCCATGCCGTCGTGAGAGAGTCGATGGCGGAACCCTGCTCGGGCTGCCGGTGTCGCGCTCGACCTCGGCCAGGACGTGCGCGACGTCGTTGCCGTCGAGGGTCTTGAGGGCGGCCCGGCGCACCGGGGCGGGGGCGCTCAGCAGGTTGTCGGCGATGCTGAAGGCCTTTTGGAGCGGACGCCAGAGCGGAGGTCGACGACGGCGTGCGCGGCGGCCGCCGCGACAACGGTGACTGCGGCCGCCGGTCGTCTCCCGGATGTAGGGAAAGCGTCGGGGGAGGCTGGAGCCCCCGGTGCTGCGCCCCGAACGCGGTGGGCCGCACGATCGGGACAGGCAGGCTCCCGGGGCTGGGGAGGGGCCGTGATCCTGGTGGTGGGCTGCGTGGTGGCACGCGCGATCTACCAGCACACGCGTCCCGAGCAGCCTCCACTGGCGGCGGGTGTTGTCGGGCAGGGTAAGGGTGATCTGGTCGGCGCGGTGGGAGCCAGTACCGCCGTGGTGACCGTCCTGGTTCTCCTCCTTGGAGGCGCCGCCCCGGAAAAAGCAGGGCAGAGCCCTTCCCCGTTTCCGCCAGCGACGACGGTCTCTGCCTCCCCATCTCCTTAGACGGTGTCCTACGTGGTGAGTTTGAGGAGCTGTTTGTAGCAGCAGAGTGCTGCGGCGAGGCCGAGAAAGGCCAGGTAGTTGCGGGCAATTCGTTCGTAGCGGGGGCTGAGTCTGCGGTAGCCGGAC
>NZ_JBEXGX010000060.1:0-22979 GCF_040607495.1 Streptomyces sp. NPDC005281 | reverse complement strand
GCCGTGACTTCCTGCACAAGCTGTCGACTCGACTCGTCCGCGAGAACCAAACGGTCGTGATCGAGGACCTCACCGTCCGCAACCTGCTGAAGAACCGCAAGCTCGCGCGTGCCGTCTCCGACGCGGCCTGGACGGACTTCCGCATGATGCTGGAGTACAAATGCGCCTGGTACGGGCGCGACCTCGTCGTGGTCGACCGTTGGTTCCCCAGCAGCAAGCTGTGCGGGGCCTGCGGAACGATCGCCACGAAGATGCCGCTCAGCGTCCGCGAGTGGACATGCGACTGCGGCGCCCTGCACGACCGTGACGTGAACGCGGCACGCAACATTCTGGCCGCCGGCCTGGCGGTGTCTGCCTGTGGAGACGGTGTAAGACCTCAACGGGAGTCCTCCCGGACAGGGCAGTCGTCGGTGAAGCAGGAAACCCAACGGGCGACCGCTGGAATCCCCCGCCTTCAGGCGGAGGAGGAAGTCAAAGGTGATACAGCAGGAAGACGGCAACACGGCTGGACTTGACACCGAACCCAACTGGAGCCGCCTCCTGGTGCACCGGTCAGGGCGCCGGCTCTTCCAGGACGAGGGCACGGCCCGCAGCAGTGCGGCCGGAACGCGTCCGGGGACCGGCGGGTGGCGTCGGTGTCACGATGGCCGGCCGCGCCAGTCCATGCAGAGCACCAGGGCGTCGTCGGTCGGCACTCCTTGACCGCGGTGGCCCGTCAGTTCCCGCAGGACGGCCCGGGGGACGCCGGCGGGGGGCACCAGCCGGGTGGACATGATGGCCCGGGTCAGTGCGGCATCCCCGTACGACTCCCCGCCGGGCGAGAAGGCCTCGTAGACGCCGTCGCTGACGAAGACGAGACGGTCGCCCGGCTCGACCTGGAAGTTCTGGGCTTGGTAGTCGGTCTCCTCGAACATTCCCAGCGGCAGCTGGGCGTTGAAGGTGACGCGCTCGACCGTGCCGTTGCGCAGGCGCAGCACCTGGGGGGAGCCGGCGTCCACGACCTGGACCTGACCGCTGATCAGGTCGAAGTCGAACATGAGGGACGACAGGTAGCAGCGGCCCCGGTAGTGGGCGTAGACCGCCTGGTCGGCGAGGGCGGCCTGGTCGGCGAGGCCGATGCCGGCCCGTCGGGCGTTGCGCAGGGCGTTGACGGCCAGGTTGGTGAGCAGGGAGGCCTCCATCCCCTCGCCCATTCCGTTGGAGACGTAGAGGAGGAGGCGGTCGGCGGTCACGGACCAGTCGAAGTTGTCGCCGAAGATGGCGTAGGCGGGTTCCAGTTGTGCCCCGAGCTCGTATTCGGGGCAGGCGTAGGAGCGGCCGGGCAGGAGTTGCCACTGCATCTCGGCAGCCAGGGTCAGCCGGTCCTTGCGGCGTGCTTGAAGGTAGAGGTCCGTGTCCCGTTCGGCCACGACGACCTCGTGTCCGAGTACATCGGCGAGTTCGGTCAGTTCCTTCAGGCAGCTGCGTGCGTGTTCCCCGCCGGGGAGGCTCACCGACAGGATGCCGAGTCGGTCCCCTCGGACGGTGACGGGCAGGTGGATACACACCAGGCCGTCCGACAGGCCTTCGATGAAGGGTTCCTGGGCGCCGAAGGCCCGCCCGGCCGGGCTGTTGTGGACCGAGACCGGCTCCAGGGTGTGAGGCAGTTTGGAGACCGGCTGCAGCACGGTCGTGCCGTAGTCGGCCATGAACAGCTCGACGGTGTCTGCTTCGTACTGCTCGACGAGCACGCGGCGGACTGCGTCGAGCAACTGGTGGGGCGCCGCTGTCCGCAGGGCGCGCTCCGCAGCCACGAATCTGTTCATAGAAGTGAGTACGCCGATCTTTTGTCTGACGTGGGAGGTCTTCGGCTCGCGACGAAGGAGTGGAGGGGTGCGGTGTTGGTGCAATCCATCTTTAGCCAGCCCGCTCGCCCCGTACGCCGGCCGTCGTCCTGGTGCCTGCGAGAGGGTGAACCGGACTTCGCGCCGGCGTTGCCCGGCGTCAGGCGCGTCGCGCGGAGAAGTGCCGGGGCCGCGGAGTGATGGATCCGGGTGCCGGGTGATGGATGCGAGTGCCGGGTGCTGGGTGTCGGGTGTCGGCGGGGCGCTCGTGGTCGCGTTCTCTTTGCGTGTGCCGGTCGCCGGGGAGCCGGCCGGTCCCGGCCGGGCGGTGCGCCGCCGGCATGGAACTCGCTCTCGGCTCCTCGGTCCCGGCGAGCAGGGGAGCGCGCGGGTGCCGTCCGTCGGAGCATTCCTGGTCCTCCCCCGGCGGCGCGTGCCGCACTTTGTTGCCTCACGGCTACAGTTGCCGAGAAGCAACCGTTAGGAGAGTATCGGTCTGCGCGTACGTCCCCGGCCCTCAGGAAGAGTTCGGCCGGCCGGTGGGCGGTCCGGGAGGGCAAGGCTCCGCGCTGCCGTCCCGGTCAAGGCCGAGGAGTGCCGCATCGCGGCCGGCCCTTGGAGGCGGGGAGTGGTCGGCGCCTACGCTCAGGCGGAATACGCTGCCGTGTCCCGATGTCTGTCGGCGGGCGTCGTGCCCTCTTGGGCCAGGTGGAGTGCGGGCTGGCTGAGCAGCGCGTGCTGCAGGCCGGCGAGACCCTCGGTCAGCGCGGTGCGCTGACGGGAGGGCATGTCCGCCAGCGCCTGGTGCAGGAGCTGGTCGCGCAGTTCACGGATCCGGGCCAGTTGGTTGTGGCCGGCGGGGGTGATGGAGAGCAGCACTTCGCGGCGACTGTCGGGACAGGCGCCGCGTTCCACGAAACCCATGGCCTGAAGGCGGTCGATCAGGCGGCTGACCGAGGGGGGCGCGGCACCCAGGAGCTGGGTGAGGTCGCGCATGCGGATGCCGTCCTCACGGTCGACGATGCACATCACGCGCAGCTGTGAGGCCGGGATGTAGGGGGGCGGAGTCTGGCCGCGGGCCTGTTCCCAGAGGATGTCGAGGAGTTCGACGATGCTCTGGACCCGGCGGGTCGCCGCACGGACGGACTCGGAGGCCAGGCGGGTGCGCTCGGTCATGCGGTTCCCTCCGAGAGGTTGGGCCCCCTTTCACGCCGGTCCGTGCGCGTGTTCGGAGATCAGATGCTGACGTCCGATCCGGCATCCGGGGAGCCGGCAGGGGTGCCGTCCTTGGACGTATGACGATATGCCATGCGCTGGGCGTCGGAGAGCCTGCCGGCCGGGCCGGCGGCGTCCGTCTCGTGCTGCGGGCTCTCTTCTGCCGTGCGGTCGGGGGCCAGGTGGTCCAGGGTGCCGGTGACGTCCAGCAGCCTGTTCAGAGCCGGTGTCCTGTTGTCCAGGTGGAGGGTGACGCCGGCGGCGGCGGTCCGGCGGTGGAGCATGAGCAGCATGGCGAGCCCCATGGAGTCGACACCGCTCAGGGCACCGCAGTCCAGATGCAGGTGGTGCAGGTCCGGGGTTGCGGCGAGGGGTCGGGTGGTGGCGGCCAGGAAGTGGTCGGCGCTGTCGTAGTCGAGGAAACCGTCCAGCTTCACGTGCACGGCGCCGTCGGCTTCGGCGGTGGTCAGGCGCAGGTGGTCGAGGTCGAATCCGGCGTGGCGCGTCATACGGTGTTCCTGGAGTCGGAGGCGATCACTGATCCTGCCCGGGTGAGGCAGTCGGCGGCCTGGTGGAGCGTGGACGTGGCCCGGGGGAAGTCCTTGAGCTGCTCGCCGAGGATGCCAAGGGCCGGGACGAGGGAACGGGCGGGGACACCACGGGAGCCGAGTATGCCGGCCGTCCAGAGGATGAAGTCGGTGAACAGGTCCACGTCGTCGGTGTAGAGGGCGGTGGCCAGGAAGTCCACGATGTGCGCGATGTCCTCGGCGGTGCGTTCACGCTGGGCATCGGTGTAGTCCCGCATCGCGGGAAAGCGTTCCGCCAGCGTGCCCGTCACCTCGCGCACCAGGCGTGTGCGGGAGCGGGCGACCATCGTGTACTCCTGGTCGGCCAGGTGCGGCAGGTCGTCGATGGGCTGGTGCGCGAGCGCAGGGCGGGGCAGCGGACCCCGCTCGAGCCGGTCGGCGGCGGCCTTGGCGTCAGGAGCCCAGGCATCGGCGCCCAGCCGTCGGGCGTACTGACCGTGCCGGCCGAAGGCCGCACCGCCGACCAGGACGGGGGTGCCGGTGGCCTGGACCGCGGTGATCGTGGCGTGCGCGGTCGGCAGGCGGACGGGGATCGAGCTGGACAGCGCGACGAACTCGGGGCCGGTCCGGTGGATGTGGCTGATCAGATGGCCGGTGGGGACCTGGGCTCCGAGATAGTCCACCTTCCAGCCGCGCAGCTTGAGCACTTCGGCGACCAGGCGGGCGGGCAGGCTGTGCCATTCGCCGTCCACGCACGTCACGGTCGCCCGGCCCCGGACGGCTGCCGTGTGCTGGGCGCAGTGGTGGGACAGGGCGGCGATGGCGCGTTCGTTGATGGCGGTGGCCGCATGTTCCTGGGCCACCGTGATGCGGTTCGCCGCCCACTCCTCGCCCACCCTGCGCTGCACGGCGCCGACGAGATCGAGGAGCACGGTCTCGGGCGGGGCGCCGTCCTCCAGGGCGCCGAAGACAGTGCGGGTGGCTGCCTCTTCGTCGCCGGTGCTGGCCGCGTCCCAGAGCTGCTCCTGCCACTGCCGCAGAGCGGTCGATGTACGGATCACGCGGTGAACCTGCCCCGGGTATGGCCGCCCACCGCGCTGAGATGAGTGGAGCGCGGCGCAGAAATGATCATGATGGCCATGTCGTCGTGGACATCGGGGCCCACCCACTGTGCGGCGAGCATCAGCATGTGTTCCACGACCGCCTCGGCGGGCATGCCGGCACACTGCGCCAGCGCCCGCTTCACCCGGGACTCGCCGAACAGTTCACTGCCCAGCGGGCCGCCCTTGGCTTCGGTGAAGCCGTCGGTGAACAGCACGCAGAAGTCCCCGGGCCGAAGCGTCTCCTGCGTAGTGGTCGCCCGGGCCTCGGGAAGAACACCGACGAGTGTGCCGCGCGACATGCCTTCCTCAACGGTGCCGTCGCCCCGGACGATCAGAGACGGCTCATGCCCGGCGCTGGTCACCCGCAGCCGCACGCCGCCCCCTTCCCGCACGACGGACGCCATGACCAGTGTGGCGAAGCGTGTCGTCCGGGAATTGAGGAGTGCGCTGTTGAGGAGTTCGATCACGCGTTGGTGGTCACCGGCCATCGGCAACAGGGCCTGCAGGATGTTGCGGATCTTGCCCGTCAGGACTGCGGCCTCGAGGCCCTTGCCGCAGACGTCACCGAGCACGGCGAAGGACTCCTCACCGTCGGCGGTCGCGGGGTGCACGTCGTAGAAGTCGCCGCCGATCCGCTCCTGGTCCTTCGATGCCCGGTAGCCGCCGGCGAACTCCACCCCCGACACGCGGTGCAGGACCGGCGGGAGCAGGTCCTGCATGAGGGTCTGGGCGAGGGAGGACTGCTCCGCATACAGGCGGGCCGCGGACATGGCCGCGCCGGCCCGGGCGGCGAACAGGCGGGCGAAGACTTCCTCGTCCGCGCTGAACGCCGTCTCTCCGCTGCGCCGCAGGAGAACGAGGGCGCCGGCGGGGACTCCGTGCCCGGGCAGCGGGGTGATGACGATGGAGCCGACCGCGCCGAAGCCGTCCGGGACCAGCCAGCTGGGCGCGGAGGCCGGGTCTATCCAGCGGGAGGGCACCGGCGGGAAGCCCTGCAGGGCCTCCCCGAGGCCGGGGACGTCCTCGGGGTCGACATTCCATCTGAACGGCTGCGGCGCCTCGCCCCGCAGACACAGGACGACCGGCAGTACGCGGCCCGTGCGGGGCGCGATGACCAGGGCGGCATCGGCGAGGTACTCGGCGGCGAGTTGCGCGGTCGCGTCCATGCAGCGCTCCAGATTCAACGACGAGAGCAGCATGTTGGACGCCTCGGCCAAGAACGCGGTTCGCTCGCGTTCCATCCGCAGCGCCTCGCGGGCCAGTCGGTGGTCCGTGTCGTCCAGCAGCCACCACACGACGTCCCCGTCGTCCTGCACGGTGGCGTGAGCCTCGTAGGTCCGCTCCCCCACCGGCCCGGACACCGCAGCGCCTGCGCGGGAGCCGCCCCTCATCCGGTGCGCGTGGCCGTCCGCGAGCCACGCCGGAACACTCCCGGTCAGGGGCGCGCCGCAGTTGACGGCAGGCAGGAGGCTGCTGGCCCGGGGGTTCGCGTGCCGTACCGTGCCGGCCCGGTCGACGATCACAACCGGGTAGGGCACGGACGTCCATACCGTGTCTGCCGGAGCGGCAGCGCTCACGGCAGGACCTTGCTCGATGGAAGTCACAAACACCAAGGTCCGCTGAGCGAACCCCTCACCTCATCCAGTCGATGAATTATTGCCTCATGGCAACCATCCTCTACGGTTCCCCGTTCTGGCAACCCGCCCCCCGCCCACCCGCACCCCGGGCAGGCGTGACACCGCCCGAACGGCGGGAAGTGCGCAGGGGTGTCACGGAATCAGTCCGGCCTTTCGCGCCTCAGGACCGCCTCAGGAGCAGGTCAGCGGCCTCTTCCAGGCAAAAAGAGGCATGTCCTGGGCGGCCGGGGACCGAAGAGTGAAGATCTCGGGGGGATCTCGCGAAGTCCGCCATCCCTTTGATCTTCGCAGGGAATCCCGGCCTTCATGCCGGGCGGGAATGCGGTCCTCGGCCTGGAGGCGCGAAGCGCCGGAGTTCTCTGCGTCTTCGAGGTGAGGGTCAGGCTGGGCGTTTCTGGTTCTCGATGTACTCCTGGACGATGCTCGGCGGTGTGCCGCCGCAGGACCCCGCGAAGCAGGACGGGGACCAGAACGCCGAGCCGGTCCCGATCCGGTTGATCCGGCCGGTGTACTGCGCGCGCACAGGTAGCCGGAGCTGACGCCCGTGAGGGGGTTGACGAGCTTGGACAGGGCGATTTTCGGCGGGTAGTGCACGAGCAGGTGGACGTGATCGCACAAATCCCGGCAGCCGACAGACTGCCGGGATCAGGAGCAGTGCGCGCCTACTTGGGCCGGACGACGTCCTCGCCCTTCTCCTTGGCCGCCCGCAGGTCACCCAGAGATTTCCGTGAGCAGGTGCCCGGAGTACGGGAGCGATACCAGCGCCGCATAGTTCGTCTTCCAGGCAAGTGAGGTCTGTGGTGCACCGACGTCTCTCGTCAGACGATCTCGACCAGCACCGACAAGGTCCTCCAGGGCATGGCCGAGTGGCAAACCGCCGTTGCGGGTTCACAGACCCGATGCAACTGGCCGCACCCGGAAGTCTGCTGTCGTTAATGCTCGGCGGCTGCAGGCATCTGCCGGCCGGCCTTCGAACGCCTCCGAGACCGTCTAGCAATGCGGGGCCGGCGCGGGCCGGATGGCGGCCCGAGTGGCCTGGGACGCATGAGCCGCACGGGCCCCCAGGCACGGTCACCACGGTGACCTTCACCCGGAGACCGGCGAAACCGGGCAGGGCCTCTGCATCCCTCCAAGGAGCCCGCCAGTCTGATCGATCCGAGGCTGACGGTCAGCAGCTTGACCCTCGCTCCGCAAAGGGGTGCGTCAGCCACCGTGTCTGCTCTCCACCGCTCAACTGGCGCGGCGAGTCCTGACTCCGTCGGCCTCGAAGTCGTAGATGTTCTGGTTGATCCGCAGGCCGTCGACGGCGCCGATCCACATGCTGTCACGGCCCTTGCCCACGGCGGCGGTGTAGATGCTCGGAGCGGAGCCGCCGTCGTTGAGGGCGGTCTTCAGCTGCGGGAAGGTGCACGGGGTGCTCTGGTTGCAGCCGGTCACGCTCCCCGCGTTGCCCGTGAGGAACCACGTGCCGGTGGTGGTGGCGTCCAAGTAGGGACTCCAGCGGTCGGACACCGGGGAAGCGGGCGGCAGCCACACCATCGTGGAGTAGGTGGTGGCGGATGCCGCGGTGAGGTTCGGGTTGATCTCGAACTTGATGTTCGGCATGTTCCCGGGGCCGCCGTAGGAGATGTTCTCGCCGGTCTGAAAGACGTGAAAACCAACCTTGTTCAGTCCCAGTACCGGCTCGCCGTAGAAATCGACCTCGTTGCCGAAGTCCACCTTCTCACTGGGCGGAGTGAGGGAGGTTGAGCTGTCCGACACCTCGATGCCGAGGCTGCCCGTTCCGTAGGGCGGCCTCGCGGCGGAACCGGTCACGCCGAAGGAGCCGAACGGGCCGTTCCTCAACACGGCGACAGGAGAGCCGATCGTGTTGCGGGTGATCACGCCCCAGTGGTCCGAGGCGCCCTGGTTTGCACCGGCGGCGACGGAGGCCGATCCCGGGACAGCCGAGACAGCGATCGCAGCCAGCACTGTGACCCCGAGCGCCGTTTTCCGCTTCACGCCAGAGAAAGCGTTCACGCCGTGCTCCTTTCGTGGTTGGTTGAAGCGCGGGACAGCCACCTGAGCCGACCCCGCGTAACGCACGCCACGTAAGCACTCTCCATGGCGCCAGCGGCCACGACGCACTCACTGTGCGTGACGATTAATCCCTCTGGTGTAGCGACCGAGCAAACCGTTCATGTCCATACACCGCTTGCTGCCCAACCGCCCGGCCGAGCCGTGACCCAAAGGTGAACTCTCACCGCGTGCAGAGCAGTTGATGTCCAGAACAGACCGGGCCGATCTTGCAGATGAGTCCGCTGCCGGCCCACCGGGAGAGTTGCCGGTACACGGTGCTGAGCCGGATGTCACCGAAGCGGGCGGTGATTTCCTTGACCGCGCCGGCCGTGCTGGTCATCGAGCTCACGCCTGCGCAGTTCAGAGGTAGGCGCTCTCCGCGAGCGCCGCCCAGCGCCTCTTTCTGTCCCGTCACCATCGCGCTCCGATGACACGAAACCGCAACTCCCCGCGAGCGATCCGTTTTTCGTCCCCTCCGGGGGTACACGGGCGCCGAACCCCACCGGAGAGCGGCGTCAGGAGTGCCATGCGTGTCAAGGCCGGATACTTCAAGGCCAGGTCGCTCAGGAAGCGTCTGCGTCGCTGTGCCCGCGAGGTGTTCGGCTGGGAGTGTCTGCGCCCCTCCCAGCTCGATGCCATGACAGCCGTGATGGAGGGGCGCGACACCATCGTGGTGATGCCGACGGGTGCGGGAAAGTCGGCCGTGTACCAGGTGCCGGGTGTGCTGTTGAAAGGGCCGACCGTGGTGGTCTCGCCCCTGATCGCGCTCCAGCGGGACCAGGTCGCTGCCCTCGCCCGTATCGAGGGATCCGGCACCTCCGCCGGCGCCTCGGCGGTCAACTCCGCGCAGCGTGCGCGGGACAACGAAGCGGTGTGGGAGCGCGTACGCGAAGGCCGTCTGGACTTCCTGTTCGTCTCGCCCGAGCAGCTCGCCAAGGACGAGGTGGTGGCGCAGATCGCCGCGGCCGCTCCCGCGCTGATGGTGGTCGACGAGGCCCACTGCGTGTCCTCGTGGGGGTACGACTTCCGGCCCGACTACCTGTCCCTGCGTCATGTCCGCGAATGCATCGGCCGGCCCCCGCTCCTGGCCCTCACCGCCAGCGCTGCGGCCCCCGTGCGGGCGGACATCGTGGAGCGGCTCGGCATGCACGAGGCGCACGAGGTGGTCGCGGGGTTCGACCGCCGCAACATCACGCTCGAGGTCGTACGACACTTGGAGAACGCGGCCAAGCGCCGGTGGGTGGTGGAACGGGCCGCGGCCGAGGCCAAACCTGGCATCGTCTACGCGGGAACGCGACGGGAGAGCGAGGAGTACGCGCGGGAACTGTCGGCGCTCGGATTCGACAGCGCCGCCTACCACGCGGGGCTGTCGGCGGCCGAGCGCTCCCGCACGCACGACCGCTTCCAGAACGGCGGACTCGACGTGGTCGTCGCCACCTCCGCGTTCGGCATGGGCATCGACAAGCCGGACATCCGCTTCGTGCTGCATGCGTCGGTGCCGGGTTCCCTCGACAGCTACTACCAGGAGATCGGCCGGGCCGGTCGCGACGGAGGGCCCTCGAAGGCGATCCTCGCGTATCGGCCCGAGGACCTCGGCGTGCAGCGGTTCCGGACCGGCGCGCACCCCGACCCGGAGACACTGGGCGCACTGCTCGACGCGGTGCGCGAGCACCCGGGGCCGGTCACGGCGACCGCGCTGCGCGAACGCACCGGGCTGTCCCAGACGCCGCTGACATCGATGCTGCACCTGCTGGAGCAGGCCGGAGCCGTGACGACGCAAAAGCGCGGCGGCGTCCGAGCCGTGCCCGGCGCGCGGCGGGACACCTGCGTCCGCGAGGCCACGCGGATCGCTTCCTCCCGGGTCGACCTGGAGCGCTCCCGGGTGGAGATGATGCGGGCGTACGCGGAGACCAACGGCTGCCGACGGCGGCACATGCTCGGATACTTCGGCGAGAGTCTGGCAGCCGGCGACTGCGCGGGCTGCGACACATGCACCCGTACGCAGGAGTTGAAGGGGGCCTCCGTGCGGACAGGAGACATCCTGTCCGGTACGGGCCCGGACCCGCTGGAACCCATGGCGACCGACAGCGCCTTCCCTCCCGGGATGCGGGTGGGGCACAGCACGTGGGGCGAGGGCGAGGTGATGAGCGAGGAGGGCAACAGGATCACGGTCCTGTTCGAGAGCGTCGGCTATCGCACGCTCTCCCTCCCCGCCGTTCACGCGCGAGGGCTGCTGACACCGGTGTCGTCCGCCGCGACGAGAGGCTGAGGCCACCTATTCCACTTCAGATGCCGGCTGCATGCCGGGATGCGGCGCGGCGGTGTTCGGCGTTGATGCGCTGGGCTTCTTCGAGCTGGTCTTCGAGGATGATGATGCGGCAGGCGGCCTCGATGGGCATGCCGCCGTCGACGAGTTCGCGGGCGCGGGCGGCGATGCGCAGCTGGTAGCGGGAGTAGCGGCGGTGTCCGCCCTCGGAGCGCAGCGGGGTGATCAGGCGGGCATCTCCGATGGCGCGGAGGAAACCCTGGGTGGTCCCGACCATCTCGGCGGCCCGGCCCATGGTGTAGGCGGGATAGTCGTCGTCATCGAAACGGTCGTAGGAGTCGTCTGCTGTCATTGCACCTCTCTGAATTAACGCGTGGAGGGGCCCTGGCGCCATTCGCGCCAGGGCCCCGAAGGAACAGTTACACCATCTACCGGCCCTGATACTGCGCCGGCCCTCTGTTTCCGCCGACCCGACCTGAACACTGTCGGGACTGCAGGGATCGCGGTTGCTTGACCGGAGACCACCTCACTATCGATGTCCTGCGGTACCCGGGCTCAGCACGTACGCCCGGGCGATCCTGATGGCGCTCGGCCCCTCCGTTCTTTCCCTCTGAGATCAACTGCTTACCGAACTGCGGGAACTACGAACTGCGGTCTTGCTGTACTGCCTCACTACTGGTGTTGCGACCTGCTCAGTGGCCTGCAAGAGCACCACCCTTTCGGCAGCCAGCCCCGTCACCCGTCCTGACTCTGCTCTGGCTTAGAACCCCACTGCCGAACCTCCCGGCACGCGCGCCCGCAGCCGACGCCTTCACCGAGGTACTGCTCACTGACTTCACTGCCGGGTCCTGCGAACTGCACCTACCGGTACTGCCACTACATCAACTGCGGTCCTGCTCATGGCGGCCCCTGATCACTGCGGGCCACCCGGTCCGGCCGTCAGTCCCGTCGCCGTCCTGCAATCGCCCTGGCTTCGGAACTCCACCACCGCACCGTCCTGCGAACTGCCGCCCTGCTGACCGGCAGTTCGTGTCTGCCAGGCCCTGCTGTCTCTCTGGGCTACGAGAGAAACCATAGCCAGGCGATCACCCAATGTCTACTGCGTCCAACATAGATTTTCGCGTGTCGGTCGGCGCGGTCACGGTCTCGCGCGGCGGGAGGGCGCACACCGCACAGAGCCCTCTCAGGAGACCGCGCAGAAGGCAGGACGGCCCGGGCGGAAACCGCTGGGCACATGCCTGAGACGGAGCCCGCCACCGCATCGAACCGCCCGCTCCCGAGTCGAGTCGAGCTGGGCCGGGCCGGCCCGGGAGCGGGCAAGCGATGGCGGCCCGCCCCTTGGCGCCCGTAACGCCTTGGGCCGACCGTCATGGCAAGCAGCAGGGCCGACGGTGAGCGCCGGCTGCTGCCGGGGAGGTGTCCACCGAGGTCGACGGACAGCGCCATGCGGGCCGGGGTACGGTTGCCGAACGGCTCCTGCCCGGTGGGGCAGGTCCACGGTGAGTGCGACGAGGTCGAGACCGAAGGACCTCGCCCGCGCCAGTTGCCCTCCGAGATGGCCACACACGACTGCCTGCGTCTGACTCGGATCAACCGGCGCGCAGGTCGAGGTCGGGCGCGCCGATTTCCCCCGCCCCGGCGCCACGGCCGGTCGGTCGCTGCAAGACGGGCCGGCACAGCGCCCTCGCCCACCAACGGCCAAACAGGTCGGGCCACTTCGTGCGGCAGCTGTCCCCGGATGAACCTGACGGTGGTGCTCACCGGCGACATCTACGTCGA
The DNA here is from genome assembly GCF_040607495.1 of Streptomyces sp. NPDC005281. Lineage (NCBI taxonomy): Bacteria > Bacillati > Actinomycetota > Actinomycetes > Kitasatosporales > Streptomycetaceae > Streptomyces > Streptomyces sp. NPDC005281. The sequence goes on along the minus strand of NZ_JBEXGX010000060.1, from coordinate 10,571 downwards.
TCTGAACGCACAACGAGATCGAGCGGAACTTCACTCCAGAGCGGTCCGGCGGCATCATGAAAGGCAAGACGATCGGGGTTGTCTTGCTACTCCTGCACCGTCAGCGGTGCGGGTGCCCCTGCTCAGGATCGTCATCGGGCGTGCTCCATCCGTCCCCGCGGCGTGCGGGGTCCGCCACTTCGCGGCGTGCCTGTGCGGCTTGGGGCGCCGTTGTCGACGTGCGGCGCCGGGCGGAGTGACGGGTGCCGATGAAGAAGGCGGCGATCAGGATGACCACGAGGGAGATGCCGGCCACCAGCAGCCATAGGGAGCCGGCGTAGGAAGCGGCGGTCGGCATTGCGAGAGTCGCATCATTCATCGGATCTGTCCTTCGAGGATGCCCCAGCCTTCAGGCCAGGGAGGAAACGAACTTTTGTGGAGCAGGACAGAGGAGGCCGACTCGCAGTCAAGGACGGAGCGGCGACAAGGCGCAAAGGGCCGCACGTTCCTGGACATCACGATTCCTGTCACCCGGCCAACCGCTGTTTGTGTTGCCGTGCCGGTCGGAAGAGCTCACTGCTGACGGATGCTCGGCGACCGGCCGCCGCGGACACCAAGACGTGCCGAGTGTCCCGTCATCCATGGGCAAAAACATGCCACGGCAGCCTTCCTGCCTGCTGTGCTGCCGAGACCTCTCCGTCCCGGAAGGCAGTGCCTGCCACACCTGAGCGGCCGCCGCGTTCTGGCCCGAGTTGCTTGGCCGGCCAGTCGTGAGCCGCATGGGACCCTATACATGGCTGTAGCGCCAGAACGGCCTGGGCCTGGGCTTCCAATGAACCGACGAGCCTGATTCTCTGAAGCCCACCTGGCTGGGCGGCGTGAATGCTGCAAGCTCGGAGCGTGTCTGTCAGCGCTGGCGATCGTTTCACCAGCGATCGCGTACACGGGCCCGAACCCAAACGCGAGTGCTGAGGGCTCTGACTTCCGCTGCCCGGTCCAGGGTTCTCAGCCCTAGCCCGGTCCCTTGCCGCGTTCTGGGCGGGACCGGGCTACTTGCTGCGCAGGCGGCGGCCCAAGAGGGGTCTCGCGCAGCGTCGGGTACCGCCAGCGCATTCCGGTACGACAAGCTGGACAGCGCCAGTGCCGGCCGTCCTCCGGCCGGCGGACTCCGGGACCTCGCCAGGTGGGTGGGTGATCAGCGGTCCGCACCCCTCACCCGCCTGGACCGGGACAGGCTCAGGCGCAGGGTCCCGTTCGAGCCAAGTCTGCGACGCGTCGCAAAGGCGAATGCGGGCGGAAGGTGGCCTTCAGGCCAAGAACAGCAGCCGAGAACGCCCTTGAAAACATCCCGCCAGCGCGGTGAGCCGTGCCCCGGCGCCGGCCGATGGCATTTCCCGCCGGTGCCCGAGCACCTGTCTCAGCGGCCGAGCGCGTACTTCAGCTGCTGCTTCGTCGTCGCCGTTGTGCGGGCGGTCGCTCCGGCTGGAGACCCAAGCGACCGCCCGGAGCCGCCAGAGTGTGACCACGGCGGCAGCTGTCGTCTCCCGTGCATGCGTCTCCCGGGCGGGATGTGCTCCTCGTTGTTTCTTCCCTGGGGATGGAGGGGCGTAGCGACACTCTGGGCGGATAGGCGCCTGGCGTGGTGGCACGGAAGGTGCGCTGCCGGTGCGAGGTGCTCTGCCGTATCAGTGGGCAGGTTTGGTCGTTGGTCGGGGCGGCGCGCACACACCACGGCCCGCATCCTCGATGCTCAGGACCACGACTTCCGTCCGACAGGAATGGAGGCGACGGCAGGGAGACTTCTGATGACCCAGCGCGATAGCGGGATCCTGCGGGCGCTGATGGGACTGTTGGTGAGCAGCCACGTGATGTCCTTCGAGCAGTTGCCGTCCCATGTGGCCGAGCATGCCAGGATGGCCGGCTTCGACGATGTACGGATCTATCTCGGCGACTTGCAGCGTGACGTCTTGCGCCTGCTCACCGGCGAGGGGCTGGACGCCGGACAAAACGTCGGCGAGGCTTCAGCGGAACTGACGATCGAGGGCACTGTCGCCGGACGTGCCTACCAGTACGGGCGCCTCATGGCCGCCGCCGACAGCCAGGACGGACTCCACACGTGGTGGGTACCACTCCTGGACGGCACCGAGCGCCTCGGCGTCCTGCGCATGAGCACGCCCCGAGACGGTGACGGCGTTCATCGGGACATGCTGGCGCTGGCATCGCTGGTGGCCATGATGGTCGTCGGCACCCGGGGCACCAGCGACTCCCACGCCCGCCTGACCCGTACCAAAGCAATGAACGTCGCAGCCGAGATGCAGTGGACGCTGATGCAACCACGCACCTACGCCGACGAACGAGTCATCATCGGTGCGGCCCTGGAGCCGGCCTACGAGGTTGGCGGCGACGCCTACGACTACGCCACTACAGGCGACACCATCCACTTCTCGGTCTTCGATGCCATGGGACACGACACCTCCGCCGGTCTCACCGCCAACCTCGCCGTGGCGGCCTGCCGTAACAACCGTCGGCAGGGCATTCCGTTGGACGAGCTCGGGGAGCGCATCGAGCAGGTTCTGCTGGAGCAGTTCGGCAACAGCCGGTACGTGACCGGCATCCTCGCCGACCTGAACACCACCAGCGGCATCCTGACCTGGGTCAGCCACGGCCACCACCCACCCATCGTGATCCGCGGCGGACGGTGGTCCGCCCTCCTGAAGTGCCCGCCGTCCCATCCCCTGGGGACCGACCTGCAGCTGCCCGTCACCCTCTGCCGTGAGCAGCTCGAACCCGGCGACCGCCTGGTCCTTTACACCGATGGCATCACCGAGGCCCGCGTCGGCGGCCAGGAGTTCGGCCTCGCCCGCTTCATCGACTTCCTCGTCCGCCACCACAGCGACGGCCTGCCCGTCCCCGAGACCCTGCGCCGTCTCATCCACGCCCTGCTCCAGCACCACCATCAGCAACTTCAGGACGATGCCACCATCCTGGTATGTGAATGGCTCGGCCCGCAGGCTCAGGCCGACACGATCGCACCGCACGCAGGCGTGCCCCTGCCACCCGCCGCGCCATAGCCGCGGCAAGAGCGGGTCGGTTCGGCCGTCGGATTTGGGACGGGTATGCCACCCGCTGAGTCGGCGGGACGCGATCCAACCGCCGATGTAGATGCGATGTGTCTCGAAGAGTTTCAGCTGACTGGGCCCCTCCATCCCCTGCCGCCGGTGAGGCCCCCTGGAGTGACCTCGCCGTGTCCGCACGCTGACCAGACCCAAGTACTCCTTCAAAGAGCGGTCAAGGACCAAGAGAGAGGGCACTCGTGTCACAGGAACCGCCGTCGGCGGCACCTGGCGGGGCGCAGGTCACTCATGAGGGCCTCGGGAACTCCGCTCGCAAGCAACACACGGAGGCAGAGGCCATGGCGGGGCAGCACAAAGCAGGCACCCCTGTACCTAGGGACATGCCTGACCCACAGCGCGACGACGATGACACACCCACGAAAGATGCCTCAGGCGAGACAGCCGAAGCGGCCCCACCCGACGCCGGCAGAGCGGATAGCGACGGCGAGGAGACCCATCAGCAGATGGGGGTCCCCTCCGACCAGCCTGCTCCAGAAGAACCCACGGATTGACGAACGACTACACGGCGTTGGCGACGCACGCACGTCACGTCGTCTCGGAGTGTCCTCAGTGACTCCTCCCCGTCCTGAAGAACGGGGAGGAGTCACTGAGGCGCGGAACGCTGCTGCTCAGGGGTTGGGTGGCAGCATTGCTGTCCGGGTGGATGGGCAGGACCTGGTCGAGGCCGACGATGCGCAGAACGCGTTGGGTGTGGGCGGGGACCGCGGCGAGTGCGATGTTCGCATGTGCTGCGTGGGCGAGGTTGTGGGCGGCGATCATGGCGCTGATGCCGCTGGAGTCGCAGAAGTCCATGCCGCCCAGGTCCAGGACGAGGCGCTGGCCTGGCTGGAGGGTGAGAGCGGTGAGCTGGTCGAGCAGCTGGGGGGCGTTGACGTAGTCGAGGTCGCCGAAGATTTCCAGCACGGGTCCGGTCATGGCGTCTCGGGTGGTGATCTGCAGCGGGCTCATTGTGGGTTCTTGTTGTCAGGGGCGAGCATGCCGAGGGCGAGCAGAGCGGTGTCGTCGTCGAGGCCGTCACCGAAGTCGTCCAACAGGGCGGTCAGGGCTTGGATGACGGCCTGTGATGACTTGCCGGCATGGCTGGCCGTGAAGGTGCGCAGGGCCTCGTCCCCGTACAGGGTGTTGCGGTCGTCGCCGGTACGGGCTTCGGTGAGGCCGTCGGTGTAGAGCAGGAGGGTGTCGCCGGCCGCGAGGGTGGTCGTGGCGGTGGCAAAGGGCGCGGCGGGCAGGATGCCGACGAGGAGGCCTCCGGGTGTGGGCAGGAAATCGGCTGTGCCGTCGGCGCGCAGGACGAGCGCCGGGGGGTGCCCGCCTGAGGCTATGTGAACGGTGGCTTGTCCGCTGGCGAGGGGCGGGTCGAGGATGCCGAAGATGACGGTGCAGTAGCGCGGATCGCCGCCGGTGTAGCGATCGTGGAGCACTTTGTTGAGAGTCGACAGGGCAGCGACCGGATCGGAGTCGTGCAGGGCTGCCGTGCGCAGGGTGTAGCGGGCCAGTGAGGTGAGAGCGGCGGCCTCGGGGCCCTTGCCGCACACGTCACCCATGAAGAAGGCGAAGCGTTTGCCGTCGAGGGGGAAGAGGTCGTAGAAGTCGCCGCCGAGACGGTCAGGAAAGGCAGTGCGGTAGTGGGCGGCCGTCTCCATGCCGGAGACCGGCGGCAGTGTGGTGGGCAGCAGCGACTGCTGGAGGACGGCCAGGGCGTCCTGCAGTCGGGCGTGGTCGGCTTCGGCTTGCTTGCGCGCTGCTTCGGCTGCATTGCGGGCGCGCAGGAGTTCTTCTTCGTAGGCGCGGCGATCCCGGGCGTCGAAGACGGTGGTGCGGATGAGCAGCGGTTCTCCGCTGCCTCCGCGCTTGACCACGGAGGAAATGAGGACGGGCATCCGCCCATCGCCGCTATGTTTGATCTCCAGGGCGATGCCGCTGATCTCGCCTTGCATCTGCAGGATCGGAGCGAAGTGCGTCTCGTGGTACAGCTTGCCGCCCACAGTCAGTAGGTCGGTGAACCTCATCCGTCCCACCACTGCGTCCCGCTTCAGATCGAGCCAGCCGAGCAGGGTGGTGTTGATCTTCGCGATGGTGCCGTCCATCAGTGTGGACAGATACCCGCACGGTGCGTTCTCGTACAGGTCTTCGGCACTGTCCTCCAACAGTGCGGCGAACACCGCATTCGAGGCCTCATTGCCTGTGCCCTGCGGCTCGGGCTGCTGGCCCGCTCGACACATCACCGCAGGCTCGCCAGAAAACCGGTGAGCGCCTCGTTGGTGGCCTCCGGCGCGGACAGGTGCGGACAATGTCCGGTCGCCTCGAGGGTGACCAGTTTCGAGCCGGTGATCGCCTGGTGGACGAACGCGCCGACCTGGCGGGGGGCGATGACGTCCTGGGTGCACTCCAGCACCAGTGTCGGCACGCCTACGCCCTTCAGATCGTCTCGCGAATCCGACAGGAACGTGGTTCGGGCGAAGACGCGTGCCATGTCGGGGTCAGCGGCGCAGAAACTGTTCGTCAGCTCTTCACCCAGTTCGGGCCGGTCCGCATTCCCCATGATCACCGGTGCCATCGCGGCCGACCAGCCCAGGTAGTTCGAGTCCAGGGACGCCAGCAGTTCGTCGATGTCCTGCGCACTGAACCCGCCGCGGTAGCCCTCGTCATCTATGTACCGGGGAGAGGGAGCAACCATCACCAGCGCCCCGATCCGTTCCGGAGCGATATCGGCGGCCAGCACCCCGATCATCGCACTGACCGAGTGCCCCACGAAAACGGCATCGCGCAGGTCGAGCGCCTCGCACACCTCCACCACGTCCCGGGCGTAACCATGCAAGGAGGCGTAGCGGTCCTCACAGAACGCGGACGGATCCGAGCGGCCCGAACCCACATAGTCGAACAGCACCACCTGATAGTCCTCGAGCAGAGCCGGCACCGTCAGCCGCCACATGTTCTGATCACAGCCGAACCCGTGAGCCAGCACCACTGTCGGTCCCTGCGGGTTACCGGTGACGGTGACATTGTTCCTGCGGCTGATATCCATCCGGTCAGTCTCCCAATCCCCACTCGTCACTCTGGCAACCCCCGGATCACCCACACGCACCTGCCGGCTTCTTCACGTCCTGTGCGGCCCTGTACCTGCAGGGATGAAAGCAGCTGCAGGTACAGGGCCGCACGCGCCCCGAGGCCGCTGCTCAGTACCGCGTGCTGGGATCCATCCGCCTGGTCTTGGGTGCGCTCGGCTGCCCAGGGCTTCAGCGGTTGCAGCCAGGTGTCCGGAAGGTGCCTCGATGCACGGGCAGACCCGGTCGGTGAGAGGATCAGGCGGCCAACGTCCTGTCCGCTCGTGTGACGCCCTCACGGCCCGTGCTGCACTGCTCCAGGAGAGCGTCTGCCGCACGCAGAGCCTGCTCCACGGTCCGGGCCCCGGTCATCACGCACAGGGTGTACGTGACGTCGTCCAGTGCCCGGCTGGTACGACCGGTGGGGCGGACGTCGTGTTCAATGCGCGTCTCTGCAAAGCGGGCCAGTACCGCGCGCAGTTCTCTCTCCGCCGGAAAGATCATGGTGATTCTCTCCCCAAACAAGGGTGGTGGCTGGCCGCCACACGAAAAAGCAGACCGTATGTATGACATCTCGCGCCCGGCTCGGCACTGAGGGGCGTCAGGCAGGTCTTCAAGTGCCCTGTGTCGAGAGGTCTATGCCATCTTGGTGCGGCTACCGCCCCAGGGACGGCCTTCCATGTCCGCACAGTCACCGCCCGCACCCGGACGGTAAACCGGTGAACGCGCCAACCCATCCGCCGACGCGCCCCTACCCTGGCCGATGTGGGCCGGCGCAGGGCACACTCTTTTTACCGATCACCGGTCTGCGTGCCATGGCCGATCAGGACGCGGACGGCGAATACTTACTACAGCCCCCGCTCAGCACACCCCACCCTGCTGCGAATCCGACGATCTTGAGACGCTGCCGCCCGCTCAGAGCAGCGCCGAAGACGACGGCGTCGAACAGGTCGGCTGCAATGCGGCACACACCCGCCGCCTGCGCGACACGGGAATCGGGGGCCGGCAGCATGACGGCACCGATGGCAGTGTCACGAGCGCCGATCGCCCGGATCAGCGTTGCCGTCGTTGGCTACCGGGCGGGTGGCGATCATCCGGCGTTGTGGACCGACTTGGCCACTTCACCGGAACGTGCCTCTGTATTGCTATCGCCGGGCGGAGTTGCGGCGCACTAGGGAGGCATTGAGAGCGGTGGCGAACAGGCACCAGGCCGTGTAGGGGACGAGTGCCCGGGCGGCCGGGCGGTCTACGCCGGTCATCTTCCGCACGAGCTGAAGATTACTGATGTCCAGCAGGACGGTGCCGGCCATGCCTGCTCGGGGGCTTTGCCGACGAAAGAACAAGTGGTTCCATACCGCATTCAGCACCAGATTTGCCCCCACGCTAGCTGCCAGGGCCACCCGCTGCGAGGCATGTGCCCGGTTCAGTCCACGGCCGTCGGCCCAAGCGATCGACACGTAGAGCGGTGTCCACACCGCACCGAACGCCCAAGACGGTGGTTGCCACGCTGGCTTCTTCAGCGATCTGTACCAATCACTGTCCGCATCGACCGCGCGGGCTCCGGCAAACGCTGTCGCAGCCACGGCTGCAGCAGTGACCACGTAGGTTGCCTTCCGCTCGCTTTTGAGCGGCTGACGGCTTTCGCTAAGGATCCTCACGACCTACGTCTACCCTGGCCCGCACTGGATCCCCCTCTTACAGGCCGTCATTGACGGTGTTCGCCGCCACGCCGACCGGCATCGCCGCCCAGCTCGGTCCGTAGGGACGCGGTGGGATAGGCCTGCAGGCGCTCCATCAGGCGGTCGGTGACCGCATCATGCCGGAGGCACGCGGTGAGATCGACATCGATACGGAGCAGGCACTCCACCAGGCCATAAGCACCGCTCTGGACCGCTCCACCACCGGTGGGCCGGAAGTTTGCTCACTGCTGCGGCTGCCGGGCGCGAACGGGGCCCGCCGCCCCGCTCCTGTGTCGAGCCCTCGCCTGACGGGGTACCTGCGCGGATGTCTCAGCGGCCGCGGAAGTTCGCGGCATACAGCCTGCCGTAGAGCGATTACGCGGCGGCCGTGAATGCCGTGGCAATAGCTATGTCCGCGCGAGCGTGGATGACCAAGCGCGCGCCTCGGGCAACGGCCTGGGCTTCGAGGACGCGACGGAGAGCGGCATTGGGGGTGGCCACTGACATCAGGACACTAAGTTGGCTGCACATATGGTGGGCCCGCAGAATCGCATTAACCAGTGAGGGGGCTGCGCCGCCGCTGAGAAGGATGACAACAGGCGCCGGGGTGTGCACGTGGACGAGGTCGCTGATGTGGGTTGCGAGGCCGTGCCAGGCCGTGGCGCCTGCCTTTGGTTCGTCGTCCAGGGTCAGGACAAGCACACCTCGCTCGAACGTGTGCGTCAACATGACTGCGAGAAGCCTCCTTGGGTCCACCCCGTTCGTCGGGTGGTCCGAGTACCCAAAGCGGCTTTCTCGATGCGCCGTCCGTGACAGGTTCGGGGTGTTAGCCACTGGCCTGGCTGGTCGGGCGGGCAGGGCGCTGGTGGCGGATGGCTTCCTCCAGCGCGATGCGGATGCCGAGGTTGAGTTCACCGGAGGATGCCCAGGCGGTGACGAGTTCGGCGATGCGAAGCAGCGTGATGCTGGTGCGTCGGGAGACACCTGCCAGGACTGTGCGTGCCTGGTCGGCGCGCAGGCGACCCAGTGCCATCACGACGCCCACTGCCTGGTCCGTCACCGCTTGCGTGGCCCCCTCATGCGGGCTGCCTGCTCGCTCCTGCCAATCCACCGCCGCCGAGGCAGTGTGTTCTTCGGGGCGCGCGATCGCCGTAGTGGACGGCTGTGCAGTTGCCGGGCAAGGCTGGCTCCAACCCGGGCCGGAGGCCGACAGCTCATTCATCCGCACTCGCCATCCTCCAGTTGGGGCCGTCGGGTTCCTGTTCCAGCGCCTCCTGTTTTCCGATCTTCTGTACGGCTTTCACGGCGACCGCTAGCAACGGGCCATCAGCCACCTCAGCATCGTTGCAAGCGCGGGTAACCCCTGCCCCCGTCAGCAAACCCTCTGTCCCGGTGCGGGACGAACTGCCCGGACATTGAAGACCAGCTCGCGAAGACCTGAATGGATCATCCTCTCGGGGGCACTCCGCCCCTACGCGGACAGATCGCTCCTCACGGAACGCCACAGCCGGAAGCGGCCTGCGTGAGGACGCCCGGAGCAGCCGGCCGCAACCATTCGACAGAGGAAGGACGATCTGTTGTCCGACACACCCAGCTCTCAGCCCCGGCAGCCCGAACCGGACTTCCCCCAGCAGGACCAGAAGCATCCTGGATGGACGGGCCCCATGGATCCTCCGCCGGATCACGGTGAGGACTCCTACCAGGGCGCAGGACGGCTCCAGGATCGCAAGGCGGTGTTGACGGGCGGGGACTCGGGCATCGGGCGCGCCGTCGCACTGGCCTTCGCCCGAGAAGGCGCCGACGTCATGTTCACCTATTTGGCCGAGGAGAAGGGCGAAGCGGAGGAGACGGCCCGCCTCGTCCAGGACGCGGGCCGCACCGCCGTGACCGTCCCCTGTGACATCCGGGAGGAGGAGCAGTGCCGTCAGCTGATCGAACGCGCAGTGGAGGAATGGGGCCGCATCGACATCCTCGTCAACAACGCCGCCTACCAGATGTCGCAGCCGGACGGCATCGCAGCGATCAGCACTGAACAGTTCGACCGCGTGATGCACACCAACCTCTACGGCATGTTCTGGCTGTCGAAGATGGCACTGCCTCACATTCCGCAGGGTGGTTCCATCATCAACACCACCTCGGTCCAGGCGTACCAGCCCAGCCCGCACTTGCTGGACTACGCCATGACCAAGGGCGCCATCGCGACCTTCACTCAAGGACTGGCCCAGATGGTCGCCGGCCACGGCATCCGCGTCAACGCTGTCGCGCCAGGGCCGGTCTGGACCCCCCTGATTCCCGCGACCATGCCGGACACCACTGAATTCGGAAAGCAGTCACCTCTGGGACGCCCGGCTCAGCCTGCAGAGATGGCCCCCGCCTACGTCTTCCTCGCCTCGCCCGAAGCGAGCTACATCACCGCCGAGATCCTCAACGCCACCGGTGGCTCCCCTATCGCCTAGCGCGGGGCCCGACGTCCAGCTGAACCGGCACCGAGTTGCGGTGCCTCCACGCGACGCACAACCTTGAACGTCCTCGGCCGAAGGGCAAGCGAACAGGCGAACACCACGCGGGCGCTGATGGGCCGACAGGTCTGGTTCACTGGCCCGCTGTTGGAACAGCCCGCCGACATAACGGTGCGGACATCTTCACCGGGGTTATTTTGATCCCGGTCGTCACCCAGGGGCCGTCGCCCTGGTAGGCGAGGTCGGCGGCGGAAAGCAGGTAGCACCCAGCCATGC
>NZ_JBEXGX010000059.1:0-24104 GCF_040607495.1 Streptomyces sp. NPDC005281 | reverse complement strand
GCCACCCGCTACGACAAGACCGCCGAGTCCTACCAAGCAGCCGTCACCCTCGCCTCGCTCCTGATGTGGGCGTGACATTTGAAGACAACTCCTAGAGTCCGGATTCCAACGGATCTTGGACCGGAGCAGAGATGACGCGAGACGGCACTGGCATGCGCCGAACCCTACCTATCCCGCTGTTGGCGGCGGCCTTGACCGGATGCTCGCTCCTCGGCCAGGACGCGCTGTGCACCAAGGCCGATGACGACTCGCGGGTGTCCGCCGTCTGGCGGCCCGCCGACTTCGGCGGCCCTGACGCGGCGAAGATCAGGCTGTGCGTAAACAGCCTCTGCGAGGAGCAGAAGTCGGGCCGTCCCGACGACCCGTTCCTCTCGCTGTCGGTCCAACTCCCCGACAGCGTCCGCGCGTCCACCCTGCCGGTGCGACTCACCGTGACGTCGGCGAAGAGCGGTGCCACGGTCGTCGAGGACACCACCCGGGCCAGGCTTACCGAACAGCACCCCAACGGCACATCCTGCCCGCCCACCGTCTGGACAGCGACCTTCCGGGCGCACCCCGACAAGGGCCTCACATCAACCAAGGGCATGAAACTTCAAGGGTGAGTCACGCGTCGCCGTCAGCCGCGACAGATTCCGGCCGTCGGAGCAAGCAGACGACCGCGACCAAGACCAGTGCGGCCATGCAGGCGATGCAGATCAGGCGCCCTCCAGACCGATCGGGCCCACCCGTACGGCCGAACCGGCCGACGGCGAGCTGGCCCGCGGTCGAGGCGAAGAAGGCCAGGGCGACGACCAGTCCGCTCACCGCGTGGTTGGTAACGTCCAGGGACTCGGCGAGGAACGCGGGCCTGACCGAGGTGAACACCCCGAACAGGGCGAACCCCACGAACGCGGCGATCGCGGGTGGCGTGAACACCGGCCGCACCTGTGGCGGCAGGCCCGGCCGCTGCGGTCGTACGGTGCTCAGCGGCCGGCGTTCTCGCACGGTCTCCGGCAGCCGCACCAAGAACTCGTCGTGTGAGATCCCAGTGGCGTCCTTCACACGTGAGCGCAGTTGCTGCTCCGGGCCGTAACGAGCTGTTGCCGGCCGAACTGCGCGCCTGGATGCAGCTGTTGGCCGCAGCCGGCGCGATCCCTGTGCCTGCTTGCCGATCAGCCCGATTCCAGTCTGCGGATGACCCGCATCGCGGAACTGCTGGGCCGCCCCAAGACGCGGCTCACCTACCAGGTGGCATGCCTGCAGCGTGCAGGAATGATCACCAAGAATTCTCCGTGCGGTGACCGGCGCGGCGTCGAGGTGGCGCTCACAGACAAGGCGCGCCACCTGCTCAGCAGCTCATCACGTTCCCTGGCCGATACGGTCTCCGAGGCCATCGCGCGCACAGCCTGCGCCCAGCGGTACACGGGTCTGCACGACCTGTTGCCGACGGGTCCGGAGCACGAAGGGCACACTGCGCCGCAGTCCCGGTAGCCGCAGGAAGCCGGACACCGACACTCTGACCTCGGGCGTAGGACGCACGGGGGAGAGCACATGCTCAGAGTGGAAGGAACTCGGTTCCCGGGCAGGAGAGAGCGATGGTGGGTGCGCAGGCTCCGTCACGGGTACGGAGCCCGCGGGTCTCACCCGCGGGGCCCATACCCGTGCCATCGGCGCCGCTCAGGCCACGGGATCCAGGAACGTCAGCACGGAGGCTCCCTCTTCGATCAAGGGGGCGAGTGCCGTGTTGAACGGTACGCCGTAGGGAGCGTCGAGGTGCGCCTGGAAGGCGTCTTCGTCCCGGTACACCTCGAAGATCCAGTAGGCGCGTGGGTGAGACGTCTTTGTGTAGACGTCGAAGGCGAGGTTGCCGTCCTCCTTGCGCACGGTCTGGGCGTAGTCGCGCAGGAGGTGGGCGACGTCGTCCTCGGCTCCCTCGCGGGCGGTGAACTCGGCCAGCAGGGTTCTTTTCACGCTGTCAGTGTCCTTGTGTTGTCAGTGAGGCTGGGTCGTCAGTCTCGGTAGGAGCCGAGGTGCCAGACGCGGGCCCGGTCCAGTTTCACCGAACCGTTCTCGGCGAAGACCTCGACGCCCTGGCTGGAGGGGTCGGGGAAGATCTGGTCGGTGATGATCGCTTCGCCGTTGCCGCCGAAGATCTCGACGGACGACCAGTCGACGAGGATCCGCAATTTCACCTTGCCGTGCTTGGCCTGCAGCGGTGCGCGCTGGACACCGGCGAAGGCGTCGTTGAAGTCCACGGCACCGGAGCGGGTGCGGTCGACGTACAGCTCGCCTGTCGTGTTGTCGTACCCGATGACGGTCTCTTCTCCCCCGGCGCCGGTGCGCACCTTCAGCCCGAACCGTTGGGCGCTCTTGAGGGAGAAGGTCGCCTCGATGTCGAGTGCCTTGCCCTCGGCGGCCGGGCCGATCAGTCGATGTGAGGCGTCCGTGACGGTGACGTCGGCCGTCTTCGCCGGGGGCCCCTGCCTCAGCGACGCCAGGCTGTTCACCGGCTCGCTGGTCAGCCGCGGCCGGCCGCCGACGGTGCGCAGCGCCATTTGGCGGGGAACGCTCTGCACGCTGCGCCAGGGGGAGGTGGGAATGGCGCCGGCGTACTCCCAGTTGTTCATCCAACCGATCATGTACCGCTTGTCGCCCGGCGTGTTCCCCCAGGACACCGCCGCGTAGTAGTCCTTGCCGTAGTCGGCCCAGTTGGCGCGCTGTACGACGGACTCGGCGGGGGCGTCGGCCGCGGTGAACTGGTCGGCCATGATGTGGCCCCAGCCGCCGGGGTTCATGTCGACGATCTGGATGTGCGCCTTCTTGCCGGCGTAGGGGCGCAGGTCGAAGGAGGCCCAGTCCAGGGACTCGCTGTTGGAGCCGGTGGCGCTGCGGACGACCTGGCCGTCGACGATCAGGTTGACGGATGTTTCGCGCGAGACGGGGCGGGCCTGGGTGTCGGACAGCACGATGTGGTCGACGTTGATGTGGCCCCAGCCGCCGGTGTTGTCGTCGACGATCTTTATCTGGGCCTTCTTGCCGGCGAGATCATGGACGTCCCAGGAGTTCCAGTTGAGTGCTTCGTCGTCGCTTCCGGTGGCCTTGCGCACCACCTTGCCGTCGACCAGGAGTTCGACGGCGGTGGGGTTGGCGTAGCCGGCGGGGTGGTTGCCGCCGGCGATGAGGAAGTTGATGTGCTTCTTGTCGATGGTGAATTCGGGCGAGGTGAGGGTGCCAGTGGTGGCGTCGCCGTTCAGGAACGTGTTGACCAGGCCGCTGCCGAGCCAGCCGGTGACCGGTAGTTGACCGGGAAGGCTGCCGGCGGCCGGTGCGGTGCCGAAGGCGTCTCCTGTCGCCGTCCAGTCGCCGTAAGTGCCGCTCTCGAAGTCGGCGAGGACGGTCCCGCCGGGCACGGGCTCGCGTTCCAGGACGGTGTCGGACTCGTGAGGGTGGCGTCCGCCGCCGATCTTGAAGTTCAGGTAGGGGCTGTCTGCGGTGAAGGGGGGCGAGGTAAGAGTGCCGGTGGTTCCGTCACCTGTGTGGAAGCTGTTGGCGAGCCCCTTGCCGTCGAAGCCGTCGACGGACCCCTGCCCGTCAAGGCTCCCGCTCGCCGGTCCCTGGCCGAACGCGGCGCCGGTAGTGGTCCACGTGCCGTAGCCGGGGTCCTCGAAGTCCTGCATGACGTCGCCGGCGGGCGGGGTGTAGGCGCCCTTGTCGTCGGCGGTGAACTTCTTGCCGTCGAAGTCACCGATGAAGTACTGGGCGCCTGAACCGCCCGCGATGCCCCCGGGGTTCATGTTGACGACCAGGACCCACTTGATGTGCTTCTTGTCCCCGTCGACAGCGAGGGGGTACAGATCGGGGCACTCCCACACGCCGCCCGTCGCGCCGGCCGGTCCGAAATCGCTGAGCAGTGACCAGTCCTTGAGGTTCTTGGACGAGTAGAACCGCACCTTGTGCTCGGCGGACAGCGACACCGTCATCAGCCAGCTCTTCGTCGGCGCGTACCACTGGACCTTCGGGTCACGGAAATCCTTGGAGCCGATATCGATGACGGGATTGCCGTGGTACTTGGTCCAGGTGCGGCCGCGGTCGGTGCTGTAAGCGAGCGACTGTGCCTGCACGCCCGTGTCCTTGGCGTAGCTGGTGTAGATCGCCACCATGGGCGGGGTCTTCTTCGTGCCGAACCCGGTGGTGTTGTTCCAGTCGACGACCGCGCTGCCGGAGAACACCATCTCCTTGTCGTCGTACGACAGGGCGAGCGGCAACTCCTTCCAGTGCACGAGGTCCTTGCTCACCGCATGACCCCAGGACATGTCGCCCCAGGAGTTGCCGTTGGGGTTGTACTGGTAGAAGAGGTGGTATTCGCCCTTGTAGTACACGAGGCCGTTGGGATCGTTCATCCAGTTCTTCGCCGGCGTGAAGTGGAACTGAGGCCGGTAGGCCTCGGAGAACGGCGGCGCATCGACTGCGGCAGCGGTGGAGGTGAGCGGGGCTGCGGACAGGGCACAGACGGTCGCCACCGCCGCGATCGCCCGTATGCGGGCATGCCGGGGTATACGTCGGCTCATTGGGTCTCCCGTGGTGCGGTCGCCCATGCGGCAAAGAGGCTGCCCGGCGCGGACGGACCGAGAAGTGACACCCTTGCCGGCGCCGTCGTCCAAGCCCCGAGAAGGGTGTCATCGTTGACTTGTGTCATCGATGACATCGAGTGGCCCGATAATGGAGGCACTCCGGCCCGCGCGTCAACGGTGCGGGCCCGGTGGACCCGGCAGGGACCGGATGCTGTTACCCCAGATCGGCTGTCGCCAGCTGCTCCACCTGCTCCAGCTGCTGCCGCCAGGGCGGGTTGGGGCCGGCGACCGAGCAGGTCAGGGCCGCAACCCGGGTGGCGAACGCGCAGGCCTGTGCCACGTCGTCGAGGCACAAGCCTGCCAGCCGGCCGCCGAGAAGTCCGCGGGCGCCGAGGTGGTGCAGCAGTCCGGCAGTGAAGGAGTCCCCGGCCCCCACGGTGTCGACCACTGATGTCGCCACCGCCGGCACCCGCAGCCGTTCGCCGTCGAGGGAGGCCAGGACGCCGTCGCCACCACGTGTGATCACGACGAGCCGGGCACCCGCCGCATGCCAGATGTCGCACGCCCGCTCGGGGGATATCGCCGGCAGGAGCAGCGCCTGGTCCTCCTCGCTCAGCCGCAGCACGTCCGCGAGTGCGCACCAACGCGCCAGCCGGGACCGGTAGATGCCAGGGTGTACCAGCAGGGGCCGGACGTTGGGGTCGATGCTGATGGTGGTCCGGGGCGAGGCGGCGGCCAGGAACTCCTCGATCACCGCAGCCCCGGGCTGGCGGACCAGGGCCAGTGAGCCCGTGTGCAGGCAGGCGGTTTCGGACAGGTCCACCCCGGCCAGTTCCCCGGAAGTCCACTGCCAGTCCGCGGTGTTCTGCGCATGGAAGGAGTACGCGGCCTGCCCTTGGGCGTCCAGCTCCGCCACGGCCAAGGTGCTGGGCTCGGCGGCCGCCACGGCATGTGACAGGTTCACCCCGGACGCTTCCAGGTGGGTGCGGAACAAACGGCCGAACACGTCGCTCGAAAGCCGGGCAAGGAACTGGGTCGGGGTGCCCAGACGGGCCAGGGCCACGGCCGTATTCGCAGGCCCGCCGCCAGGCAGCACGCTCAGGGCGAGTTCGGTCGGGGTGCTTGCGGGCTTGGTGAAAGCGTCCGCGACGCACTCCCCCAGGACAGTGATGCGGCGAGGGCTCATGGCCTACTCTTCTCTGACGAACGTACGGGCATACCTGGCATGTCATGACACAGCCCGATCAGTGACACAGTGACAGGGGCCGTGCCTGCCAGGGACGTTGCCGATTTGTGACGGGTGCAAGGCATTGACGTTGCCGGGATACGGAGTCCATCATCCTCGGCAAGCAGTGTCAACGATGACATAAGTCAACGATGACACCTCGGGACGGCTGTTCCCATGCCGACCGCGCCGCTCGCAATCCCGCAGGAGTCGTTCATGTCTCGCACTATTCGCCTGGCCCCCTCTCTTCTCAGAATCGCCGCAGGCACGGGCATCGCCGCCCTCACCCTGACGGCCTGCGGATCCGGCTCCGACTCGGAAACCGCGAGCACCGGCTCAGGCGGCGTCAAGGTCGGCCTGATCACCAAGACCGACACCAACCCGTTCTTCGTGAAGATGAAGGAGGGCGCGGAGAAGGCCGCCAAGGAAGACGGCGCCAAGCTTGTCACCGCTGCCGGCAAGTTCGACGGCGACAACACCGGTCAGGTCACCGCCATCGAGAACATGGTCGCCTCCGGCGTGAAGGGCATCCTGATCACTCCCAGCGACAGCAAGGCCATCGTCCCCGCGATCCAGAAGGCCCGTGCCAAGGGGGTCCTCGTCATCGCCCTGGACACTCCGACCGAACCGCAGAGCGCGGTCGACGCCCTCTTCGCCACCAACAACCTCAAGGCCGGCCAGCTGATCGGCGAGTACGCCAAGGCCGTCATGAAGGGCAAGACCGCGAAGATAGCCACCCTCGACCTCGCGCCGGGCATCTCCGTCGGAGTCCAGCGGCACGACGGCTTCCTGAAGGGCTTCGGCATCGGCGAGAAGGACCCGGCGGTCGTCTGTTCCCAGGACACCGGCGGCGACCAGGCCAAGGGCCAGACCGCGATGGAGAACTGCCTGCAGAAGGCCCCCGGCATCAACGTCGTCTACACCATCAACGAACCGGCCGCCCTGGGCGCCTACACCGCGCTCAAGGCCAAGGGCCTGGAGAAGGACGTTCTGATCGTCTCCGTCGACGGCGGCTGCGCCGGAACCCAGGCCGTCAAGGACGGCAAGATAGCCGCCACCTCGCAGCAGTACCCGCTGAAGATGGCCGCCGAAGGAGTCAAGGCCGTCGTGACGTACGCCAAGGACGGCAAGAAGGCGGCCGGCTACACCGACACCGGTGTCACCCTGGTCACCGACAACGCCCAGGCGGGAGTCACGTCCAAGGACACCGCCTACGGCCTGGACAACTGCTGGGGCTGAGCCGCCCCCGCCCCCTGCGGGCCGTAGGACTTCCTCTCCCCCAGGGGCCGCCGTCCTCAACACCTGAACGGCCGAGGACGGCCGCCCCTGTGTCCTTCCGCAAGGACTCTCCGCTTCCGACAAGGACTCAGCATGACAGCCACCACCACGCCCTACGCAGAGCTGAAAGCGCCGACCGCGGTCCGCAGACTGCTGACCGCGCCGACCACCGGCCCCTTGGGCGCCCTCCTTCTCGCCTGTGTCTTCTTCTCCCTGTCGGCCGAGCAGTTCCTCACGGGCGGCAACTTCTCGCTGATCGTGCAGCAGGTCATGGTCGTCGGCACCCTCGCCATCGGACAGACCCTGATCATCCTCACCGCGGGCATCGACCTGTCGTGCGGAGCGGTGATGGCGTTCGGCAGCATCGTGATCGCCAAGATGGCCGCCGAGGGCTCCCTTCCTCCGCTGCTCGCCATCACTCTGGGGCTGGTCGTCTGCGGCGGATTCGGGCTGCTCAACGGGCTGCTGGTGCAAATGATCCCGCTGCCGCCGTTCATCGTGACCCTCGGCATGCTCAACGTGGCGTTCGCGCTGACGCACATCTACTCCGAGGAGCAGACGGTCACCAACCTGCCCAGCGAGCTGACGGCTCTCGGGCAGACGTTTCCGCTCGGCAACACCGACATCACCTATGGCTCCCTGGTCACCATCGCCCTGTTCCTCCTTCTCGCGTACGCGCTGAGCAGCACCGGCTGGGGCCGGCACGTCTACGCGCTGGGCAACAGCCCGGAGGCTGCGCGGCTGAACGGCATCCGCACCTCCCGGCTGACCATCGGCATCTACACCGTGGCCGGGCTGTTCTACGGCATCGCCGCACTGCTGCTCATCTCCCGCACCGGCGTCGGTGACCCTCAGGCGGGGCAGACCGACAACCTCGACAGCATCACCGCCGTGGTCCTCGGCGGCACCAGTCTCTTCGGCGGGCGCGGGTCGGTCCTTGGCACCTTCATCGGTGTCTTGATCGTCGGCGTCTTCCGCAACGGTCTGCAGCTGATGGGCGTCGCCTCCATCTACCAGACGCTGATCACCGGAGTCCTGGTGATCCTCGCGGTGACCGTCGACCAGATCTCCCGGAAGAAGACCCGATGACCGCCACCACTTCCCCCACTCCTGTCCTGCAGGCGCGCGGACTGGTCAAGCGCTACGGCCAGGTCACCGCCATCGACGGCGCCGACTTCGACCTCCTGCCCGGCGAGGTCCTCGCCGTCATCGGCGACAACGGCGCCGGCAAGACCAGCCTCATCAAAGCGCTCACCGGCGCCGTGGCACCCGACGCGGGTGAGATACGGCTCAACGGCGAACCCATCCAGTTCTCCGGGCCCCAGAGCGCACGCAGCCACGGCATCGAGACGGTCTACCAGGACCTCGCCGTGGCCGCCTCGATGGACATCGCATCCAACATGTTCCTCGGCCGCGAACTGCGCCGCCCCGGCGTCCTCGGCAGCGTCTTTCGCATGCTGGACAAGAAGCGCATGCGCCAGGAGGCCGCCGACCACATGGCCGACCTGAAGATCGGCCTGCGCTCCCTCACACAGGCGGTCGAGACCCTCTCCGGCGGACAGCGGCAGGCGGTGGCAGTCGCTCGCTCCGTCGCCTGGGCCCGCAGCGTCGTCGTCATGGACGAGCCCACCGCCGCCCTTGGCGTCAAGGAATCCGGCCAGGTCCTGGACCTGATCCGCCGCGTCCGCGACAAGGGCATGCCGGTCGTCCTCATCAGCCACAACATGCCCCACGTGTTCGAGATCGCCGACCGTATCCACGTCCACCGCCTCGGCCGGCGCGCCGCTCTGATCAAGCCCTCCGACTACTCCATGGCGCAGGTCGTGGCCATCATGACCGGAGCGCTCACCCTGGATGAGGCCGGCGGTACTGTCGTAGCAGACTCCGAGGCCGCGAAAGCCGCCGGAGTCCAGGCTTAACCGACCACTCATCACTCACAGGTTCCGGCCGGGCCCCGGCCGGAACCGACGAGCACAGGAGACTGCTTCTCCATGGCAGCGAACCGCCGTCCCACCCTGGCTGATGTCGCCCGAGAGGTGGGCGTCAGCGCCAAGACAGTCTCCCGCGTCCTCAACGAGGACGGGCCGGCCTCGGCCCACACCAGGGAGCTGGTTCTGGCCGCCGTTGCCAAACTCGGCTTCCAGCCGAACCTCATGGCACGCAACATCCGGGTCGGCGGGCCCGACACCACCATCGGGCTGGTCGTCCCCGACCTCGGCAACCCCTTCTTCGGAGCCGTGGCCGGCAGCATCGAAGACACCGTCCTCGACCGCGGACTGACCCTGCTGATGGGCTCCTCCGCCGACGATCCCCACCGCGAACGCGCGCTGACCGACAAGTTCCTCGCCCGCCGCGTCAGCATCCTGATGGTCGTGCCCTCCGTCGGCGCCGACCACTCTTATCTGAAGACGCACCATGCCGAGGGCCTGCCCATCGTCTTCCTCGACCGTCCAGGAGCGGGACTGTCCACCGACAACGTCGTCAGCTCCAACCGGGCAGGCGCGCACGCCGGCGTCGCCCACCTCATCGCCCACGGCCACCGGAACATCGGCTTCATCGGCGACCTGCCCGTCAAGCTCTACACCCGCCGCGAACGCCTGGCCGGATACCGTTCAGCCCTGCAGGAAGCCGACCTCCCCTACAACCGCTCCCTGGTCATCAACGCCCACGACCAGCACTCGGCCGCCACCGCCACCTCCCAGCTGCTGGGCCTGGCAACGCCCCCCACCGCCCTGTTCGCCGGCAACAACATCGCAGCGCTGGGGATCGTCACCGCACTCGCCCGCAGCAACAGGAAGGACGTCGCCGTCGTCGCCTTCGACGACGTGCCGCTCGCCGAGGCCCTCGAACCGGCCCTGACCGTCGTCGCCCAGGACCCCGAAGAAATCGGCAGAACGGCCGCGGCCATAGCCCTGGCCCGCCTCGACGGCGACCGGTCGCGCCCCCGAACCTGCACCGTCTCCACCCGGCTCATCGCGCGAGGATCAGGCGAGTCCCCTGCCCCCGTCCTGCAGAAGGCTTGATGATCAGCTCGGTCCCGAGCCGGAAGGTACGGGGTCGCTGGTTGCCGAGGTGAAGGCTGTGTCGCTGGTCGTCGGTCGGGGCCCGCAAACTGCGCCGCAGCCGACGTCGCCAGCCGGGCGCCAAGGCCCGATCGGCCGGGGGCCTGTCAGCGTTCCATCAGGCGCAGGCTTGCTTCATCGTGCGTGTCGTCAGCGGCGGACGGCATGCTGGTGAGCTTGCCGACCTGCTCGGGGTGAGCTGGAGATTGTCGGCGGCAGTGCTCTTCTCGACGCGGGTCACCCGCTTGGTGCCGGGGAGCCATGACGAAATCATCGGGGACCTCGATCCACGGCGAACACGCACCCCAGAGGAAGAAACCGGCAGTTCAAACGTGCGATGTTCCTCTCCGCCTTCGCCTGCTGAACGCCGACCCGGCATCACGCACCACTACGACCGGCAAAGAGCCCGCCCTCATGCCGATCGGATCGAGCCGCAGACCCGACGACGAGTCGCTCTCGTGGCCGAGGCGAATCCTGGCAGCCGGTCGGGGCGCCCCTCCCCCGGTACCGACGGGTGCCCCGGAGGCCGACGAAGACCCCGCCGCGCCGGGCCGACACGCCTTCACTTTCGCTCCTTCTTAGGAAACACGTACTCGTCGAGGACCAGGCCGACCGCGACGGCCGCCGGAATGGCGACGAGGGCGCCGACGATACCGAGGAGCGCCCCGCCAACCAGCACCGCGAGGACGGTGACCAGTGGGTGGACGTCGACCGCGAACTTCATGGCCCTCGGCACGATGAGGTAGTCCTCGGCGACCCGGAAGACGACGTAGAAGACCGCGGTCGCGATCGCGATGGGCAGGGACACGAACAGCGCGACAAGGCTGACGACGATACCGGCGAGAGTGGAGCCGACGATCGGGATCAGGTCCATCAGTGCGGTGAATATGCCCAGGGCGGCGGCGTAAGGGACGCCGGTGCCCGCGCACCAGGCGAAGGTCGCCATGCCGGCGATCCCCGAAGTGACGAGGTTGCCGAGCATGAACTTCCCTATCCGGTTCATGATCTCTTCGGCCACGCCCTCGACGCGTTCGCGCCGACTCGCGGCCACGAAGCGGTAGCAGAACTGTTTGATGGCCGGCAGGGCCGCCATGCAGTACAGGGTCACCGTGATCACGATCGCCGTCGACGTGAGGGTACTCAGGACCATCTGGCCTGCGCCCAGGACACCCCCGGCCAGGCCGGCCGCTCCGCCTCCCGAGCCGATCTGCTGCTTGGCCTTCTCGACCAAGTGGTAGCGGTCCTCCAGGCGGCCGATCGCCGACTGGTGGTCGTGGACCTGCTGCAACCAGCCGGGCACCGCGTCGACCACTGCGGACATCTCCTTGGTCACCGGCGGAATAACCAGCGCCAGGAACCCGCCGAGGACCACGATGAATCCCGTCAGCACGATCGCGACGGCCCAGCCGCGCCGCAGACCCCGGCGTGTGAACCACGCGACGAGTGGTTCCAGACTGATGGCGATGAACACGGCCAGCAGCAGCAAGGTCAGCATCGAGCTGACCCGCAGAACGGTCTGAACGGCGAGCCACGCCAGACTCGCGCCCAGGCCCAGAGCGAACCCCACCGTCACCCAAGACCGTCTGCGGCCGCCACGGGGATCTCGAGGCGGCGGCT
Source organism: Streptomyces sp. NPDC005281 (assembly GCF_040607495.1). Classification (NCBI taxonomy): domain Bacteria; kingdom Bacillati; phylum Actinomycetota; class Actinomycetes; order Kitasatosporales; family Streptomycetaceae; genus Streptomyces; species Streptomyces sp. NPDC005281. Next base: position 12,372 of record NZ_JBEXGX010000059.1, on the reverse strand, counting down.
CCTGAGCCGCCTTCCGAGACATCTCCACAGCGGCCGCCAGGCCGGGGCCGGAGCCGTGTGCGCCCGTCCTTTCCACCGCACCATGCCCCTCCGGAGCGGACTCGGACCCGGGCCCGGACTGCACTGACATTGCGACGCCTCTCCTCGACTGCCCTTGAACGGGCATCGGCACATCGCTCGGGACACTCCTGAGCGCCTCCCGCCCTGTGCCGTCGCCCACGAGCAGTTCGTCCGAGACGCGTTGCGGCACAGAGCCGGGTACCCACGGACTCCGCCCGTACCGCGTTCGTGCCCGCCCAGCGCGTCGCGAGCCGACCGGGACGCGGAATCTGTGAACGCTTGACCGACATCCGATCTCTTGAGGCGGAAGCCGAGTGCGGACGAGCTCACCGACATCCCGTGGCATCCTGGGCCGGGCGGATGACTGCTCCTCAGCGAGGCCTCCGCATCGTTCGTCGGCCGCGTAGAGAACCGGATCGACGGCGGTCCGTTCCCACTGCAATAGGCCGAGGCCCATTGACGGCCTGCGCCGTCATAGAGGTCGACATAGTCGAACAGCCCCAGCTCGATGCGCTTGCCGGCGTCGGTACGGTAAGAAGCCCGGCCACAGTACTTGCGGAGTTGCACGGTCTTCCCCGTTCGGCAGAACGCTTTTGCGTCCATACTGCTGGGAGCGGAGCCCCCTCCGGCGACGGATCTTGACGCTATGGCAGGTACGAATCAAAGGGTTCGGCGGCGTGGGGTGGCGCAGGGAGCGCTGCCCTGGCGATGGCCCTGCGTGCCGCCCTGGCCAAAGCGGTCGCAGTCGAAGGACGGGGCCGGTCCGGCGGGTGCCATCTCCGCTGGTTGGGCCGGCCTGCCGAGCGGGGCTGGTTTCCCGAACTCGATGGTGTCCGGCATCGTGGCGGGGATCAGCGGGGTCCATCTGCGCCAGCCCCACCCCTTGGGGGTGACCGGCGCAGCAGAAAGGGAGATGACCATCGCGGACGCGGTGGTGATCGGAGCCGGCCCACCCCACGATCTTCGCTGCAGTGCTGTCCGGAGGAGAGCGCTACAGCGAGCACCTGTGCGCCAAGGGCGTGGCACGTCATCCGCCGTCTGCGGCTTAACTTCAAGACTTTCAGCGTATGTCACGTTCCCCGACGAGGAAGCCGAGGGCCGGAACAGTGAGATCCGCGATGGACTCATCCCGCCGCTTGGTCCGCTGCGGGGGAGCTCAGCGGTTCGCCCCAAGAGCGGAGTGCAAACAGGCTGGCTACGGGACACCTGTGTTGTATGAAAGACAACCACGACAGCCCGGACCGGGAGCACAGACGACCGCCAGGTGTCTCAGACACCTCCGTGAAGGCATTGGGCGCACTGTCGAAAGCCCTGGAGACCACCGAGCGGGCACGCGGGCACCTGTACTCCTTCCACCAGCTCACCGGGACCGCCGATTTCCAGCTCGACGACGCGGTGGCACTCCTGCGTGAATGCGGCCACGACACCCTGGCCGACCAGGTACAGCACGACGTCCTCGGCCGCAACGTCATTCCAGGACACTGGACCTTCCAGATCATCGAGTCCTACAACACCACCTACTACGAGCCGTTCAAGAACCTCGAACTCGCCATCCGACAAGCGCTGGTCGACGGCAAGGACCACCTGTACGAAGCCGAGCTGAAGGAAGTCCGCCGCACCAGCGGAGAGCCCGGCCACGCGGCGCGGCCCGACAGCCCGTCCGCCCCCTGACAGGGCAATCTCCCCGGGCGGGGTCGCTGCCGTGAGGCTGCATGCGGTGAGCTGATCGCGGCGTGGCAGGGAGCATCGGCTTGACCCGCAGGGTGGTGTTGTGGGTGCTATTCGCTTGAGCCGAGCGGCATACGCAGCCCGCTGCGCCGTCGTTTCCAGGCGGACAACAGATGCACCGCCAGGCGGTCTTCGCGGAAGCCGGTGACCGGCACGCCGAACGCGACGTCCGGTTCGAGTTCGGGTTCGCTCCTCAGCAGGCCTCGTGATCCGGATAGTGCACATGTAGTCGGACGAGGCCACAGTCGATGGGTGTGGCAGGTTTGTGGGCACCGGCTCCTGACCCGCGGGCCTGGCCTCGGGCAATCAGGACGGGTTTTCGCGGTGACAGCGCTCGGCAGTCGCCACACCCGCCTGCGCAGCCACCGAGGTGCCGGGCCAAGCCATCTCAGGCCGCGGCTGTTGGATCCGCGAGCGGGGATGCGCGGCGGTATTCGGCATTGATGCGCTGTGCTTCCTCGAGCTGGTCCTCGAGGACGACGATGCGGCAGGCCGCCTCGATGGGGGTACCCCCGTCGACGAGTTCACGCGCCCGGGCGGCGATGCGCAGCTGGTAGCGGGAGTAACGCCGGTGTCCGCCCGCGGACCGCAGGGGGGTGATGAGGCGGGCCTCGCCGATCGCGCGCAGGAAGCCCTGGGTGGTGCCGAGCATCTCGGCGGCCCGGCCCATCGTGTAGGCGGGGTAGTCGTCGTCATCGATCCGGTCGTACGAGTCGTCTGCTGTCACTTGCACCTCTCTGAGAAACGCATGGAGGGGCCCTGGCGCCAATGCGCCAGGGCCCCGAAGGAACAACTACACCATCTGCCGACCCTGATACTGCGCCGGCCTTCTGTGTCCGCAGCAGCTCACGCAGAGTGTGAGCGGGTGCGGGGATCGCGGTTGCTCGACCGGAGACCACCTCACTATCGATGTCCTGCGGTACCCGGGCTCAGCCATTCCGCCCGGGCGATCCTGATGGCGCCTCGCCCCTCCGTTCAATCCCTCTGAAACCAACCAACCGGTACTGCTTTGCTGCGTACTGCTCGGTGACCTATTGCAGCGTCACTCTCCGGCAGCCAGCCCCGTCACCGATACCTGCGAATGCTCTGGCTTAGAACCCCACTGCCGGACCTCCCGGTGCGCGCGCCCGCAGCCGACGCCTTCACCGAGGTAGCACTCACTCACCTCACTGCGATCCTGCGAACTGCACTTTCCGGTAATGCCACCGCATGATCGCGGTCTTTTCACGGCGGCCCCTGATCACTGCGGGCCACCCGGCCCGGCCGTCAGTCCCGTCGCCGTCCTGCAACTGCTCTGGCTTCGAAACTCCACCACCGCACCGCCCTGCCAACTGCAACTACCTGCACTGCTGCCCGCAGTTCATGTCTGCCGGGCCCTGCGTCCTTCTGGCTACGAGAGAAACCATAGCCAGCCCACCCGACAATGTCTACTCCAGCGATCACAGATTTTTGTGGCCCAGTCGGAGAGGTAACCTGCCTCCCATGCCTTGCGTGCACGCTCCATCCGAAGACCCACTTCTCCTTCTCGTGCGCGTCACAGAGTCCGGGCACCCTCAGCACACGGCCTGATGCGCTGACGGAAGCCGGACCTTCACAGATGGGGGCTGACTTGTCCGATGGCGGGCACCGTCTTCACCAGGGAGGTTGCCCATGGACAGCGCTCGCACCAGCGTGAAACGGATCGCCGATCGGGAATGCACCGCTAGGCGGGTGCGGTGAGTCTTCTGCTGCTGGAGACCGAGGACGTGGCGTGGCTGCGCGACAACCTCACCGGTGCGCGGGGAGTCGCTTCACGGCTGGCCGAACAGGTCGGCCTGGACGAGCATCGCCGCGGCGAGGTCGCACTCGCGGTGACCGAGGTGGCCTCGAACCTGGCCAAGCACGCCGTCGCCGGGACGATCCTGCTGCGGATCGTGCGAACCCCTCAGTGTGCCGGCGTCGAATTCCTGGCCGTGGACAACGGGCCCGGCATCGCCGATGTGGCCGGCTCCATGCGGGACGGCTACTCCACCGCCGGCACACTGGGCATTGGCCTGGGAATGATCGCCCGGCTCGCGGACAGTTTCGACCTGCACTCCCTACCCGGACAAGGCACTGTGATGCTGGCACGGTTCTGGCCCCGCGGCACCCGGCTCCGTCCCCCAGACGCAGGCGCCGACCGAGCGACCTCCCTGGTAGAAGGGGTGACCAGGCCCATCAGTGGTGGACAGCAGTGCGGGGACGGCTGGGCAGCCCGCTGGGACGGTAGCGGAGCATCCGCGCAGGCAGTCCTGGTGATGCTCTGTGACGGACTCGGCCACGGACCGCTGGCCCGAAAGGCCACCCTCACGGCGATCCGCGCCTTCCGCACGGGCACCAGCGGATCGCCCGAACAGATCATGACCGACATCCACCAGGCCCTGGCCGACACCCGCGGCGCCGCAGTCGCCGTGGCACGCATCGAACCAGACCTGCATCGGGTTTCGTTCTGCGGGATCGGCAACATCAGCGCCGCGGTCGTCACAGCAACCTCCAAGACCAGCCTGCCCTCACGGCCCGGGACCGCCGGAGACCAGATACGCACCCTGCGCACCAGCACCCACCTTCTGCCCCAAGGCAGTGCACTGATCATGCACTCCGATGGCCTGACCGAACACTGGCACCCCGAGACCATTCCCGAACTCCTGAACCACTCCCCAGCCGTGATCGCCGCCCGCCTCCTGCACACCGCCGGCAAACACCACGACGACGCCTCGGTCATCGCCGCCCACGGACTCTGGTGACCAACGGACCGGTGCGGCAGGCCGCGGCAGTGCCGGCCGCCCCAGACGGGGTGAACGCATCGACCTCCCCTCCAGGCGTGTAACCGGTCCCCCGCACCGCCCGCACGTCGCGGCCGCGGGCACCGCATTCAGGCAGCCTCGCAGTACCTGACCCTGGTACAGGAGGTCGCTCCCGACGAGACCGTCCACGCCATGGTCACCGAGCTGGCTACTGAGCCCATCATGCGCAAGAACGTCGACAAGGCCTACGCAGGCGATCAGCTCGCCGTGGTCAGACGGCATTCTGTCGACCGGCGGATACAGGACCTACAGAGCATCCTTTCCCGCAAGAACACTGCGGAGGATCGCTCCCACTTGAGTGCCGCGCAAACCGAACTGTGGACATTGCAGCAGTACCGACAGGCCCTGCGGGAACAAGGCGTGGAAGCCCTCTGAGAAGAACTGGCCTCCCGTCGGGTTCAGCGAACCCGGGCTGTTCGGCAGCGCTGCTGCGCAGGCGCCAGAGGTGCCTGCGGCAAGAAGTCGCCCTCGTCATCGTCTAGCAGTGGCAGATCAACCGTGTACTCCGGCTGCAGAAACAGTTCATGGTATTGCGGTGCAACGGGCGAGCCGGTGGGGTTCCACTTGGGCCGTACAGGTTCGAAGCGGGACGAGGCAGCGGTCATGCACAACCATCCAGAGCTCAGGGCCGCGCGGATTCGGGGCATGAGATGGCAACCCGTGATGATCGATGCCTGTCTCTCCCGCGTGCGCCCTCCCATTAGATCCTATTGGCGGTCGCCGAGCGTCTGCGCGTGACCCGCGATCCACGTAGAAGGAGCCAGACAGGAGTCTCCAGCCCAACGTAATCGGCTCCACCAAATGGTCGGCCAGCACCGGGGAGACCGCTAGTCCGGACCGCTGGCTGGGACCCGTCCCGTGATCCATAAGTGAGGCGCACGGCGGTTCAGCACTTGTGATGCGGCGGCCTTGCGCCGACTCAGCCGAAGAGGAGGTCACCACCGCGACGGCGCGGGAAGCGTCGTCAGCACGGAAACGCAGGAAGCCACGACGGCGGGCCCAACCGAACAGCGCGAGAACGTCGGCTCGCACGCCCCCTGCGGCTCCGCCTCCTCGGCTGTGTCGCCGTTGGGCAGCCGAGTCGCACAGTGCTCCTGGACTGAAGCCGGCCCCACCATCGAGAACGCCACGACCGGCTCTCCGTATCGCGGCTTCAGTCCTCGGCCCCCATGACGTGGCGGCCCCGTACGTCAAGCATGCCGCCCCCGTGAGGCAAGCTGGGCGGGTACTGGTGGTCTGCGAACCGGCGTGCCAGGTGCACCGTGTTGATGGCGAGCATGTGGGTCGTCGACGTCACGGCGTCGGGGGTTTCCTTCAGGTCCTGGTAGTCGGTGCTCTGCTGTGTTTCTCCGACCCAGTAGGTCACAGGCCCGGGGGTCAGTGTGCATGCCGTGGGGCCAACCCTGCTTCTCCTGAACGGTCCTGGCCTGGGTGACTGCGCAATAGGCTTGGTCCCGTCGACTGGCGGCGTGTGGGTTGCGCGTGAGGGGGAACTATGACGGTTGTCTGCGAGACCTTGATCGCCGAAGGCAAGGAGTGCGGTATCACCGCGCAAGGCCGCTGTGACCTCTGTAGCAAGGCGTTCTGTAGCTCCCATCGAGCGTTGCCGAACAGCAACTTTGATCCGATCTCGCGCTGCCATACGTGCGTCGTGGAAGCAGTTGCCGCCACGGCTGAGCACGAGAACCGCTTTGGGCGTAGGTATATCGAGCAGCACGCCGTGCAGGAGCTTCAAGATGCTGGCGTGCCCACAGTTGATGTCCACTGCCTGTCGCTCACTTGGAAGAAGAACCTCTTCGGGCGATACCGCGAAGTGCGCAGCCTGGGACTGTGGTCACGAGGCTGGATCATCGGTACGCATGCATGGCGAGTGGACAACTCTCTGTCGGATTCCAGGGCATCACAGACTCAATCGGATGTACGGGTACTCACCTTGCTCAGGGACAACCGGCGCCCCAACGACGTCGGGTTCGTCGTGGACTTCGGGCACATGCGGCCCCCCGTGGAACGACTGGTCCGGGTATCCCAGGATGATGAGTCGGGACACTACGTAGTGTCGTGCGTCCGGGGCCACTTCCAAGGCGGGTTCGAGTCCCTCAGCAGAGAGGTCCACCGACTGCTGGGCCGGTAGACGCCTTCGGCGGGAGCAGGCCGCGAGGGCGACGAAGGCGACTCTGATCAGCCCCGCTCACCATAACGTGCCCGGCGTCCTGTACTCGATCGGCGTGCCGTCGGCGGTGCGGGCGCCTTGGTCTCGGAATCACGGAATGCGTACGGGCTGCGGCCGGGAAAGCCGTGCCCGTTCGGGCAGGTGTGCCAGACCTGCTTGAAGCCGCGACGCCGTCCAGGTCAGGGTGGGAGGCAAAGGCGGGGTGTGTGCCGCCAGCCCCCGTGCGCACGCCCACAGATGGGCGTGCTCGGTGATGCAGTGCACCACTGTGGCGTCCAGGTGGCAGCGGTGCACGGTGTCCAGCTGTACGAGCGTCACCCACAACCAGGCGAGTTCGCCGCCCAGTACGTGCTCCCGGGAGGTGAGCCGCCACTCGAGCACGTCCAGCGCGCGCAGCAGGGTGGCCAGCGCAGCGTGCCGCCGAGAACTCCGCGGCGCTGTGTCCCCATCTGGCAGGCCAGCCACGGGTTTTCCTCGCCCGCAGTGCACCGCTGTACGGGGTCATCGGCGTCATCTACGGCTACAGCCCCGAACTCGGCATCCACGTCGTCGCGCAGCCCGACATGCCGCTGCCCTACGGACACCCCAACCTGACCACCTGCCTGGCGTCCCAACTCGTGCGCCGGCTCTCTTCATTCACCGTCCTCACGGTGGAGGAGCTGATGCGCGAACTCGACGCCGCCCCCTAAAGCCCCGTCTGGCGGCCCGGACGCTCCTCTCGGGCCCGCGGCCGCCAGGCGGCACCAGCCCCCGGCGCGGGGAGACGTACCCGCCACTCCCCTGGGCGGCGTACACACCCCCGCTCCCCGCGCCGGGCCCCATTCCTGCACTCTCGAAGGAGACACGATGTACGTTCACGCCGACCGTCTGCCCGCCGGTCCCGCCCTTCCGACAGGGATCGCTGCTCCACTGCCGTGGGGCGTCGTTCGTATGGCGCCGTATCCGACGATGGCGCCGGTCTACGCCCGTGCCGAGCTGGACCCGGTGACCCAGACCACGGTGTTCTTCGACGGCATCGGGCAGGTGATGGAGATGCCCGGCCATGGGACCAGCACCGGCACCACCCCGTCGACCGGCACCAGCCCCGACGGGCAGGGGCAGGGAACCACGGACTCCGACCAGGGAAGCGACAGCGACCAGTGAGTGACCCGCGCCCAGTGCTGGTCGTCACCGGATTACACGACCCCACCGCCGACGCGGTGATCAACGAGCTGCACGGCCGGGACGTCCCGGTCGTGCGGCTCGACTCGGGGGACTTCCCCTTGTCGCTGTCCCTCGAAGCGGAGATCACTCCCCACGGCCTTGGCGGACACCTCCACACCCCTTCGCGCACGGCCGACCTGGCCCAAGTGCGGGCCCTGTACTACCGCCGGCCCACAGGCTTCGCCTTCCCCCACCTGAGCAAGCAGGACGCCCGGTTCGCCCTCACCCAGGCCCGGTACGGGCTCGGCGGCGTACTGGCCGCACTGCCCGGCTGCCTCTACGTCAACCACCCGCACCGCATCGGGGACGCCGAGTTCAAACCGGCAGGCCTCGCCGCGGCCGTGGAAGCCGGCTTCCTCGTCCCGCCCACCCTCGTCACCTCCGACCCCGACGCCGCCAGGGCGTTCGCCAAACGCTACGCCCCGGTCCTCTACAAGCCGCTGTGGAACCCGGTGTACCTGATCGACGGCGTCTCCTCCGTCGTCGAGGTCGCCGACGTACACCCCGAGGACATCGACGACCGTGTCGCCGGCACAGCACACCTCTTCCAGCAACGCATCCGCAAAACCGCCGACGTACGCGTGACCGTCATCGGCACCAGAACGTTCTGTGTCCGCATCGACTCCGACCTCCTGGACTGGCGCACCGACTACGGCCAACTGCGCTACACCCCCGTGGAACCGCCGCCGCAGATCGAACAGTCGCTCCACCGCTACCTGGCCCACTTCGGCCTCGTCTTCGGTGCATTCGACTTCGCCATCGATACCGACGGGCAATGGTGGTTCCTGGAGTGCAACCCCTCAGGCCAGTGGTACTGGCTCGAGCCCGAAACCGGCATGCCGATGCGCACGGCCCTGGCAGACCTTCTGGAGAGAACGGCATGAGTGACCCAGCACCGCTTCACCAGCAACTCCTCGATGCCCTGACCGCAGATGGCACCCTGCGCACCAGGCCGTGGAAGGAGGCCGCCGCAGCAGTTCTGCGGCACGAGTTCCTTCAGGGTGGGTTCTTCCGCCGGGTAGAAGGGGCAGTGCCCGCTGCCTGGGAGCCGATCCTGAACGGCGACAACAACTGGCTCACGACGTGCTACCAGAACGAATCACTGATCACCCAGATCGCCGGAACCATCGTGCCGGCAGACATCCAGGGCCGGATCATGCGGGAGCCGACCAGCTCCAGCACCCTGCCATCCCTCGTGCTACGCATGCTGGAAGACCTCCACGTCCAACCCGACTCGCAGGTACTGGAGATCCGCACCGGCACCGGATACTCGACCGCCCTGCTCTGCGCCCGCCTCGGCGAAAGCCACATCACTTCCATCGAGTACGACGAGGACGTCGCCGCCCGCGCACGCACCACCCTCGCCCGCCAGGCCATATTCCCCACCCTCGTCACCGGCGACGGCCTGCTGGGCTGTGACGAGTCAGCCCCCTACGACCGGATCATCGCAACCTGCGCCGTGCACACCGTGCCGACTGCCTGGATCGAGCAGACGAAGCCCGGCGGCCTGATCCTGACCACCATCGGAGGCTGGCTGGGGGCTTCGGAGCTGGCACGCCTGACCGTTCATGACGACGGCACGGCATCCGGCCCCTTGCTCGGAGGCCAGGTCAGCTTCATGCTCGCCCGCCCCCACACACCCCCGCCGCTCGGACTGCTGCCCGACCTGAGTGCGGGCAAAGAGCGGGAAGCCGTCATCGGCCCCGACGTGCTGTCCGACTGGGCCACCCGGTTCGTCGTACAGGGCGCCGCACCGAAGGCACAGCTCCTGACGATGAACCGGGAAGGCTGCACCGAAGACGTACTCATCGACGCCGCATCGGGCTCCTGGGCCGCCCTCTACGACGAGGGTGGTAGATGGATCGTCCGCCAGGACGGCCCCGAGAACCTCTGGGACTCCATAGAAGAACACCTCAGCCACTGGCACGCAGCCGGCACCCCAACGCTGGACGAGTTCACCCTCACCGTCACCCCGGACCGGCAAAGCCTTCACTGGTAGCTGATCTTCCACAACCGGTCCGCCTCATCCATTCCTACGGGAGCCGCCTGCAGCCTGCACCTCCCTGGCCCCCCTAACTGCGCCGGATGAGCGGCGACACCCCTGATCACCACTCCCGGCCGCGTCGTACGCACGCCCGCCTCTGAAGGGCAGAACCACATGACTTCGCCCATCTCCCCTTCGCATCAAGTCGCGCCGCATGCTGCCCCGTCCTCAGCGCAGTACACCGCGTCCCGGCACGCGGTGTGGCTCGGCGCCGCCGCGATCACCACCGACCAGGTCGGCCGGGTCCTGCTCGTCCACCCCACCTACCACCAGGACGACCGGTGGCTCCTACCCGGAGGCGTCGTCGAAGCCGGCGAACACCCACACGTCACCTGCCAGCGCGAGATCACCGAGGAACTGGACCTGGCGACCTGCCCCTGACGGGCGTGCTCGCCGTCCACTCCCTCTCCCCGCACCAGGTCGAGGCGATCCGCCTCCCACGCGAGGAACTGTCTGAGTTCGCCTTCTTCGAGACCCGGAACGCCGTGGAGCGGCTGCGCCTTGTGGACATGCAGATCATGCTCGCCGCCTACCGCGCCCGGCTCGGGAACACGCCACCGCCCACCTCGCTGACGGCCGGCACATCCTCGACGTCCCGGCGCTGGACCGGCACGACGTCCACGTCCGCTACCGGCCCTTGTGGGACAGCCCGCTCCACCGCGACCCCGTCCCGGACCGGCTGCCCGTGCAGCAAGCCTGGGCATGGTGCTTCGTCCCCGACGGGCGAGTCATCCTCGTTGCCGACCTCAGCCCCCCACGGTGCCTTGCCCATGCTGCCCGGTGACACCATGGAGAAGACCGCCCCGACGCCCGAGGACACCCTCCACCGCGAAGCCGCCGAGGAAGCCCAGCTCACCCTCACCGATCCAGTGCGACTGGGCTGGGTACTGGACGAGACCGGCGAGGTCTACGGCGGCGTGGGGCCCAACGCCAGGCTCCGCCGAGCCGCCCGGGTCACCGCCATCGGATCCGCGGCCGTCGACCTCGCCACCGGCCGCCCATTTGCACGCCTGCTCGCCACCCCCGCCCAGTCAGCCGCCCTTCTGGGCTGGGGTCCGCCAGGGGCCCGGCAAGCAGCGCTCGCTGCGGAGACAGCTCGGAAGTGCTGGGGCCTGCCTCTCGCTCCCCACGCCACGATCGAGGAAGTCCCCACAGAGGGGATGCGGTTGAGCTGACACGAACAACCACACCGCCTCGACTCCCGCCACGCCACACGACCACATCCGCACCACCGTCGAGATCTACCTCGCTCGCCACCCGCACGAGCGAGCACAGCTCGGCAGCCTCCTGGACGCCCTCGACCGGCCTGCCGACGCCTTCGCCAGCCCCTCCACCTTTCCGGCCACATCACCTGCGGCGCGATCGTCGTCGACCCCCTCGGCCGCGTCCTGCACCCGGCGAGCGGAAAGGTCCTCGCGCCCGGCGGACACGTCGAGCCCGAAGACGAGTCCCTGGCGGGTGGGACTCTGCGGGAGCTGCACGAGGAAACCGGGATCCCACCCCAAGCCGTGGCGCCTTGGCCCGGCTCAAGACCGTGCCGGACTGGGGAAGAGGCAGTTTTCCAACCCCGCAGTATTCGGGGGCGAGGTGCTCCCGCCAGCTCACGCTCTTGCACAGGACGTAGACGATGCCCCGCAACGCAGCCCGGTCATCCGCCGGCAACCTCCCGGGAAGCCAACGTCGCCTGGGCGGACGAGGAAGCACCAGCGGAGAGCCACTTGCTCCCACAGGTCGTCAGGCACAAGGTCAGCAGACGCCCAACAGTCCCTGCCCACACAACACCCGACTGCCAAGCCCCACCAAATATCTTCACTTTGAAACGGATCAGAAGGAGCACAGCTCGGCAACTTCGAGGGCAGTGGCCCCTGGACGCTCTCCTGGAACATTGAGCGCTTTCAGAGTGGGCACCGATGGAGTGACGGAGTCGGCGTGCGCAACGCGCATGGCACCCGTGCCGTTGAGGGAGGTGCTCGACGTCTCAACTCATCAGCGCAGGTGCCTCGTTGGTTCCATATCCTGCCGCATTTGACCTGCCTCATGCGCTGGTCGAGCACCTTGCTCATCGTCACCCCTGGGGTGACCGCCGCTGCAAGCTCCCGCCGCTTCAACGCGGGCTCGTCGCTCGGGTGTACCTGCGTAAGCACGACACCTGGCCTAGCTCGCCGCCGGCTTCGACATCTCGGTCGGCACCGCTCACGCCTACACCACGGCGGTGATCGACCTTCTGGCCGCTCGGGCGCCCGGCCTGCTCTAGTACTCCAGCAGTACTTCGTGGCTTGACCTGGGGAAACGTCGAGCGGTGGGAGTGTAGCGGGCAGGATGCCGTCACGGACGGCTTCTGCCCG
>NZ_JBEXGX010000058.1:1474-24394 GCF_040607495.1 Streptomyces sp. NPDC005281 | reverse complement strand
TGACCGGGAAACCGTCATGTCCGGTTCGGCGGGAGGCCGCGCGGAACAGGACTCGCCCTCATGGTGAGCACCTCGCCGCGCGGCCGACCCAACCGGATGGATCATGATGCACCGCCGCCTCGCCCGCGACTACGAGACCCTGCCCACCAGCTCCGAAGCCATGATCCACGTCGCCTCGATCGACAACCTCACCAAGCGCATAACGGACGAGACCACCCCTACCTGGCGAGGAACCTACTAGGAAATAAACGGCAATTCGCCTACACCAAACGCCCTCTGAGGCCTTCGGTACTTCACCCGGTGTGATGCACGCTGCTGGCGAGATCGGTGTGACCGACCGCCAACATCCGTTCACCGGGCAGGCGGGGCGTTCTCCCGGCACGTCCTCTGTTCGTGCAACCGCCCGCCCGCTCCTGGCGTCCGTCGATAAGATCACGGCATGCGAGCGGGGGGCTCGTGACCGAGGGGGGCGGGAATGCAAGACGATAACGCTGTTGTGCTCAAAGGGACTTGGCGGTGGAGGGTCGCCGCGTCGGTTGCCACGGCGGCCGTGGTGCTCGGCGGCTGCGGTTCCGGGGACGGCGGCAAGGCGGCCCGGCCGAGCCCTTCGAGATCCGCGGAGGCGACCGAGTCCGGCTCTCCCTCGGCCGCCGCGTCCGCGTCCTCCTCGGGCGCTGACGCGTCGTCGCGGACGCCGTTCCGGGCGGACCCCGCCAAGGTGCCCAGGACGAAGAGCCGGGCCGAGGCGCTGGTGGCGGCCGTAGCGCTGAAATCACAGGGGTGGGGCGCGGATTTCCGGGCGCAGCAGCCGGCCGCGAGCACCCCGGGCACCTTCGCCGTGCTGGACGAGCAGTGTCGCTGGGAGCGGCAGGCGCTGCCCAAGGACGTCCTGGCCTCCCGCTCCCGTTACAGCGAGATTCCCGCGGCCGACGGCAAGGGCGATCTAAAGGTGACCGCGGGGGTCACCGTGCACACCACCGTGCGCGACGCCGACCAGCGGCTGGCCTCCACCTTGGAGGAGCCGTTGCGCTGTCGGCAGCAGCAGGTCCGTACCGACGAGCGCATCGCCGGGCTCATCTCGACGGCCACTCCCTACGGCCAGGGCAACAACACCTACTCCGACGACCAGATCGTGGAAATAGGCAAGTACCTCACCCGGAGTGGTCAGCAGACCTACCGCTGGTACGTCACCCGGCTCGGCACGGTGACCCTGGCGGTGTCGGTGAAGGGCGCCAAGGGCTACTCGGACGACGAGTTGGAGAAGTACGGGGCGAACGCGAACGCCACGATGATCAACAGGGTGGAGCAAGAGCTCGGAGGAGACAGCTGATGGAGCCGCTGCGTTCGTCGGATCCCGCGCGTGTCGCGGACCACCGTGTACTCGGGCGGCTCGGCGCCGGAGGCATGGGCGTCGTGTATCTCGCACGCTCGCAGGGCGGCGCGCTGGTGGCGCTGAAGGTCCTGCTCGCCGAGTACGCCGAGGAGCCGGGCTTCAAGGAGCGGTTCCGCCGCGAGGTCGAGGTCGCCCGACGGGTCGACAACCCCTGGGTCGTGCCACTTGTGGACGCCGACCCGGACGCCGAGGCACCGTGGCTTGCGACGGCGTTCGTGCCCGGACCCTCGCTGGGTGAGGCCGTGACCGCGTACGGGCCGCTGCCCGAGCACGGTGTCCGCCTGCTCGGCGCCCGCCTGGCCGAGGCGCTGGGCGAGGTGCACCGGGCCGGCCTTGTCCACCGGGACCTGAAGCCGGGCAATGTACTGATCGCCCATGACGGGCCGCGGCTCATCGACTTCGGCATCGCCCGCGCGCCGGAGGACCGGACACTCACGGCGACCGGGATGGTGGTCGGCACACCCGGCTACCTGTCTCCCGAGCAGGCCGAAGGGCGTGGCGGAGACGGCATCGGCCCGGCGAGCGACGTGTTCTCCCTCGGCTGTGTCCTCGCGTTCGCGGCGACCGGCCGGGCGCCGTTCGGCAGTGGAGCGGTGGACGCCCTGTTGTACCGGGCCGTCCACGACCCGGCGGACCTCGACGGGGTGCCGGCGGGGCTGCTCGAGGTGCTGGGCCGCTGCCTGGACAAGGATCCTGCCCGGCGACCGAATGCCGGTGAGCTGGTGCGGGAGCTGACGACCGACGGCGCCGCCCAGGACGAAGGAGCGTCCGGGGCGCCAACGCGTGATGAGGGGGCGTCCGGCGCGGCTTCGCGTGATGATGGGGCGTCCGGGGCCGTATCGCGGGACGACGGATCGTCCGGGTCGGCTTCGCGGGACGACGGGTCGTCCGGGTGGCTGCCCGAGCAGGTCAATCGGCTGATCGCCGAGCGCTCGGCCGCCGCGCTCGCCCTGCCGGACATCGAGAACACGCTGGCTCCGTCCGACGCGCCGGCCGCTCCCGACCCGGCGGAGCCCGACACGCGCGAGACGTCCGGGCCGGCGGAGCCAGAGGACGCCCGCTCGCCGGGCCGGCGTCGTTTCCTGCTGCTCGCCGGCGGGGCCGCGGCACTGGCGGTGGGCGGGGGCGGGGCCTGGTGGGCGGCCGCCCGCGACGGCGGCTCGGGAGGCGAAAGCCCTGCCGCCGCGTCCTCGCGCCGACCGGTGCACACCATCGCGCTGCACGGCGACCTCAGTGGTCCGCAGCGGGAGACGGGCCGGGCGCAGGAGCGCGGGCTGCGGCTCGCGGTCGCGGAGTTCAACGCGCGCGACGGCGCCCCGTTCACCGTGAAGGTCAAGGCCGTCGACGACGGGGGCGATCCGAAGGCCTCGGCCCGGCTCGCCGCGGAGCTCACCGGCGATCCGGCGGTCCTCGCGGTGGTCGGCCCGACCACCGACGACACCGCGCAGGCGGCGCTCGCGACGTACGACGCCGGACTGCTGCCGGTCGTTACCGTTACCCCCGGCTCGACCGCCCTGGTCCTCCAAGGGTTCCGCTCGTTCCTGCTCGCCCGGCTGCCGGACGCTGTGCTGCCGATCTACGTGAGCAACTATCTGCGGGGCACCGCCCGATCGCGCAAGGTCGGCATCGTCGTCGACCGCCCGGCCGGCACCTACGGGACGACTCTTGGCAGTTCGCTGAGCAATGCGCTCGGCAGCATCCAGTACCCGTCCGTGCCGGAAGTGGTCAGCGCGATGCGGCCCGACTTCGGCAGCGCGGTGGACTCGGTGCTCTCCGCCGGCGCCGACTCCGTGTTCTTCGCCGGTCTGCCCGACCGGGGAGCGCTGATCGCCGCGACGCTGCGGGAGCGCGCCTTCAAGGGCGCGCGGGTGTCCGGCCCGGCACTGCTTGACGAAGGGTTTCTGGCGCAGGCTCAAGAAGGTGCCGAGGGCTGGGTGATGGTGGCTCCGGTCATCGACGCGACCCGTAAGCCCGAGGCCCGGAAGTTCGCCGCCGCCTACCGCGAGCGTTTCAAGGAGGCACCGCCCCGGTACGCGGCCGAGGCCTACGACGTGACCGGGATGCTGCTCAAGGCGCTGGCCGGGCTGCCGTCGAAGAGCCGTACCCGGCAGAACCTGCTCACGGCCGTGCGGGACGGAAAGTATGTGGGCATCACCAAGACGTTCGCCTTCGAGAAGACCGGCATGATGGTCATCGACGGCACCGGCGGCTTCCTCTGGCGCGTGCACCAGGGTGCCTTCGTGTACGACGGCCCCGCGCCGCTCACCGTCTGATGGAGCCCCTGCGGGCCGGCGACCCGCCCCGGATCGGCCGCTACCGTCTGCTGCGGCGGCTGGGCGCCGGCGGCATGGGCGTGGTCTTCCTGGCCCGCGCGCCGGGCGGGGCGATCGCCGCGGTGAAGACGGTCCGGCCCTCGTACGCCGACGAGAGCGGATTCAGGGCCCGTTTCCGCCGTGAGGTCGAGGCCGCCCGGCAGGTCGGCAGCCGCTGGGTGGTACCGCTCCTGGACGCGGACGGCGACGCGGAGACACCGTGGCTGGCGACCTCGTACGTACCGGGGCCCTCGCTCGCCGAGGCCGTGGACGACTTCGGACCACTGCCGCTCGCCTCCGTGCGGGTGCTGGGCGTGCGGCTCGCCGAGGCGCTCGAAGCGGTGCACGGGGCCGGTCTCGTGCACCGCGACGTGAAGCCGGGCAACATCCTGCTGGCCCCGGACGGGCCGCGGCTCATCGACTTCGGCATCGCCCGCGCGCCGGAGGCCACCGCGCTCACCTCCAGCGGCGTGATCGTCGGCTCGCCCGGCTTCCTGTCGCCCGAGCAGGCGCGGGCACGGGGCGGTGAGATCGGCCCGCCCAGCGACGTGTTCTCGCTGGGGTGCGTCCTGGCGTTCGCCGCGACCGGGGTGCGGCCGTTCGGCGGCGGCGGGGCGGCGGGAGTGCTGCTGCGCACTGTCTACGAGGAGCCCGATCCGGCGTCGCTCCCGGATGCTCTGGCACCCCTGCTGAGAGCCTGCCTGCACAAGGATCCGGCCGGCCGCCCGAGCCTTGTGCGGCTCCGTTCGACGCTCGGGGAGGTGACGGCGTCCGGCTCCTTGGTACCGTCCGGCTCCGCCGAACCGTCCGACTGGCTGCCCGTGCCGGTCACCCGGCTGATCAACGACAGGGCCGCCGCCGTACTCACCATCGGTGCGATCGAGCCGACTCGAGTGTCCGCGTCCGCAGCGTCAGGCGGGGCGAGCACGTCGGAAACGCCGAACATGGTGAATGCGGCGAGCGCGCCGTCGCCGGAGGCCGCGACGATGACGGCCGTCACCGCCACCCGCCCCATCCCGGGCGGATTGGGCCGCCGCGGCTTTCTGCGCATCGGCTCGACGGCGGGACTCCTCGCGGCGGGCGGCGGCGGGGCCTGGTGGTGGAGTACCCGGCCGGAGCCGGGAACGCCCACGTCGTCCGGGACCGGCAGTCCGCGCCCCGAACTCGGCGTCGCGTTCCACGGCGACCTGACCGGCACCCACAAGGAGAGCGGGAAGGCCCAGCTCAACGGCGCCCGGCTGGCCGTCGAGCAGTTCAACGCGCGGAGGGAGCGCCCGTTCCGGCTGAAGCTGCGAAGTTACGACGACGGCGGTGACACCGGGCGGGCCGGCGAACTGGCCACCCGGCTGACGAAGGACGCCGGGGTACTCGCCGTACTGGGCCCCACCACCGATGCCTGCTTCCGCGCCACCGAGAAGACGTACACCCAGGCCGCGATGCCCGTCGTGTCCGTCTCGGTGGGCACCGACACGCTGGGTTCGACGTTCGGCATGAGCGTCTTCCACTGCCATGCGGCGCTGCGCGTCACGTACGGGCTCCTCGCCGCCCCCTGCGTCCGCTATCTGAGCAACCACGTCGACGCTCGTCGTGTGTTCCTCGTGGACGACCGGGCCCAGGGCGACTTCGCCTGGACCGTGTGCGACCAGACCGAGCGGGCACTGCGGCACAACGGCCGGGACGCCACGGTGACCCGGGTGGCAGCCGGGAGGATCGACTACGCGTCGCTGGCCGCCGAGGTGAGGTCCGCCCGTGCCGACGCGGTCCTCTTCACCGGCGACGCGGCCCGGGCCGCCGGACTGGCGTCGGCGCTGACCGCCGCCCGGTTCACCGGCGCCCGGATGGCGACGGAACGCGCCCTGGACCCACGGTTCCTCGCGTCGGCCGGCCCCGCCGCGAGGGGCTGGGTCTTCGCCACGTCCTTCACCGACCCGACGGCCCGCGCCTCCGCCCGCGCGTTCACGGCGGCCTACCGCGCCCGCTTCGGCGCCGGCCCCGGCTGGTACGCGGCCGAGGCCTACGACGCCGTGATGTTCCTGGCCCGGGCCTGCGAGAAGGACGGCACGACACTGAAGGAACGGGGCGCGATCGCCCGCCGGATGCCCGAGATCACGTATTCCGGCATCACCCGCACGGTGAAGTACGCGTCGGGGTACGGCTACAACCACGACGCGATGTTCGAGTTCCAGGTCGTCGACGGCGCGTTCCGGTATCTGGGGCAGTACCAGGAGGCCGCAGTGTCCTGAGAGGCGGGACAGCTGCCGTGTGTTCCGGCCGAGCGCGGCCCCGTCGCCCGCCGCCTTCGCCCGTCGTCGCGGCGGGCACGTTCCGCGCATCGACCGACTTGCGCTGGAGTGCGCTCGAACCCGTAGCGTCGCAGACATGACGGCGTACGAAGCCCGTGTCGCCGACCTCCTCCCACGGGATGCCGGCGCTGGAATTCGCCGATGAGGGGCTTCGTGCACTGGATCGACGAACGAGCGTGCAGGGAAAGGCTGGGACACGACATGCAGAAGCGCAGTCTGCGGGACCTCCAGGTATCGCCCATCGGCTTGGGGTGTATGGGCATGTCCGCCTTCTACGGATCCACGGATCAGGAGGAGGCGATCGCGACCATCCGGCACGGCCTCGACCTCGGGGTGAACTTTCTCGACACGGCGCAGATGTACGGGCCGCTCACCAACGAGTCGCTCGTCGGCGACGCGGTCCGGGGGCAGCGCGACCAGTATGTGATCGCGACGAAATTCAACTACCGGATGGACGACGCCGTACCGGGCGACATCAGTACGGTCGGCCCGCAGGACGGCTCGGCCGAACACGTCCGCAGCTCCGTCCACGGCTCCCTGCAACGTCTGGGGACCGACCACATCGACCTGTACTACCAGCACCGGGTCGACCCGAACGTACCCATCGAGGAGACGGTCGGCGCGCTGGGTGAACTGGTGGCCGAGGGCAAGGTGCGGTTCGTCGGTCTGAGCGAGGCGAGCGCGGAGACCATCCGGCGCGCCAACGCCGTACACCCGATCACCGCGGTGCAGAGCGAGTACTCGCTGTGGTCGAGGGATGTGGAGGCCGAGGTCCTGCCCGCCTGCCGTGAGTTGGGCATCGGCTTCGTGCCGTACTCGCCGCTGGGCCGCGGCTTCCTCGCCGGCCGGTTCACCTCGCCGGACGAGCTGGACGCGAATGACTGGCGCCGGCAGAACCCGCGTTTCCAGGACGCCAACCTGGAGGCGAACCAGCGGCTCGCGGCCAAGGTGAAGGAGATCGCCGCCGAGAAGGACGTGACCCCGGCCCAGCTGGCGATCGCCTGGGTGCTGGCCCAGGGCGAGGACCTGGTCCCGATCCCGGGCACCAAGCGCCGTACCTACTTGGAGCAGAACGCCGCCGCGGTCGACATCGCCCTGACCAAGGACGACTTGGCCCGCATCGACGCGGAGCTGCCCGAAGCGGCGGGGGAGCGGTACGACGAGGCGGGGATGCGGTCAGTCAATCGTTAGCCGGTGGGTCTGAGGGGTCCGAGTCGGTCCGAGTCACGGAAATCTGAGTCAGTCCGAGTCCCTGAAATCCAGGGAAGCCACCCGAATATCGTCAGCTTGACGATATGGTGATGGTGTTGTCGGTCGGGCCTGTACGCGGCCCGTCCGCGCTGCCCTGGAACCGGCTGACCTCGGAGGACTCTGTGACACTCGGCGAAGACACCCCCGGCACGGTGATCGTCCGCCGCGAACGGCTCGTACCGGGGGACCCCGCGTGGCTCTGGGACTTCCACCGGGCGCACTCCATGCTCCTCGCCCCGCTCGCCGCCGCGGCCGAGCGCGAGCCGGCGCAGCTGCCGGACGGCATCGCCCCGGTGGCCGCCCTGACGGCGTGGGAGGCCCTGTGCACCGCCCTCCCTGAAGAACTGCGGACCCATGTCCCCGAGCCCGGCGAGCCCGCCGACGACCTCGCCGAACCCGCGGAACTTGGACGCCCCGGGGGATCGGTGAGCGATCGCGTGCTCCGGCAGGCCGTGCAGGAACGCGACCGGGTCGCCCGGGGCAGCGGCCTGCGGGCACCCGACGGACGCGAACACATACCGGTGTACCTGGTGGAACTCGCGGTGCGCGATCTGGGCACGCTCGCGGCCCTGCTGCACCGCCTGACGCAGGTTCTCACCGGACGGCTGCACGGCGCCGCGCTGCTGGACCGGATCGCCGAACGCCACCCTTACCCGCTCGGCCCGTCCACCGCCTCCAGCCTGTGCGGCCACCTGCGGATCCTGCTGGACACTCTGCGGCCCGAGCCGGCGCCGCAGGACCTGGCACTGCTTCGGCCACTGCTCGTGACGTCCGCACATGCGGACCTCGTCGAATCAGCCTCGCGCATGCTGACCGCCGAGCAGGAGGCCGCCTACCGGCGCTTCGCCTGCCGGGTCGCCGACGCTGTCTGTCCGGGCGACCTCCGGGAGAGCGCCGCCTTCGCCTGGCGGTACTGAGGCCGGCGGTCGCGGGTGTCAGCGGGCGGCGGCCTCGAGGCGGGCGCGGACGAGGTCGACTCCGGCCGGAGTGGCCTCGGCGTTCATGAAGTCAGCGGCGCCGCCCGCGTACGGCAGCCCGTACACCGGGGTGCCGGGCTGCGAGCGCCAGCTGTCGGCGAGGCCGCCGTACGCCAGCGCGTCGAAGCCGAGCAGGTCGAGCAGTTCGGCGGCGTGTTTCACCGCCGCCGGGTCGTCGCCCGCGATGGGCAGCGCGGTGCGGTCCGGCGCCCCTTTCGGGCGGGCCAGCGCGCCCAGGTGGCGGAAGAAGATGTTGTTGAACCCCTTCACCACGTGAGCGTCCGGCAGGTGACCCTGGAGCAGTTGGCTCTCCGTGGTGGTGCCGTCCTTCAGCGCGGTGATCTCGCCGTCGCGCTCCGGATAGTAGTTGCCGGTGTCGATGACCGTCTTATCCGACAGGGGAGCGACCGGGATCCGGTCGAACGCCTTGAGCGGCACGGTCACCACCACCCAGTCGCCCGCCGCACCGGCCTCCGCCGGGGCCGCCGCGCGGGCCCGCGGGCCGAGCTCCGCGACCAGGTCGCCGAGTGTCTCCGGGCCGCGCGAATTGCTGAGCACCACGTCCAGGCCGGCGTCGACCGCCAGCCGGGCCAGCGTGCCGCCGATGTTTCCACTGCCGATGAGTCCGAGAGTCGCCATGATGATGACAACCTCGCACGGCGGCCACGGATTCCGCCGCCGACCCGCAGGCGTATCGAGGCGACATCAATGGGGTGGCTCGCGAGAGGTTCTTGATCTGGATCATCGATACGGGCCGTACGCGCCGCCCGGCCAGTACGATCAACGCCGTGAGCGGCTCTGCGCACGTCCCGACAGGCGACCGGACGAAACCCGACGAGTCCGTGAGGGCCCTGCGCCTGCTGACCATGAACACCCTCTTCACCGGCGATGTCCCGGCCAGGCTGGGTGCCCTCGGCGCGGCGCTCGACCGCTCCGACTACGACATCGTTTGCCTCCAGGAGGTCATGTTCCGCCGCAACGCCCGGCTGATCCGCCGTGCCGCCCCCGCGTACCGGCACTACGCCTGCTCGGGCACGGTCCTGCTCAAGGGCGGCCTGGTGCTGCTGTCCCGGTGGCCGATCACCCGATGGCGATTCGTCCGGTACCCGATGACGGGCCCGGTGCGCGGCGAATTCTTCATGCGCAAGGGTGCCCAGCTGGCGTCCGTCGCCACCCCGGACGGCGAGCTGGTGGTCGTGAACACCCACCTGTCGGCCAACCGCGACGACGACTGGTCCCCCACGAACCCGTACACGCGAATCGTGGCTGCCGAACTCGCCCGGCTCACCGGGCTGATCACGGCCATCGGCCCGTCCCTGCCCGTCGCCGTGGTCGGTGACCTGAACGTCCCGCGCGACTCGGCGGTACTCGCCGACTTCGTCGCCGCGGCGGGGCTGCGCGACCTCCTCGCCGGCGATACGCGTCCGACCTACCGGCCGACGCCTCGGTGGCCGTCGCCGCCGGCCTTGGACCACGTACTGGTCAGGGCCGCGGCCGGCGAGACGCTGACCGGCGGCGCCGACTTCGTGTTCCAGGACAAGATGACACTGGGTGACGGCCGCCAGGCCTACCTCTCCGATCACTACGGAGTGCGGGCCCGGCTGATCCGGTCGAATCGACACGGAGAGGGGCCCGGCCGGGCTTGAGCAGCACAGGGGGCAGACACGGAGCCGCCCAGTCGGAATCGGGGGGAGACGTGGCGGCGCGCCGGCGTGACCACACGCACGGGCGGTCCCACCGGCCCTGTGGCACCGGATCAGTCGGGATCAGTCGGTGAAGGCGGCGACCCTGGGCTGCGCCCGCGCCGGGGCGGTGTGGTCGGCGCCGTCGAAAAATTCCGACGTCTGGACGACCACGTGGCCGGGCCGGGAACAGCAGGACCGGCCGGCACGGTTGCATCGACCGAGGGACCGGCGGCACGCGGGCGGGGAACACGGAGGCACAAGGTCCTCCGCCCCACCAGGATCCGGGTTTCAGGATCGTGGTAAGCCCGTCGCGCTCTCGGACCAAGACCATTTTTTTGGAGGACTGTTTTCATGACTGAACGGCCGTTGACACTCATGGCAGTACACGCCCACCCCGACGACGAGGCCACCGGAACCGGAGGCGTTCTGGCGCAGTACGCGGCGGAAGGCATCCGCACGGTTCTCGTGACGTGTACCGACGGCGGTTGCGGTGACGGACCGGGGGGTGTCAAGCCGGGCGAGCCCGGGCACGATCCCGCGGCGGTCGCCCTGATGCGTCGTCAAGAACTCGAGGCGAGCTGTGAGGTCCTGAAGGTCAGCGATCTGGAGATGCTGGACTATGCCGACTCCGGGATGATGGGCTGGCCGAGCAACGACGCCCCCGGATCTTTCTGGCGGACCCCTGTGCAGGAAGGCGCGGCCCGGCTCGCGGAACTCATGCGGCACTACCGACCTGATGTGGTCGTCACCTATGACGAGAACGGCTTCTACGGTCACCCCGACCACATTCAGGCTCACCGCATCACGATGGCGGCGGTGGAGATGACCGAGCTGACGCCGAAGGTGTACTGGACCACGGCGCCCCGCTCGATGATGCAGCGGTTCGGCGAAGTCATGCGCGAGTTCCATGAGGACATGCCGGAGCCGGATCCCGCCGAGGCCGCCGCGTTGGCGGAGATCGGCCTCCCCGACGATGAGATCACCACGTGGGTGGACACGACCGCGTTCAGCGGTCAGAAGTTCGACGCGTTGGCCGCGCACGCCAGTCAGGGCGAGAACATCTTCTTTCTCAAGATGGGCAAGGAGAGGTTCGGCGAGCTGATGGGCATCGAGACTTTCGTACGTGTCCTGGACGCCACGGGCGCGGCGGTGCCCGAGAAGGACCTCTTCGCCGGACTGCGCTGATTCGACCGCCGGCCCGCCCGCCCGCCCGACCGCCCGCCCGACCGACCGGGTGCGGGCGCTGAGGAGTGGTGTCCGGGGGGCGTCAGTCGAACTGGGCGGGCCGCGATCCGCATTCGGGCGCGAAGCCGTCCGGTGCTCTGAGGGTGGGCCGGCTCCCCGGACGGCAGGGTGGGCCGGCTCCCCGGACGCCAGGGCGGGGGAGTGAACAGCCGGGGGTGCCGGCCCACCCGGGTCCGGAACGCCCGACGGCGCGGGCGACATCCGGAACTCGGTGACCGTGCGCGGCACTTGAGGCCGAGTCCGTGGGAGTTGATCGTAGGCGGGGGGTTCGCATACACAGATTTCACCTCCCCGCGTCTATCCGCGTAGCTGCCCGGTGCGCTGGGATGTCCACATCCAGGACCCGGTGTGATCGGTGATCGTCAGCGGCGCATGCGGCCCCGCGGGCAGGGCGGGCGCGGCGTGCGTCATCGGCTTGCGACACGGCGTACGGGCATTGGACGAAACGGCTTGTGCGCGGCGAGCTCGCCCCGTAGAAAACATGAGGCGCTCCACGATTTTTTCACAACAGGGGAAAGAGTGTCGATCACGTTGCGAGCATCAGGCCTGCCGAGACTCAACCCGGATGGCAGGGCGGTCTACGAGCTGGCCCTGACCGCCCCCGGAGTATTAGCCTCCGCTCTTCCCGAGCAGTTGGGTCGCGAACCCGCCGCGATCGAGATGGCGGTCAGCGACCTCCAGGCGCTGGGTCTGCTGTGCCCGGCCGACGACGGGAGCGGGATGCTCACGGCCGTGAGTCCCGACAGCGCCGCCGCGCAGACCCTGTTCCCCAGAGAGCAGGCGGTGAGCGAGCAGCTGAGCGAGATAGCCGAGGCCCGCGCCGAGATGGAGCGGCTACGACCGCTGTACGCCGCCGCGCGAGCCAACTGGCTTCAGAACAGCGCCATCGAGATCCTGCCGAACCTGCACTCGGTGCGCAGCGTGCTCAGCGAACTCGGCGCGGCCTGCACCAGCGAGATGCTCACCTCGCAGCCCGGTGGCGGCCGGCCCACCCCGGTCCTTGAGGAGGCGATCGCCCGGGACGAGGACATGCTGCGGCGCGGGGTCAAGGTCCGCACGCTCTACCAGCACACGGCGCGCTACAACCAGCCGACGGTGGCCTACGTCGAGCGGGTCGCTCGACTCGGCGCCGAGGTGCGCACGCTCAGCGACGGGTTCCCCCGCCTGATCGTCTTCGACCGGCAGGCCGCCGTGATCTCGTTGCACGGACGTCCGCTGGGCGGGGTCCTGGTGCACGACCAGAGTGTCGTGGACATCGTGGTCGCCTCCTTCGAGCGGGCCTGGCCGAGCGCCACCCGCTTCACCGCCGACTATCAGAAGGAACAGGTGCATGCCCTGTCGGCCGAGGTGAAGCAGGACATCACCCGGCTGCTGGTGTCCGGCCTCGACGACCGGGCCATCGCCCGCCGCCTGGGCATGGGTCTGCGCAGCTGCCAGCGCCACATAGCCGAGATCATGGAGCAGTTGGGCGCTCGAAGCCGCTTGCACGCCGGGTATCTGATCGGCCGGGCCGGGCTGCTCGACGACGCGGACCCCGACGGGACCGGGCCCTCGGACGTCCCTCCCGCGGTGTTCGACACCGACGGGCTCACCCGGACGTGAATGGACGGGCGCCCGCGGATCCGGCCGGAACCCGCCCAGGCCGCCGCGGAGTTCGCCAAGACGTACCTGCTCGTCCGGAGCGGCACCGGGACCGACATCGCCGCCGCGCCCAAGGTGTTCACCCGCGGGAGGCCGCCCAGGTGAAAGTCACCTGGGCGGCCTCCCGCGTCGCGCCGGCTCAGCCGTTCGGGCCGGCCGGGGTCGTGGTCGTCTTGAAGCCCTCGGTCTTGTTGGCCTGGATGGCGAAGTCATTGGTGAACGTCTTGCTGAGGTCCACCGCCCCCTTCACGTTGCCGACCAGCTTCTCCGTCGCCAGAGAGGTCTTCGGACCGCCGGCGGGCATGAGACCGTCCGGGAGGAACTGGCCCTTGTCCTGGTCGAGGGCGGCGATGTAGTCGGCCTTCGTCACCAACTGGTTCGACACGAACGCAGCCGGCAGCTTGTTCGCGATGTCGGCCGCACTGTGGGTGTTGATCCAGTGCATGGTGGCGACGAGCGCGTTGACGACCTTCTGCACCGCGTCCTTGTGCGAGTCCACCCACTCGGTACGGGCGAGCACACTGGCAGCGGGGAAGGCGCCGCCCATCGCGGCCGTGGCGCCGTCCGTGGTGGCCAGGTCGATCGCGGACGCACCAACACCCTTCTTCTGGATCGCCGCCACCGTCGGCTGTGTCGTCATGACACAGTCGACCTTCCCGTTCTGCAGAGCGGCGATGGCGGTGGAGCCCGCGCCGACCCCGATCCGGTGGTACTGGCTGGTCTTCACGTCCTTCTTGGCGGCCAGGAACTGGGTGAGGGTGTCGGTGCCCGAACCCAGGTCGGTGACGCCGAGGGTCTTCCCCTTGAAGTCGGCGGCCGAGTGGATCCCCGACTTCGTGGTGCACATCTCTCGCTCGCCAGGCGCTCCGGAGAGCTGGACGACGTCCTCGACGTTCTTGCCCTTCGCCTGGAACTCGATCGTGTGGTTGTACCAGGCGCCCGCCATGTCCACCTGCCCCGAGGCCATGGCCGCCTCGGCGCCGACGCCACCGTCCTGCTCGGTGCTCAGCTGGACGTCGACGCCGTACTTCTTGTAGTAGCCGAGGCTCTTGGCGAGCTGGTACGGCAGGTAGATCTGCTTGTCGATACCGCCGACCATCATCTTGACGGTCGGCGTACCGCCGGAGCCGCCGCTCGCGGTGGTGCTGCCGGAGCTGCCGGAACAGGCGCTGACGGCACCGAGGGTGAGAACGGTGAGCAGAGACGCGGCGACGGCGACGGGTCGTCTGGACATGGCTGGCACATTCCTTTTCTGAGGTGAAACACGGGAGGGGAGGGTGCGTACAGGTAGGTGCAGATGCGCACAGGTAGGTGCAAGTGGGTACAGGTAGGTACCGGGGAGGCTCGGACTGCGGCGTGGGTCGGCAGGGGTCCGGGCGAGTGACGTGACGTGGCGGGACGGCGGGGGCGGCGGTCAGATGGTGCCGCCGGCCTCGGACGGGGCCGGCGGGCGCCAGGACAGCAGCCGGTGCTCGACCTTGCCGATCAGCCACTCGGCGCCGAGCACGACGACCGAGATGACGAGCATCGTGGCGAACACACCGTTGGGGTCGAAGTTGTTCTGGGCGGTCTTGATGACCAGGCCGAGGCCGCTCTGTGCGCCGAGGACCTCGCCGACCAGCGCGCCGACGATGGCGAAGCCGAAAGCACTGTGCAGGCTGGCGATGATCCAGGTGAGTGCCGAGGGCACGGTGACGTGCCGGATGACCTGCCATTGCGAGGCGCCGAGGACCTTGGTGTTGGCGAGGATGTTGCGGTCGACCTCTCGGACGCCTTGGAAAGCGTTGAAGAAGACGATGAAGAACACCAGCACCGCGGCGAGCAGGATCTTCGGCAGCGTGCCGATGCCGAACGCGACGATGAAGATCGAGCCCAGGACGATACGCGGGATCGCGTTGACCATCTTGATGTAGGGGCCGAGCACATCGGCGAGGAAGGGGCTCTGGCCGAGCGCGACCCCGAAGATCACTCCGGTGACGGCACCGAGGGCGAAGCCGACGAGCGCCTCCTGGATCGTGGTCCAGATGTTGGCGTAGAAGGACCCGAACTCGGTTCCGTGCTGGAAGAGTTCGATCAGCCGTTGGGCGATGCCCGACGGCTGCCCGAAGAAGAACTTGTCGACGATCCCCCAGGTGGTGAAAGCCTGCCAGCCACCGATGACGAAGGCCGCCAGACCGATGCGACTCGCCCACACCCGCAGAGTGCGCCGCCGGACGGCGCGCCTGGCGGCGGCTTTGGCGGAGACCGGTGGGCCGTCCGTGACCGGAGCGGCGGAAACAGTGGACGTCGTACTCATGCCGTACCTCCTGCGGTGCGTGCGTAGGCGCGCTCCACCTCCTCGCGCAGGCAGTCCCAGATCTGGTGCTGAAGTTCGATGAAGCGGGGCTGGAAGCGGATCTCCTGGACAGAGCCGCGCGGGCGCGGCAGGTCGATGTCGAAGACCGCCTTGACCGAGCCGGGGCTGGACGTCATGACGACGACCCGGTCGGCGAGTGCCACGGCCTCGTCGAGGTCGTGGGTGATGAAGATGACCGACGGCCGGATCTGCTCCCACAGGCCCAGCAGTTCGGTCGACATGATCGCCTTGGTCTGCACGTCCAGGGCACCGAACGGTTCGTCCATGATCAGGATCTTGGGTTCGTTGATCAGCGCCGCGGCCATCGCCACGCGCTTGCGCATACCGCCCGACAGCTGGTGCGGGTAGCGGTCCTCGAAGCCCGTCAGACCCACCCGGCGCAGCCAGTCGCGTGCCGAGGCCTGGGCCTTCTGCTTGGGCACCCGGCGGAAGACCGGGCCCATCAGGACGTTGCCGAGGACCGTCTTCCAGGGCAGCAGCGCGTCGGTCTGGAACATGAAGCTGACGCCGTCGGTGACGCCGTCCACCTCACGGCCGCCGACCTTGACCGAGCCCTCGCTGGGCCGGTCGAGCCCGGACACCATGCTCAGTGTCGTCGACTTGCCGCAGCCGGTCGGGCCCACCACCGCGCAGAACTGGCCCGGCTCCACGGTGAACGAAACGTCCTGAAGGGCTGTGAACACCTCACCGGCGGGTGTCAGAAATCGTTTGGTGAGTCCTGAGATCTCCACTCGCGCGCTGTCCCGGCCGGTCGTCTCGGCGTCGGGGCTCGGCGCGAGATCGTGTCGCGAAGCCATTTGATTCGGTCTCCTTTCCTGACCTCGGAGGTCGAGGAAGGCAGACGCTAAAGGCCGCCCGGTATCGCGTCGCGCTTTCAGACGTATCCCGCGTTAGCCGTGTTACCAGGGGTTCTGCGCGTTCTGCTCACCGGGGCGGGGGTAGGCAGGGTGTTCTCGGTGGGTCACAATCACGCCATCACGGGTACGGCAAAGGGGCCGGGCCCGGCAGCACGACAAGGGCGTAGGCACCTGTGATGCCCATCCGTATCCGGATCGGCCGCGGCGGCAAGGGGAGGCTCTCCGCGCGGATTCTGGCCAACCAGTTGGTCATCCTGACCCTCACCGGAGCCATCGGGTTCGTCCTGTTCGCGTTCGCCCAGCGGGACGAGATCGACCGCGCCTACGAGCAGCGGGCGGTGGCCATCGCGCAGACCACGGCCGCCGATCCGCAGATCCGCCGGGCCATGCAGTACGGCGGTGGCGGCGACATCGTGCAGACCGTCGCCGAGCGGATCCGAAAGGCGTCGGGGGCGTCGTACGTGGTCGTGATCGACCTGAACGGCCTCCGTCACTCGCACCCCGTCCCGGCGCTGATAGGCGAGCCGGTGGGCGACCCGATCGTGGTGCTGGACGGCCGCCCCCATGTGGGCTCCGACCAGGGCGCGACCGGGCGGTCCGCGAACGGCAAGGCTCCGCTGTACGGGCCCACGGGCGCGCTGGTCGGCGAGGTGTCGGCCGGCCTCCCGGAGCACTTCGTGCTGGGCGAGTTGTGGCGGGAGCTGCCCACCTTCGGCCTGTACTCCACGATCGCCGTCGCGCTCGGTTCGGCGGCGGCCTTCCTGCTGGCCAGGCGGCTGAAGCGGTCGACCTTCGGGCTGGAGCTGGAGGAGATCGCCGGACTGCTCCAGGATCGCGAGGCCATGCTCCACGGCATCCGGGAGGGCGTGATCGCCTTCGATCCCGACGGCCGGATCACGGTCGTCAACGACGAGGCCCGCAACCTGCTCGGCCTCGGCACCGCGCTCAGCAGCAGGCTCGAGGAGGTGCTGCCCGACGGTCGGCTGCGCCGCGCCCTGGACGGCACCCTGACCGGTACCGACCTCAGCGTGCTGACCGACGACCACTGCCTGGTCGTCAACCGGATGCCGGTGACCCTGCACGGCCGCGAACTGGGCGCGGTGGTCACCGTTCGCGACCGCACCGAGCTGGTCGGGCTACTGCGTGAACTGGACTCGGTGCGCGGGCTGACCGACGCCCTGCGCGCCCAGCAGCACGAGTTCACCAACCGCATGCACACCGTGGCCGGGCTGCTGGACATCGGCGACCGCGACGCCGCCTACGAGTACGCCGTCGAGTCGGCCGGAGCCGACCAGGCGCTGACCGAGTCCGTACGCGAACGGATCGGCAACACGCTGCTCGTGGGGCTGATCGTCGCCAAGACCACGGTGGCCGCGGAACGCGGGGTGCGGATGGTGCTCAGTGACGACTCCGCGCTCGGCGAGGACCCGCCGCATCTGCGCCGGCTGCTGACCATCGTCGGCAATCTGCTCGACAACGCCATCGACGCGGCCTCCGGCGGTCCGCCCCCGGCGGGTGGCCGGGAGGTGCTGCTCTCGCTGGTCGAGGCCGTCGACCTGGTGATGGTGCGGGTCGCGGACAGCGGTCCGGGGATTCCGCCGGGCGCCGCCGAGTCGATCTTCGAGGACGGCTGGTCGACCCGGCCGGCTCGGGACACCGTGCGCCGCGGGCTGGGACTGCCCCTCGTCCACCGGCTGACACAACGGCACGGCGGCACGATCACGGTCAGCGAGGGGCCGGGCGCGGTCTTCACCGTCGTACTGCCGCTGCCGGACATGACCCCCGAGCCACGCGACGCACAGTTCACGACGGCCTCTTCGGCGGGAGGTGACCGCGGATGATCCGGATCCTGGTGGTGGACGACGACTTCCGGGTCAGCCACATCCACTGCGACTACGCGTCCCGCGTCGACGACTTCGAGGTGGTCGGCCGCGCGGCGACCGTGGCCGAGACGCTCGAGGCGGTACGCACCCTCCACCCCGACCTGCTGCTGCTCGACGTCTTCCTGCCGGACGGTAGCGGACTCGAGGTGCTGCGGCAGCTCAGCGGGGACGAGGGTGGCGCCCGCCCCGACGCCATCATGATCACCGCCGACCGGGACATCACCTCGGTACGCACCGCCATGAAGCTCGGCGCGGTCGGCTATCTGGTGAAACCGTTCGGCTCCGCCGACCTGGCCGAACGCCTCACCGCCTACCGGGAACTCCAGCAGCGTGCGGACGCCTTCGGCCAGGCTCCCCGTACCGAACAGGCCGACGTCGACGCCCTGTTCAGCGCCGCCCGGCCACCGGCAGTCCCCAGGGTCCCGGCCAAGGGGCACTCGGCGCCGACCCTCGCCCTCCTGCACCAGGTCCTGCGCACCGCCCGCGACGACCTCTCCGCGGCCCAGGCCGCCGAGCTCACCGGAGTCTCCCGCGCCACGGCCCAGCGGTATCTCTCCTACCTCGTACGGGAGGGCATGGTCCGCCTCGAACTCCGCTACGGAGCCACCGGCCGCCCCGAACACCGCTACCGGATCATCCACTGACCCGGACGCCGTCGGGCCGAACTTATGGTGCGGCTCCTCCGCGAGCAAGGCCGGCCGGTGCGCGGAGGGCTGATCGATTCCGTCGATCGGAGATGGACCTTCCTGATCTACTTCACTGAAGACGACAGCTTGGGGCAAGGGCTGTCCCCCGCAGGGGTGTTGGAGGGCGCCCCGATCAGTTGCCCGATGCCGGTGCAGATGAGCCGCACGCTCAGGATGAACTGTTCGTCTTCGGTGTGCGAGGACGCGACGGCGACCGTCATGGGGAAGCGCTCGTGGAGGTCGGCTGTGTCCTGGGCAGTGACGTGCGGCGCGGGCGGGTCGCCCTGCTCCTGCAGAACGAAGCCGGTGATGTGGCTGAACAGCGTGTCAGCGGCGATGCCGCGGTGATGCTCGGGCACTCCGGCGGTGGACAGGGTTTGCAACAGCCGTTCCATGAGTGACAGGGCGCCGACGCTGAGCAGTTTTGGGCTGTCGGCGAGCATGACAGCTCCGCCAGGGTGTTGGCGGATGCTCCGGCGCAGCGAGGTGGCCTGCGCCTCCACTTGGGCCTGCCAGCTTGCCCGCTCGGGCAGGTCTGCCAGCGCGGCGGTACCGGCGTCGTAAGCCTGGCGAGCCATCCGGTCCGCCATCAGCTGGAGCAGGGCGCCCTTGTTGGGCACGTGGTAATAGAGGCTTCCGGCCTGTGCGTTGAGCCGCTCAGCCACCCGACGCATGGACACCCCGTGGTACCCGGCCTCGGCGAACACGGCAAGGCCCGCTTCGACGATACGGTCTGCGCTGAGCTTCATGACATCCAGACTACCCAATTTCTAACACCGTTTGAATAGTGTCATGCTCAGCGCTAACATCGCGCTGGACAGCTTGCCAAACGGGGGTTCGAAGGGGGGTGGTGACGATGGGCGCACTGCTGTTCAACGTGACCACGGCGGGACTGATGGTGCTGATGTTCAAGGCCGGTGTGGCCCTGCTGGGCGAGGGCACAGTGGGCAGACGCCGCATCCCGTGGGCCGCCGCCGGACTTACTGCGGTGGCGCTCTGCGCAGTCGTGACCCAGCTCTGCTGGTCAGGGGCGATGGCCGCGTTTGACAGTGACCCGTCCAAGTCGGGGTGGTGGCGCGTCGTCACGTCGGTCTTCATGCAGAACGGCGGCCCCCTCGGGGCGGCGTG
Source organism: Streptomyces sp. NPDC005281 (assembly GCF_040607495.1). Classification (NCBI taxonomy): domain Bacteria; kingdom Bacillati; phylum Actinomycetota; class Actinomycetes; order Kitasatosporales; family Streptomycetaceae; genus Streptomyces; species Streptomyces sp. NPDC005281. The sequence goes on along the minus strand of NZ_JBEXGX010000058.1, from coordinate 4,677 downwards.
GAACATCGCCACCCTCGCCACCATCGCCGCCCTCGCGGAGTGGTTCTGGGGTGCTCCGCTGATGATGGCTCTGTTCGCCGCGGGCATCATCCTGCCGCAACACATCGACTCCCTCTTCGGCGCGTCCGACCGCGCCAGTACCGATCCGCGCAACTTCGCCGGGAGCTCGGGCGCCACTTACTTTCTCGCCGCGACGCTGGCCGCCGCACTCCTGCTGCGCGTCGGCACCCGCCCCGAAGCCCGCACGCACCGGCTGCTCGCGCTCGCCGTGCCGGCCCTGGGTCTCGTACTGTGGTTCGCCCAGTCCAACGGACACGGATTGGTGACGGTCTACGGCTTCGCCCTCGGCCTCCTGGCCCGGTTCCTGGCCCGCCCGATCCTGCGCCCCGACCTCGACCTCGAACGGCGCCCACGGACCACCATGTCCTCGCTGGCCGGCGTCGTCGGCAAACGGCCCGGTCCCGACAGGCCGGCCAACTGACGCACCGCCCTGGCCAACCTCGCCGCCCTCACCCTCGACGAACTCACCCACGCGGTTCGAACAGGACTCCGCAGCATCCAGCACCGACCGGCCCTCCTGACCGCGTTCCTTGCCCACACCGGACTCGAAATCCACCCCAGCACCAACCTGATCAGCAAAGCTCAGTGAGTGGTCGCTGTGGGCACGTTATGCGACTGCAGGCAGGGCGGAAGCGTGCCAGCAGATTTGTCTGCTGTTGGTGAGAGACGGCTTCGTATTCGGCTGGCGGGACATGACCTGTCTCACCGTGGAGTCGGCGGTGGGTGTACCGGTCGGCCCACTTCGCCGTGGCCAACTCGACGTCGCTGAGGGCCTTCCAGGGCCGCTGAGGTTTGATGAGTTCGGTCTTTTGCAGGCCGATTGTCGATTCCAACAGGGCGTTGTCGAGGACGTCGCCGACGGAGCCCTTGATCTGTTCGGCGGCCAGGTGGGCGGTGAGGCCGGCAGGCACGGCCTTCCCGGCAGGTCGCGGGGCTCGATAACTCCATGGTCTTGGAAGCCGCGCCTGTTCCGCTCTCCCTGGCCGACCAACCTGGCAGAACGTCACGAACCGGATGCCTGGCGACTGCGCCCTCCTTCCTGCCTGTTCTTTTGTGGATTCTTTGACGGGAGGCTGTACAACCCTCGCCATGCCATGATCCACATCACACGACGACCTCAACTCCCGCCCGTTGTCGCCCTGTTTGTCCGGTTGATAAATATCTATACAAGGGATTTTATTGCCCATCACCAAGGCGACGAAAAGGAACAGCTATGAAGGCGAGACCCGCACGGGCCCGCATGCCGAAGACGAAGACCCTCCTGCGCACCGCCGTGGCGGCCACCGCTGCCGCCGCCCTGAGCTGGCTCGCACTGGCCGGCGGCTTACCCGCCGCAGGCGGCACCGACGGCACGGCGCAGGCCACGTCCGTCGCCGATGAGGCACCGGGGTACGCGGTCGAGGACTTCAACTACCCGAACGCGGACAAGATCCTGGCGGAGAAGAACATCAAGCTGAAGCGCGGTGACGGTCACATCACCCTCGCCGACTGCGCCACCGGCACCGGCCAGCTCGAGGTCTACGCGCGCAGCCGCACCGACAAGGTCTGCTTCCAGGTGACGGGCAACTCGGGCCGGCTCACCCTGGAAATCCCCGCGGTGTACGGAATGAAGGGCAACGACTACTCCACCCAGGTCGACATGACCACGGGCACCGAGGAGAAGTCCTTCGACATCCCCAAGAACACCTTCACCGGAGTGGGCGAGAGCGCGGACCCCGACGGTCGCGACTTCATGCTGATGGAGATCCGGACGGCCAAGTAGCGCCAGGTCAGGGCTCCGTGCACCGGAGTCCCGCACGGCCGACAACCTACCCTCCTCGTCAGCCACTCTGCAGCGGCCACCGGTCGCGCAGACCTCGCATCAAGGACCCTCGTCATGCAGCTCACCAGATCTGTGCGCGCCGCCGCACTGGCCGCGACCCTGATCGCCGGGCCACTAGCGCTCAACGTCCCGGCCGCGAACGCCGTCACGGGCCCTCCGACCACCGATGCCGCCTACTCCTATGCCGTACGCCTCGCCATCGGCGATGGCGCACGGGCCTGCTCAGGAGCGCTGGTTGACGCCCGGTGGGTCCTCACCGCCGCCTCCTGTTTCGTCGCCAACCCCGCCTCGGGCGCCTTACCCGCGGAGGGCGCGCCGGCCGAGAAGACCGTCGCCACGATCGGCCGTACCGACCTGACCACCACCAGCGGTCTGGTCACCGACATCACCGAGCTCGTGCCCTACCAGGGGCGCGATCTGGTCCTGGCCCGCCTGGCACAGCCCACCACAGGGATCACCGGGATCGCCCCGATCCCGTTCGCGGCAACCGCGCCGACCGCCGGGGAGACCCTCACGGCCGCCGGGTTCGGCCGTACGAAGACCGAGTGGTCACCGCTCGCCCTGCACACCGGGGCCTTCGCCGTGGACTCCGCCCAGGACGGCCAGGTGGCCATCACCGGGCAGGACACCTCGATCTGCGCCGGCGACGCCGGTGGGCCGCTGATCCGCCAGAAGGACGGCAAACCTGAGCTGGCCGGCATCAACTCCCGTTCCTGGCAGGGTGGCTGTTATGGACAGGACGCGACCGAGACCCGCACCGGCGCGCTCTCCTCGCGCGTGGACGACACTGCTGTGCACGACTGGGTGCAAGAAGTCCGCGGGCGCCTGCGCGAAGTCGTGACACCGGCCGATGTCACCGGGGACGGCCGCGCCGACCTGGTCATCCAGGGCACCGACGGCAACATCACGGTGCGCACCGCGAAGGCGGCTCCCTCGGGCAGCCCCTCGCTCCGCTTCAGCACGGGTGTCCTCTGGAGCGCCGGCTGGTCCAACTACCTGGGTCAGCCTGGCCAGGGCCGTCTGTACTTCGCCGACGTCAACGGCGACAAGAAGGCGGACCTGATCGTGCACGGCACGGACGGTAAGGTCTCGGTCCGCTTCAACAAGGGAACGTACTTCGACGGCGGCACCGACTGGAGCGCCGGCTGGTCCAACTACCTGGGTCAGCCTGGCCAGGGCCGTCTGTACTTCGCCGACGTCAACGCCGACGGCAAGGCCGACCTCGTCGTGCACGGCACGGACGGTAAGGTCTCGGTCCGCTTCAACAAGGGAACGTACTTCGACGGCGGCACCGACTGGAGCGCCGGCTGGTCCAACTACC
>NZ_JBEXGX010000058.1:0-1376 GCF_040607495.1 Streptomyces sp. NPDC005281 | reverse complement strand
CCTGGGTCAGCCTGGCCAGGGCCGTCTGTACTTCGCCGACGTCAACGCCGACGGCAAGGCCGACCTCGTCGTCCACAGCACCGACGGCAAGGTCGCCACACGCACCAACACCGGCACGTACTTCCAGATCGCCCCGGGCGAGGACTGGGTCTGACGGCCCTCCGTCACCAGGCTCCGGCGAGACCTCTCGCCGGAGCCTCAACCGAAGCTACCTGTAAGGGAATCACATGCCCTGGCAACGGAATCCGTGCAGCGCGGGCCACGGGGCTGATGGCTGGCATCGCCGCAGTAGGCGCGCTCACCACCACGCCGGTGCAGGCCGTCGGCGGCGATGTGGCCGCGGACAACACATAGAACTCTCGGGTTGATCATGGTGGAGGGGATCGTCGGTGAGGAGTGCGTCGCCGTCGCACAAAAGGGGCACCGGTACCCGGTCGAGGTGATCTCCCACTGCGTGTGGCTGTATTTCCGCTTCCCACTCAGCTTCCGTGAGGTGGAGAAGCTGATGCTCCAGCACGGCGTCGTCGCCTCCTACGAAACGGTCCCGGCGGTGGTGCCGACAGTTCGGGCAGGCCTATGCCGACAGGCTGCGCCGCCCCCGCCCCCGCCGCCAGCCCCGGCCCGGGACAAAAGGCGAGCCGAGATGACCATACGCTTCGCCATCTGGGACCAGATCACCGGCGCTGTCGGCCGGCCTACCACGGCCTGAACACAGGCCCGGACCGCAAGCCCACCATGTCCCGACACGCCGTCAGGCACCCACACATCCAACAACGTGACAGCGCCCTGCCGTGACAGGGCGACGGTTTCCCGTTTCTCCGGCAGTCCCATGGCGGATGCCGGCGACCACCTCCACATCATCCAGGACGAACAGGACCCCGCGGTAAAGCATTTACATGGAACGCATCGATGCGCCATTCGCGGACCTCACATCCGAACTTCTTTACATCCAGGCGCCGGATCGAACAAAAGGGACCGAATTTCTATTTACGGTTCCGTGCAAATGTCATTCACGTGATGCTCCTCAGGCAATTGGCGTCACTGCTGCCAAACATCTCGTCCAGGCAGTCAACTCATCGCGGTAGATGCGCAGTTCTCGGCATCAGCCGTAAGCCACCTGTAACTGACAGTCACTCACCACCGGTGGGCAGCTGCCGGTTGCCGAGCGATTGGGATTTGATTCTTGACCACCACGTTCTGGAGCAGACGGCGCATCCTGACCGCTGCTGCTGCGGCCACGACAGCCGCTACGCTGCCCCTCGCCACGACCGCCCGAGCCTTAGAAGTCATCTCATTTGGTGAGTCTGCGATAGCAGATGAGGGTGCAGGCGATGCTGGCGAAGGCGAGGAAATGAATGGCTTGTCGTTCGTAGCGG
>NZ_JBEXGX010000057.1:0-26022 GCF_040607495.1 Streptomyces sp. NPDC005281 | reverse complement strand
GCGCAGCGCGATGAAACAGGAACCCACCCGAAGCCGCGCCCGACAACAGCGCGGCAGGCGGGAATCGCCCTCCTTTAGGTGGGCGAGGATGTCAACAGGCGCCGCTCACCGTCACCGACAAGGTCGAGGTGCTCCGGTGGAGCACCGAGCCGTTCGAGAAGCCCACCGAGCTGATCGGCAGCGGCGCGGCACACCTGTTCGCCGAGATCGACCAGGAGGACACCAACTTCATTCTGCGTCTGTGGGACGAGGCTCCCGGCGGCGGCCGACAGCTGATCACCAGCGGCTACCTCAAGGCCTCCCACCGGGAACTCGACGAGGAACGCACCACCGAGGGCGACCCGTACCACCCACACACCCGCGCCGTGCCGGTGGAGCCCGGGAAGACCGAGGAGCACGTGCTGCGGCTCTATCCGTTCGCGGCCACCTGCCTGTCGGGTCACCGTCTGGTGGCGGAGCTGTCGAACGACGAGCCGCTCGCCGACGCGCACAACGCGCTGCTGCCGCCGGACGCGTTCCACCTGCCGGTGGGCCGCCCCGTCACCCACAAGATCTACCGCGACGCCGCACACCCCTCCCGGCTGGTCCTGCCGTTCACGACAGCGACGGCGCCCGACGCGACATGGCCGGGCTCCGCGCGTACCGGGACGGCGACCGGCCCAGCGGCTCCTGACGAGGCCGGCGCCGACGGAGGGACGTCGTACGTCGGCCGGTTACGAGGCCGACGTACGGCAGTGTTCCAGGACGGACCACCGCGCCTACCCCCGGACAGCGGTGGGCGATGGCGCGGCTTGCCTGCGGATGTGAGCGTGGAGCGAGACACGTCGGCTCACCTGGGAGCGGTAAATGATCATCAGTATCGTCGGGACGGGGAACATGGCCCGCGGGATCGGTACAAGGGTGCTGTCGGGCGGTCACACCCTCCGACTGCACGATCGCAACGAGGGCAAGGCGGAAGACCTGGCCGCGACCCTGACAGGTGCGGTGGACGGGGCGGACGTGCGGGCGGTGAGCCTGGAGGACGCGGCGGCCGCGGATGTCGTGGTGCTCGCCCTGCCCTATCCCGCAGGGCGTGACGTGGCCTCCACGCTGAGCGCCGCCCTGTCCGGCAAGGTCGTGGTCGACATCTCCAACCCCGTGGATTTCAGTACCTTCGACTCACTCGCCGTACCACCCGGTACCTCGGCGGCCGAGGAGATTGCCGCGGCCGTACCCGACGCGCGCGTCGTCAAGGCGTTCAACACGACCTTCGCCGGCCCGCTGGGCTCCGGTGCCGTCGCCGGCCGGCCCCTGGATGTCTTCGTCGCGGGCGATGACGAGTCTGCCAAGGAGACCGTGGCCTCGGTCGTCACCTCCGGCGGCATGCGCCCACTGGATGTCGGACCCCTGCGCCGCGCGAGGGAACTCGAAGGGTTCCAGTTCCTCCACATGGCGTGCCAGGAGCGGCTCGGCCTGGGCTGGTCCAGCGCCGTCGCCATTCTTTCGCCGTAGCCGCGGCACAGGCGGCGGTCAGCCGGTCGTCCTGGCGAGTCGGCTGAGAGCAGCCGTGACCAGCGCCTGCACGCCGGTGTCCAAGGTCGGCTGGAGGACGAGACCGCCGCCGACGTGACCGGCGTGCTCATCGTCCGGGCGACGGGCATGTCGTTCGGGGACGCCTTGCGCGAGCGGATCTGCGACCCGCTCGGCATGAAGGACACCGGCTTCAGCGTTGCGGAGGCGAGCATCGACCGGCTGGCGACGGCGTACGAGCGTGGCAACGACGTAGGTGGCGCGCCGGTCGTCGAGGACGGCCTCGACGGTCGTTGGAGCCGGCCACCCGTTTTCGAAGGAGGCGGCGGCGGGCTCGTATCGACGGCCGAGGACTACCTCGCCTTCGCCTCCGCCCTGCTCGCGGGCGGCGGCTCTCCCGGTGGGCGGGTGCTGTCGCGGCCTGCGGTGACGTTGATGACGAGCGACCACCTGACTCCGCCTCAGAAGGCGGTCTCCGGATTCTGGCCGGGCTACTTCGACACCACGGGCTGGGGGTTCGGGATTTCGGTCCGCACCCGCCGTACGCACCTGGGCCCCTCGGTCGGGAGCTAGTGCTGTGACCACATAGGTTCGCCGGTTTGGTGATCGTGACGGTTGGATGTGCGGTGACGTCCGATCCGACCGCTGGAGGCGCGGTGGCCGAGCCTGTCCGTGTGCGCAGACTGACCGACCAGGAGGGGCAGAAGCTGCAGCAGATCGTGCGCCGTGGCAGCACCAGCTCAGTTCGCTACCGGCGCGCGATGATGCTGCTGGCCTCGGCCGGCGGCAACCGGGCGCCGGTGATCGCCCAACTGGTACAGGCCGATGAGGACACCGTCCGGGATGTGATCCACCGGTTCAACGAGATCGGCCTGGCCTGCCTGGACCCTCGGTGGGCGGGAGGCCGTCCCCGCCGACTCAGCCCTGACGACGAGGACTTCGTCGTGGCGACGGCCACCACCCGCCCGACCAAGCTCGGCCAGCCCTTCACCCGCTGGTCCCTGCGAAAACTCGTCGCCTACCTGCGCAAAGTCCACGGCCAGATCATCCGCATCGGCCGCGAGGCATTACGCGGCCTGCTCGCCCGCCGTGGTGTCACCTTCCAGCGCACCAAGACGTGGAAGGAGTCCCCGGACCCCGAGCGGGAGGCGAAACTAGACCGGATCGAGGAAGTGCTGGACCGTTTCCCGGACCGGGTCTTCGCGTTCGACGAGTTCGGCCCGCTCGGGATCAGACCCGTCGCGGGCTCCGGCTGGGCCGCACAGTGCCGCCCCGATCGGCTGCCCGCCACCTACCACCGCACCCACGGGGTGCGCTATTTCCACGGCTGCTACTCGATCGGTGACGACACCCTGTGGGGCGTCAACCACCGCAGGAAAGGTGCCGCGAACACGCTGGCCGCGCTGAAGTCGATCCGGGCTGCCCGGCCCGACGGCGCGCCGATCTACGTGATCATGGACAACCTGTCCGCCCACAAGGGCGCCGACGTCCGTCGCTGGGCAAGGAAACACAAGGTCGAGCTGTGCTTCACCCCGACCTACGCCTCGTGGGCCAACCCGATCGAGGCGCACTTCGGACCACTGCGGCAGTTCACCATCGCCAACTCCCACCACCCCAACCACACCGTGCAGACCCGGGCCCTGCACGCCTACCTGCGGTGGCGCAACGCCAACGCTCGCCACCGCGACGTCCTGGCCGCCGAACGCAAGGAACGCGCCCGCATCCGCAGCGAGAAAGGCATCCGCTGGGGCGGACGGTCCCTGCGAGTGGCGGGGAGTGTCATGAATCAGGTGTGGATCTCCTCGAAGGAGTCACCTGATGAGTACGACGACTGATCACCTGATCGAGTCCGTGGACAGCGTGTCGCTTGCCAAGGTAGGCGCGAGCGCTGAGGGTGCCGACGTGAAGTTGATGCCGGTGTCGCAGAACGGTCTGTCCAGCGAGCTGCTGGAGGAGCTGGCCGCGCTCGCGGCCGAGAAAGTCCGCGGAGACGGGCTGCGGCTGATGGGCGAAGGCGGTCTGCTGCCCGAGCTGGCCCAGCACCTGATGCAGGCCGCTCTGGAGGCCGAGATGGATGAGCACCTGGCCGCCGAGGCCGGCCGGGCCGGCGGACGGGGCTCGCGGTCGGGCGGCAACACGCGCAACGGCTACCGGAACAAGAAGGTGATGACAGAGGTCGGCACCGTCACGGTGCAGATCCCACGCGATCGGCTGGGCACCTTCCAGCCCCGGATGCTGCCCAAGTACTCCCGCCGGACGGGTGCGTTGGACGATCTGGTGATCTCGCTGACCGCGAAGGGCCTGACCTCCGGGGAGATCGTCTCGCACCTCGCGCAGACGTACGGCATGACGACAACGAAAGAGACCATCTCCACCATCACGGACAGTGATAGTGGTACGCGGGTTCCCGGTGGTCGTGACTCGATCACTGACTGACGTCCTGCTGGACTGTCTTCGCCTTGGTCTGTCCGACTGCCGGGGCCCGTTCCCGAGGCCCCGGCCGGGTGGATCATGACCTCATAGGAGCCTGGCCAGAGGCCCCATCACTGTCCTGTCTGCCCCACCCGGCTGGAGCCACCTCCGGTCAGGAAGGCATCTCCAGCATGACAGGAACGGACACCGCAGCAGTTTCCGAACACGACGTCATCGGCGGTGTGGACTCCCACGCCGACACCATCCACGTCGCCGTGGTGACCGACCGCGGTGGGCAGCTCGCCGATGCCGAGTTCCCCACAACGGCCGCCGGATACACAGCTGCTCTGGCCTTCCTGGCCGCTCACGGCACTGTTGCCGCCGTCGGCGTGGAGGGCACCTCGTCCTACGGTTCGGGGTTCACCCGCGCGGCCCGCCAGGCCGGCCTGACCGTGATCGAGGTCAACCGGCCGGACAAGGCCGAGCGCCGCCGGATCGGAAAATCCGATCCCATTGACGCCTACGCCGCCGCCCGCGCGGTGGTCTCCGGCCGAGCCAGTAGCGTCCCCAAGGGCGATGCCGTCACCGGGATCCGGGCCCTGCACAACGCGGCACGGTCCGCGATCAAGGCCCGTACGGCGGCGCTGAACCAGATCGGACACATCCTCATCAGCGCACCCGACAGCATCCGCACGAAGTACGAGGTGCTACGCGGTGACAGGCGCATCGACGCCCTGGTCCGGCTCCGCATCAGCAGCGACCCCGTCCACGCCCCGATCCTGACCGCTCTGCGCGTGCTCGCACACCGTGTCAAGAATCTGACCGCCGAACACGACGCCTTGACAGCAGAGTTGGACACCCTGGTCACGCGGCTCAACCCCGGCCTGCGCGCCGCCCACGGCGTCGGCCCGGACACTGCTGCGCAGCTGCTGGTCACCGCCGGTGACAACCCCGCACGCCTGCGCACCGAAGCGTCCTTCGCCGCGCTGTGCGGGGCCGCACCGGTGCCGGCCTCGAGCGGCAAGACCAACCGCCACCGGCTCTCACGCGGCGGTGACCGCGCCGCGAACGGAGCCCTCTACCGCATCGCGCTCTGCCGCATGCGCCGTGATCAGCGCACCCGCGACTATGTGAAGCGTCAAACCCACGCTGGCCGGACGAAGAAGGAGATCATCCGGCTCCTCAAACGCGCCATCGCCCGGGAGATCTTCCGCCTTCTGACCACGATGGTCGAGGTCCCGGAGATCGCGGATCTCAGGCCCGCCCGCCAGGCCAAGAACATCACGCTCACCGCCGCGGCGAACCACATGGGAGTCTGGCCCGCCGTCATCTCCAACATCGAGCGCGGACTTCGCCGCGACGACGCGTTCGCCGACACCTACCGCAACTGGCTCGCCGCCGCTTGACTAACGATAGGAGCATCAAGGCCCTGGAGTCGATGGCGGAATGGCGCACCCGCCCGCTGGACGCGGTCTACCCGGTCGTCTTCATCGATGCCGTGCACGTCAAGGTCCGCGACGGGCACGTGGCGAACAGGCCGATCTACGTGGCCATCGCGGTCACCGCCGACGGATACCGGGAAATCCTCGGTCTGTGGGCCGGCGACGGGGGCGAGGGCGCGAAGTACTGGCAGACCGTCCTGACCGAGATCAAGAACAGAGGTGTCCGCGACGTGCTGATGCTGGTCTGCGACGGGTTGAGCGCGCTGCCCGACGCGGTCAGCACCGTCTGGCCGCGAACTGTCGTGCAGACCTGCGTGGTCCACCTCATCCGCGCGAGCCTGCGCTATGCCTCTCGCCGCGACTGGGCCGAGCTCGCCCGTGACCTCAAGCCCGTCTACACGGCCGTCAACGAGGACCAGGCCCGTCAGCGGCTGGCCGACTTCGACGACAAGTGGGGCAAGCGCTACCCGTCGATCGCCGGAACCTGGGAGCGGGCCTGGAGCGAATTCGTGCCCTTCCTCGGGCTGCCCGACGCGATCCGCCAGGTCGTCTACACCACCAACGCCATCGAGTCCCTCAACGCCCGCTACCGGCGCGCGGCCCAGGCATGCGGACACTTCCCCAACGAACAGGCCGCCCTCAAGCGGCTCTACCTCGCCACCCTCGCTCTCGACCCCACCGGGCGCGGCCGCCAGCGCTGGAACAACCGCTGGAAGTCCGCCCTCAACGAGTTCGACGTCCTCTTCGACGGCCGCATAACCGCCGGACGAGTGTGAGCCGATCAGCCCACCGAAGAACCTGTAGGCCAAACAGACGAACCACACCTAATTCCTGATAGACCCGAGTGGCGGTCTGACCTGGCAGGAAGGTGAGTCACCGAGATAACGGGGCGATCGGGACTTCTCGCCTGAGGCGGCAACGGGTGGCGCCGGCAGGGACTCAGGGTTCGATGACGAGGCGTTCGATGAGACCGTCGCGGAGTGTGAACTGGTAACGCAGATCGATGCTCCCGCCGGGGAAGTTGCCCTCGAGGTGGTGGGTGGCGGTGTAGCGGGTTGCGTCGGTCTGCTGGGCGCCGGTGAGGTGGATGGTGTAGGTGAATTCGGTGGCCGATCGGTCGAGCCACTTCCCGATCGCCTGGGTGCCCTCGTAGGTGTTGCCGTCGTCGATCACTGTGGCTTCGCGGGTGAACGCCGTGATTGCGGTGGCAATGTCGTGGGCGCGGTGCGCTGTCAGATAGCGGGTGATCACCTCGGGCAGGGTGTCCGGGCTGCTGGTTCGGGGCTGGTTGTCGTGCATGACGCTCCTTGGGGTGGTGGCGGGTTCAAACGGTGGGGGTGGTGCCGCCGTCGATGACGTGTTCGGCGCCGACGATGGCCGAGGCGCGGTCCGAGACGAGGAAGGCGACGAGCTCGGCGACTTCCTCGGGCCGGTTGGGACGGCCCAGCGGGATGCCGCCCAGGGAGTCCATGAGCCGGCCCAGCGCCGCTTCCTGCGTGATGTCTGCGTCGTGGGCGATCCGGGCGACGAGGTTGTCGGCGGCCGAGGTCTGCACGAAACCGGGTGAGACGGTGTTGACGCGGACACCGTGCGGGGCGACCTCGTTGGCCAGACCCTTGCTGTAGGTGGTCAGGGCGGCCTTGGCGGCTGCGTAGGCCAGGGTGGCGTTCCACAGCGGCATGCGGCGCTGGATAGAGGTGACATGCACGATCACGCCCTTACCTGTGGCGATCATGTGCGGCAGGAGTGCGCGGTCCAGGCGGACGGCGGCCAGCAGGTTCGTGTTCAGCTCCCTGGCCCAGTCGTCCTCGCCGAGCGCGGCGAACCCTCCAGCCGGCGACTCGGACCCGCCGAGGGTGTTGACCAGGATGTCCACGCCTCCCACGCGGGCGTCCGCCTCGGCGGCTACATGGGCTGCGCCCTGGGCGGTGGACAGGTCGGCGGTGATGAACGCCTTCTCCTCGACGTCATCGGGGCGGCTGCGGGCCGTGACCAGCACGGTCGCGCCAGCCTGGGCGAGACGTCGGGCGATGGCGGCTCCGGTGCCCTTGGTGCCGCCGGTGACCAGAGCGCGTCGGCCTTCGAGGGATTCGCTGATGGATGTGGTCACGGTGTGCTCCGTTCCCGGGTGCGGGCGCAGAAGGCACCGCTCCCGTCATTACTGCTAAAATAGAAGCTACTAACTTCGACTTTAGCAGTAACCGAGGGGATGGCCGCCATGGCAAGCCGGATCAGGCTGGAGGACCGGGAGTGCCCACTGTCCACGACGGTGGAACACGTAGGCGAGTGGTGGACGCTGTTGATCCTCCACGACGCTTTCGACGGCTACACGCGCTTCGACCAGTTCCAGGAGAGTCTGGGGATCTCCTCCAGCATGCTCACCACCCGGCTGAAAACCCTCGTCGCCGACGGACTACTGGAGCGCCGGCCCTACCAGACCAACCCCGTACGCCACGAGTACGTCCTCACCGAACTCGGGCGCTCCCTGCGACCGGTGGTCGTCGCCCTGGCCGCGTGGGGTAACTCCCGCCTCACACCGGCCGAACGCAGCATGATCCTCATCGACGCGCACAGCGGCGAGGAAGTCGAGCCCGTCGTCGTTGACGCCAAGACGGGCCGCCGGCTCGACGACAGCGACACCTACGTCTTCACCGCAGGTCCTGCAGCCAGCGACGCCATGCGCCACCGATATGCGACACGACCGACCACCCCCGCGGAGGCGTAGGGCTGCCCCAATTCAGCACCGAACAGCCGTGAGCAGGGCCGGGACGCACCCTCGTACCTGATCGACCAGGCAACACCGGATCGCCGTCAGCATCACGCATGCCAATCATCCCGAGCCGTTGATAACCAGATCAAGTGAGGCGAGGGGCAACGTTGGTCGTTTTTCCAAGAATCGCCATCATGGGCTGCGCCCTCGGATCCCATCTGAGCCGGAGGGAGTAATCAGTGCGGCCCAACCTGGTGAACCTTCCCGGTCACAGCACTAGGGATGGCCGGGCAAGTACGACACGGCCTGGTACAACGATCCCGCTGAGAACATGACGGCGATCTTCGTCATGCAGCGGGCGCACGCCGGAGACCAGAGACTGCCGATGTGGCACGACCTCTGGACCGCCGTCTACCAGGCGATGGACGACTGACGGCGAACGGTGCGACGGCAGGTCTGCCTGAGCGGCGCCCCCAAGAGCCGACTCCTCATCGATGATCTGGGCTGCGACGCCTGGACGGTGCCTTCCTCCGCGGCACCGCCACCGCTTACCGCCACCGGCGAGGACGGGGCGGCGATAGATCGACTCCGCCATCGGTTCCGCGCGCCTTGGCCGCCCGCGCTGCCAGGCGTGATCAAGTCATCGCCGACAAGGCCTACACCTCCTGGGGCGTCCGCGCCTACCTGCGGAAACGCGGCATCGCGTGCACCATCCCGGAGAGGAACGACCAGCAGCGACACCGCCACAACCGCGGCACGCGCGGCGGCCGGCCACCGGCATCCGACCGGCACATCTACCGCCGACGCAACGTCGCCGAACGCTGCTTCAATCGCAGAAATGCTGTCATCCGAGCCAGCCGATATCTGTCGCAGCGAGGTGAGAAATCGGCGCCGGGCGCGCTGAGAATTTCTTGATCGGCAGGCGTGGTGAGATTTGTAGCACGGCACGATCGATCGTGCCGTGCTACTGTCGATGGCAGTTGCAGTTGTGGTTCCCAAAAAACTTGCGAACGTCCTCCCTGTTCTTACGGGTGGAGTTCTTTTGTATTTCCGGTCATTCATTTTTCCGGCGGGGCAATCATCGCGGCGACGCGGGATCCGCACAGTGTGGAACCCGGCACCGTCCCGAAGGAGATTTGACATGGCTACTGGCACCGTGAAGTGGTTCAACGCGGAAAAGGGCTTCGGCTTCATCGAGCAGGACGGCGGCGGCGCCGACGTCTTCGCCCACTACTCGAACATCGCCAGCTCCGGCTTCCGTGAGCTCCAGGAAGGCCAGAAGGTGTCCTTCGACATCGCGCAGGGCCAGAAGGGCCCGACGGCGGAGAACATCGTTCCCGCCTGACACCGGCACGCACGGCGCAGCTGGGGCCCGCACCTTGGGGTGCGGGCCCCAGCTCGCCGCTTTTTCGGCGTACGGCGCAGACGCCCCGGCAGTCCTGGGCAGCGCCCGGCGCGTTCGACCCGCGATCGCACTTCCGGGTTCCGAGTGTCGGGTCCGCCTCATTTTCTCGACTTCCTGACGTCGACGCCGATCCGGATCACACGCCCGGTCGACGCCTGATCTGCGCGTGATCCGCTCCTGGGGCACGTCGGCCCGATCCGGTCGGCCTCGTCCGGTTTCCGGTTCGACGCTCGTTACGGGTCGTTTTACGACCTCCCTTTTTCTTCACCTGCTATTCCCACTGCTTCCGGGATGCCGCCGCTTCTCAGGCGTCACGTCCTGTGAGAATTCTTCACCCTCGATTCGGTGCTGAATTTCATTCGGCTCGTTCTCGCAATTCTCTGCGCTGCTCATTCGCTGCGGGAATTCCTTGATACGTGCCCGTTCAAGGAAGGTTCCGCATGAACCGCACGCGTACGAACGATCGCTTCAGCCGCTCCCGCACCCGCACGGAGGGCGCCGGCACCCGAAGGGGCGGCAGTCGCTTCGGGGCCGTCTCCACCGGCCGGTCCGGCGCTCCCGCCCGGTCGAAGGGATACGGACGTCAACAGGGCTCACTACAGGGCGAGTTCGCACTGCCGGTGACGACCACGCCCGCTCTGCCGGCCGTAGAGGCGTTCGCCGACCTCGCCCTGCCGGCACCTTTGCTGGCGGCGCTCGGCCACGAAGGCGTGTCCGTCCCCTTCCCGATCCAGGCGGCGACCCTGCCGAACACGCTGGCGGGCCGGGACGTACTCGGCAGGGGCCGCACCGGCTCGGGCAAGACCCTGGCCTTCGGCCTCGCGATGCTGGCCCGCACCGCCGGACAGCGCGCGGAGCCGCGACTGCCGCTGGCCCTGGTCCTCGTACCGACCCGGGAACTGGCGCAGCAGGTCACCGACGCGCTCACCCCGTACGCCCGTTCCCTGCGGCTGCGGATGACCACGGTCGTCGGCGGCATGTCGATCGGCAGGCAGGCCGGTGCTCTGCGCGGCGGGGCGGAAGTCGTCGTCGCGACCCCGGGCAGGCTCAAGGACCTCATCGAGCGGGGCGACTGCCGCCTGGACCAGGTCGCCATCACCGTCCTCGACGAGGCCGATCAGATGGCCGACATGGGCTTCATGCCGCAGGTCACGGCGTTGCTCGACCAGGTGCGCCCGGACGGGCAGCGCATGCTCTTCTCCGCCACCCTGGACCGCAACGTCGATCTGCTGGTCCGCCGCTACCTGGCCGACCCGGTGGTCCATTCCGTAGACCCGTCTGCGGGAGCGGTCACGACGATGGAGCACCATGTGCTCCACGTGCAGGCCGCGGACAAGACCCGCACGACCACCGAGATCGCGGCCCGCGACGGCAGGGTGATCATGTTCCTGGACACCAAGCACGCGGTGGACCGGCTGACCGAGCACCTGCTGAACAGCGGGGTCCGCGCCGCGTCCCTGCACGGCGGCAAGTCCCAGCCGCAGCGCACCCGGACCCTGGCACAGTTCAAGACCGGGCATGTGACGGTCCTGGTGGCGACCAATGTCGCGGCGCGCGGCATCCATGTCGACCAGCTGGACCTCGTGGTCAACGTCGATCCGCCCACCGACCCCAAGGACTATCTGCACCGTGGCGGCCGTACGGCCCGTGCCGGCGAGTCCGGCAGCGTCGTGACCCTGGTGATGCCCAACCAGCGCCGCGACATGAGCCGGCTGATGATGGCCGCCGGCATCACCCCGCAGACCAGCCAGGTGCGTTCAGGTGAGGAAGAGCTGAACCGCATCACGGGCGCCCAGGCTCCCTCGGGCGTGCCGGTCGTCATCCGCGCGCCGGTGGCGGAACGTCCTCGCCGTAGCCCGTCCGCCTCCTCCCGGGGCCGGCGCGGCCGCTCCGGCCAGGGCCGGTCCACCGGTACCGCCACGCGCGGCTCCGCCCAGCAGTAGTCGGGTCTTCGGCAGTGGTCGAGTTGCCGGGCCGCGGCCCGGCAACTCGGACCCCCGGCACGCCGGTCTCCGGTCCCCGCTCACCGGTGACTGCGTAACGAAGACAGGTCGCCACGCTCCACACCACACCCACCCCGCAGGAGGCACCTTTTGGCGCTCGCTCAGACGCAGCCGTGTTCCGTAGGCACCCTCCCGGCCGTCCTCGCCGACCCCGGTGGCACATCCGGGCCGCGGGTAGGGGGCGACATGACCGTCGAGGTTGCTCTGGCCGTGATGGCGGGCGCCCGTGTCGGGTGTCTCCTCGTGTGCGACGAGGACGATCAGCACACGGACTCGGTCACCGAGGCCCAGCTCACCATGATCCGCGACGGTTCCGCGTACACGGACCGGATCCGTCTGCGCGATGTCCTCCGGCTCCGCCGCGCCCCTGGCGCTCTCGCCCTCTCCTGCTGAGGGTCCGCCCGTCCGTCCCCGGCCGTCCGGCCCGGCCCCGCCGGCACTCTCCCGCTACCTGTGAGGCTTCATGCGCTGTGTAATCGCCCGCTTTCCGTTCGACCTCACGAAGAGTGGAGTGCTGGAGTCGATGAAGGGGATCAAGCCCGAGCCGATCACGGGCGAGTCCGTGATCATCGGCCGTTGCCACTATCCCGTCAAGCAGGTCGGAGAGGTCGTCACCCGCCAGGACCGCCGCGACTTCACGAGCGGCGAAGTGACCAGGGCCATGGCCCGGCTCGGCTTCACCTGCCGCACTCCGGCGGCAGCCGCACCCCCGCGCGCGCTCAGCCCGCTCCAGAACGCCTCGTCCCTGCTCGGCGGCCCCGCCCCGCTCGCACTCTGAGGGCGTCCGCCTGTCTTGAACGCACGATGAGGGCCCCACCGGCACAGACCGGTGGGGCCCTCATCGTGCGTTCATCGGTCGGAGTATCTGAAGTTCCCCTTGGTCTGGGCACTGACGTCCTCGATCGCGAACGGCGCTGAATGAGCCGGAAACTGAGACGGGCCACAGCAGCCTGACCTCTCACGGTGATGGGCTGTTCACCAGTCCCTCCACTGATCAGTGAGCTCGTGCCGGCCGAGTCCGTGCCTGGCGGTCAGGGCCGCGACGTCGATTCCTTGCTCGGTGAAAGCCTCGTCGATGTAGAGGCAGAGCTGCTCGCGCTCACCAGTCTCGAAGGCGCATTCGTCGTGGGCTTCGTTCACCGCGTTCAGAGCCAACACGACGCGCTCGACTACGGCGAAGACCTGCTTGTCGTCTCCTCCGGCGAGTGTGGGCAGCTCGGCCTCGAATGCGTCCAGGACAGCATCGGTTGCCGACAGAAGCTCATCGGGGTACAGGTCGACCATGCATGCACAGTCGGGGTCCAGAGTGCCTGCGGCAAGCTTCGCCGTTTCCGCGGCTACGCCCCTGCACCAGTTCGTCGTCGGTCTCTCAGCCATGAGGCCGGACCGTACAGTGCGGGTCTGACAGGGAGGCCGCTCTCCCTGGTCACCGGGCTAGCGGGCGATGGTGCCGCTGTTCGCCGAATACCTGGCCGTCATGCGGCGACTGCGACCGCATCACAATGGAGGAAGAATGGCGGTCCGGGTGACCAATCCGGCCGCAGTCGAGTTGGAGCAGACCGTGCTCAGAAAACTCCGCGGGTCCTTTGTCGAGGTCGCGCTTCGCATGCTCGCCCAGCTGTTCGCAGGGCATCCGGACCATACGGTCGTGGGATGGGCGCCATGAGCGGGAAGCTGTTCGACCTCGCCCAGGACTACGAGAGCGAAGCGGCCGGCCTGCGGTCGTGGCGACGGGACCGACGTGCGCTCCTGAAGACTGCGCAACTGTTCCGGCGCATGGTGTGCAACCGCGAGGCGGCCGACCCCAACAGGATCACCATCAGCTGGAAGATGCTCATCGACATCCCCGAACGCTGGTGCCGGCAGCACGGCTACCGAGCCATCGCGGGACCCGAGGGGTACGTCATCGTGCGCGGCGACGACGCAGCGATCATCGCGGGGCCGGGAGCCACGCTCCTCTGGGACGGGGAGCGGATCGTCGTGGAAGTGCAAGGGGAGACATGACTTCCGCCTCGGCTGGGGCTGACCGTGTCCAGGAGTCGGTCGCTGCCCCACGTGGACGACGTCGGTCAGCGTCAAGCTGTCCGATTGCGGATGCAGCCCCGGGCGCCGACGGCATCGAGTCAGCCGGCGACGGATGAAGCAGAGCCATGCGCAACCGGCCGACCGTAAGGTGATGGCCGCGACCGAGGCCGCCGAGATCTCTCTCGCGGACATCGATTCTCTTCTCGA
Organism: Streptomyces sp. NPDC005281; assembly: GCF_040607495.1. Taxonomy (NCBI): domain Bacteria; kingdom Bacillati; phylum Actinomycetota; class Actinomycetes; order Kitasatosporales; family Streptomycetaceae; genus Streptomyces; species Streptomyces sp. NPDC005281. The sequence continues at coordinate 12,309 of NZ_JBEXGX010000057.1, read as the reverse complement.
AGAGATCCCAGACTCCGTGGCACGCATCGAGCTGAACCTCCGGTACGCAACCGCCGACTGGCCTTCCGGCTACGTCACATGGACGCTCGACGACACCGTCGTCGCGCTCGTCGAACGCGGCTTCCCCGTCGCCCGTATCCAGGCCACCGACCTCGAACGCTCCTGGACCCTGGCCCCGACGGCCCCACCGTCGCGCGGTGGGGGAGACCACCCTCGGCGTGCATCGGAACCGGGCGCCCGCGCTCCAGGGAGTCCGCGGCTCTGCCCAAGGCGTCTGCTGCGCGTCGGTCGCCACGCTGGACCGGGATGTGCCACTCGCGGGTGAGCGCGCGCCCGAGGACCGGAATGCGCCACAGTCCGGCAGTCGCCATGACAATCGGACGAGCCTCGAGGCGGTGCAGCGCGGTGAGCACGATGGGGGAGCCGGCGCGCGAGGTGTGGTTCGCGGCGACGATGCTGTCGAGGGCGAGTTCGGCGCCCGCGCGGTGGTGACCGCGAGGTGGCCGACGGCGGGCACCAGGACGTCGGCGAGGCGGCTGAGCATGTTCGGTCTCCGAGTCTCGACGATCTGGACCTTCGTCGTTGACTTTCATCGTCGGCCGTGAGGGTTTCCTGGCCTGATTGGCCGCACTCATCGTTCGCGGCCCGGTACCCAGGAGCGGTTGCGGCGCCGTCTCACGGATGGACCCGATCACGGAGGTCGTCCGGCCGGGACAACCACGGTTCAGGACAGCTCGGTGTGATCAACATGATCAAGGGATGTCCGTCGATGCGTCCGTCAATGTGTGCGTCAACATGGCCGCCGAGCTCCCCTGATGACAAGCAACGGGGACAGCCCAGGTGGGCCTGGGCCGTGCCCTCGTCGCGCTGTCAGTGCAGGCCGCTGTAGGCGGCCATCACGATCTCCATGCCGCGGTGGTCGTCCTGCCGGTCCCGGTCGATCATCTGGTTCATGGCGTAGGCCACCGTCATGCGTGAGCTGGGATCGCTCACGACCAGTGAGCCACCCCAGCCGCCCCAGCCGAAGGTGTTGCCGAACTTGGCGAAGCCCGTGGTCCAAGACATCGGTACCCCCAGCACGCGGTCCTCGCCGCGAAACGCCTCCTGCCACGCGGGCTCGCAACCCTGGAGGGACAGGAGTCGTACGCCGCCGGCCGAACCCTGGTTCGCCAGTACCGACTGGACGAGGGCGACGGAGCGAGCGTTGCCGAAACCATTCACAGCGGGGATCTGAGCACGGCGCCAGGCGACGGAGTTGGCGTCCTTGACCCGGATCGCGACGCCGGTGTTCTCCCGGCGTGTGCCATCCGGCCTCGGCGGTGCGGTGGCGGCGTAGTCGTCGGTGAGTGAGGGTGGCGGGATGAGCGGCGCGAGGCGGTGGTCGTGGTCGGCGGAGAGCCCGATGTGGAAATCCGCGCCCAGCGGTTTGGCCACCTCTTCGGCGAAGAATTCGCCGAGACCACGGCCGGTGATCCGGCGGACGATCTCACCGACAAGGAATCCGAAGGTAAGCGCGTGATAACCGGCCGCGGTCCCCGGCTCCCATTCGGGCGCCTGCGCGGCGAGCCCCGCCGTCACGCTCTCCCAGGTGTAGAGCCCTTCGACCGTCGTCGGCCCGGACAGGGCCGGAAGCCCAGCGGTGTGCGACAGAACCTGCCGCACCAGCACGTTCTCCTTGCCGGACGCGGCGAACTCGGGCCAGTAGGCGGCGACCGGCGCGGACAGATCGAGCTCGCCCCGGTCGGCCAGCATCAGCGCACACAGGGCGACCATGTTCTTGGTCGTCGAGTTCACCCCGATGAGGGTGTCGCGTTCCCAGCTGATGGAGCGGTTCGCATCGGCGTACCCGCCCCAGAGGTCCGCCACCGGCTCGCCGTCGACGTAGACGGCTGCCGAGGCGCCCACGTCGTCCTTGCCGAGCAGAGCGGCAAGTGCCTCACGGACCGAGATGAACCGCGGATCGCAATATCCCTTAATATCAGTCATGGGTGTAAGCCTCAGGTAACGCCAGGGCTTTCTGCCCGACAATTCCCGCGCTGGTTTTGTCGGGCGGGGCGCGGTCGAATTCTTTTCTACTTTGGTAAGGCAGCCGGACAGCAGGGCAGCCCCCGGTCGGTCCGTCAGCGGACCGCTCCTGTCTACGCTCGGCGGTTGGCCGGCGGCCCGACCGAACCGTTCCCACGGCCGACCGCATCGGCAGCTGGTCCCACGAGGAGTATCCGGCAGCACTCGCCGAGCATGTACGGCACGACCGTCCCGTCGGCACCCCAGACCAAGGCGCTGACTACCGAGGGGGCCGTGGCAGCGAGTGACTCCGGCTTGTGCCCCGATCCCGGCCGGGTGTCGGCCGCTGCGGCGCTTGAGGTTGTTCGGCCACGTGGGCGTTCCTACGGCGAGACAGGCGGTCGGGGACATGGCAAGGAAGGCGGACACGCGTGCTGGAGCGGCTGAATGAGGCGCTGGACCACCTGGAGGCCTGCCTCGACAAGGAGCTCGACATGGCCGAGGTGGCCCGGATCGCGGCAGTGTCGGAGTACCACTTCCGGCGGCTGTTCTCCGCGCTCGCAGGGATGCCGCTCCCGGTCTACGTGCGGCGCCGACGGATGACGCTCGCCGGGGCTGACGTGCTGGCAGGGGAGCTGACGCTGCTCGATGTCGCGGTGCGGTACGGGTACGGCTCGGGCGAGACGTTCGCCCGGGCGTTCCGTTCGGTGCACGGTGTCGGGCCGGGCGAGGCCAGGCGCACGGGTGCGGTGCTCACGGCACAGCCGCGCATGTCCTTCCGTGTCGTCGTCGAGGGGAGCGCGGCCATGCGGTACCGGATCGTGGAGAAGGAGCAGTTCCGGATCGTCGGCAGGAAGGCCCGGGTCCCCCTCGTGCACGACGGGGTCAACGAGGCCGCCGTGGCGCACTTGGAGAGCTTGGACGAGCAGGCGATCGTACGGATGAAGGGGGTGGCCGACGGGGAGCCGGAGGGTGTTCTGTCGGCGGCGGTGTACCTGACCGACAGTCGCGACGAGGGCGCCGATGCGGACTACTGGGTCGGCGTGGTGACCGGCCCCGGGACGGTCACCGAGGAGCTCGACGTCCTAGACGTACCGGCCGGGACCTGGGCGGTCTTCGACAACCACGGGCCGTATCCGAGCGCCCTCCAGGCGCTGTGGCGAGACGTGTTCACGCAGTGGTTCCCCTCGAACCTGTACACGACCCGGCCCGGTCCGGAGCTCATGCTGACGCGGCCGGTGGAGATCGGCACAGAGACCGACTCCCAATTGTGGATTCCGGTCGAGCGGGCCGGCGGGGGCGTCGCCGGGGCGTGAACACCGGTACCTGGTAACGGAGTTCCGGTTCCGCCTGCCGAGGCGGCCCAAGTCCCGCTGGTGTCGGGGTAATCCACGCCGTCGTCGAATCCTGCCGGCAGACGAATTACTTGACGGCATGTTCCTCGATGGTGCGGGAGTCGGCGAGGCTCAGTGCACCGCCTGCCGTGATCAATCCAACTGTGACGGCGAGCACGGCGTAGATGATCCGTTCGTCGTGGAAGAACGATGCTACGAGGTCACCGTGCAGGGTGCCGAGGGGAGTTGGGTGGTGACCAGCGTGGCGATCAGGGTGCCGATCACGTCGGTACCGGTGCTGGAGCCGACCTCTTGGGCAGTGTCGTTGAGGGCGACGCCGGTGGAGGTGCGGTTGCCCTGCATCGCGTCGACCAAGGCGACCGCGCAGCGTCATCACGGTGCGTAGCGCTCCTGGCACTACGCGAGCTCCTGACAGCTTGGCGAGAAGAACAGGTGCAGCTCACGCGCGGTGGCCGCGAAGCCGGTGGGTTCCGCGGCCGGTGCTCTGACGGTCAGGGCTTCTTTCTGAAGACGAGCACTTCGGTGGATGCGACGCCCATCTGGGCCAGGAAACTGGCCTCCAGACTGCAGTCGAGCGTCTCGAAGAGGTCCACGCAGGTACGGCGAGGCATGGCGGCTGGGTAGGAGTCGTGCCCCGTGCCGCCCTGCGTCGCCCAGGTACGTACCGTGGCGGGGCCCAGGCAGGTCTCTGTCATCACGTCGAAGACGATCCGGCCACCGGGCCGCGTGACCCGGGCCATCTCGAAGAAGTAGCGGGAGGCGCAGAGGAAGGTCACGGTGTTGAAGACCTTGTGGGCCTGAACGAGGTCGACGCTGCCGTCGGGTGTCGGGGCGAGGCTGGATCCGGCGGTCGGCTGAGAGACCACGCCGAATGTGTCCACCAGGTAGTTGGCCCAAGGTTGTGCGGTCTCGTAGATCTCGTAGCGGCCCGGGGAACACTCCTTCAGCGTCTTCTCCAGGTACCGTCCGGATCCCGGGCCGACCTCCAGCACCGTTTTCGGGTCGGCCGTGAACACGTCGAGGGCGCGTAGCTCCTCGATGGTGGACTGGGTGGTGCCGGGCGTCCCGTTCATGATCTCGTCGATGTAGTCACCGACCGACAGACCGGCTGCCTGCGCAGCCCGAATCGTCGCCTCGAACGGGATGAAGTCGTCCACTCCGCCCCGGCTGTCGGTGCTGCGCACGATGTCGAATCCAGCACGTCCCAGGAGCCGCCTGACCCCTGACTTCACTGCTGACATTTCCCCCCTGCCATGTTCTTCGAGCATGCCGCGCAGGCCTTGAGATCGCCGACGCCGACGCACAGTTCGGACGGAGTCGTCCGCTACGCCGCTGCCTGGCTGCACAAACGCCTGGACATCCAAAATGTCCTTCTCATTGCCATGCAGTCTGTTGTGTGATGCGAAGTCCATGATGCATCAGTCTCTGTCGGTTCGGTGCCGATATCCCTTAAATGGGGCGCGAGTTGGCGATGGCGGAGCTCTCGAAGTCTTGATCCCCGGCCGCTCCGACGGGTGCGCTCCGGATGCCGGTCGAGGACGGCTATCAGGGCGGCGATTGAGCCGGGATCAGCGGAACCGCGCGAACATCGGCCAAGCCGCGATGAGTTCCGCATCGGTTCCGCTCGGACATCGTCATTCGCAAGCCCGTCCCACGGCCTCATCACTTCGAGGCGGACGTTCGTCCAAGCACGGCAAGGACCTCAGGTGCCGTGCAGCGTGAACATGCTGGTGGGCCTGGCTGCCATGGTGTCTTGGTCCTGGAAGCGGCCGACCGCCGTGCTGCGCAGGATGGCCTTCTCGGCCGAGGTGCTGGAGTCCTTCATGCCGACCGGCGTGTAGACCTCGAGCTTGAGCAGTTCGGGGAAGGTCCGGCCGGTCGCCACCTCCGACAGGCGTCGTCACGATCATGCCGCTGTAGGAGGAGCTGAGCTGTTCGCCGGGCTCGAACAGAGCGCCGCAGTTGCCCGCGCGGCCCTCGACGTAGGTCTTCAGGGCGTCGCGGCCGCGGTACGGCGGTCGGCACCCGTATCCAGATCCGGTGTTGTTTCGGCGGCGGCGGTACCCAGCCGAGCCAGGTGTGGAGCATTCGCTGAGGAGGGGGTGGAATGGACGGCGTAGGCAGGCACTTCCGTCTGCCCACGCCGCCTTCCGGTCGACCAGTCCGCTTCGTCGGGGCGGCGGTGATACCGATTGCGTCAGGGCTTGGCGGAATACACGACCCCCGCGAGGTTCTGCGCGGTCGAGCCCCATACCTGGTCGTACATCGAGGTGTCGTCACCGAGTGTGTAGAGAAGGTAGGACGTGGTGATGCCTCGGGTCAGTTTCTGCTGTGCCGCGCGGGTGATGGTGCCGCTGTCGCAGCCGAACCCGGAGCTGTCCTCGAAGCCGCAGTGAAAGCCCCCGGTGATGACGCGCAGTTGGGCGGGGGCCTGTTTGGCGGCGTACATCTTCTGCTGGTTGCCACTGACGCCGGCGATCGTGTCGGCGCTGCCGCCGACGTACTGGGCAGGCACCTTCAGCGTGCCGGAGGCCGTGACCGCGGACGGATTGGTCTCCGCCGCGGCGAGAGTCGACACGCTCTTGACCGCCGGGTTGCGGCTGGCGGCGAGCAGCGCGGCACCGCCGCCCATGGAGTGACCCGAGACCCCGAGGCGATCGGTGTCGACGGCCCCCGCGAAACGGGAACCGCTGGTGGTGTCCTGGGCGGTCAGCCAGGTGAGGGACGCGTTCAGGTCGTCGGCGAACGCGGAGTGGCTGGGGAAGAGGCCCCCTTGCGATGTGGGCGTGACGGTGATGAACCCCCAGGACGCGTAGTGCTTGAGCAGGCTCTCGTACTGGGTGATGCCCTGAAAGAAGCCGTGCCCGAAGGCGAGTCCGGGGTGGACGCCCGTTGCCACTGGAGCATTGGACCCGGCCACGCTGCCCGGGTACCAGACCCGTGCGCCGAACGACCTGCCGGAGGCCGAGACGGTCACGTCGGAGTAGGCCACGGCGAAGGGCCCCGCAGCCGACGGGTCGGCGGCGGCAGTGGTGGCGGCCGGGAGTGCGCTGACCGCCGGCGCCATGGTCAATGCGGCTGCCGCGGTGAGCAGCAGAGCGGTCAATACCCGTAGGAGTTGACGTAACACAAGATCACCTTCTCTTTGTGGGATGGGTGCTTGTCGTTCTAGCCGCGCTTGCCAGGCTTCGGTGCTTGCCGGGGGAACAGTGGCTTCCACGATGCCTGCGCATATTCCGGCCTCTCGAATATGACCGGGCGGTCATGTGACCGCCCGGTCATCGTGGGGCGCTTGTGATGAACTGTCAACGTGCTGGACGGAGTTGGTCCGTTGAGCTCTTCTGGAGAACCGAGGGAAACCGCGTGCCCGGAACTCCTGAAGAGCCTGTACGGCTGGACGGCGAGCTCCGCCACGCACGAGGAGGCGATCAGCGAAGCAACGGAGGGCACGAACACCGGCCCCGCCACGGCGAGGGCCTGCACGACGACCGCGAACCGGAAGACCTCGCGCGGGCCGCGCCGGTCGCCGAGTGGCCCACGGGGATGCCGGCTGCGAGTCGATCAGCGTGGCGGCGCTCAGGGCGCGTGCGACTTGGGCGACCGGGAGGCCCACGGAGCAGGTGAAGAACAATGCGGCCCCGGAAATGAGCGGCCTTTGCCGATCTGGTTGATGAAGGTCGCGGCGGCGAAGGCGCGTTCGGGGCTCGTCTCGGCGGTGCCGCCACAGGTACCGATACGGGCAGTACGCCCTCATCGAGGACTCGGATAGTCCACTCGTGATGGAAGTACTGGACGGGTTGGCGTAGACGCCGTCCGCGTACCGGCCTGCGAGCTCTACGCCGTAACTGCCGCCGCCCACCTGGAAGATGACGGGCTGGCCCTGCTCGGAGGCGGGATCGGGAGCGGGCCGCGGGCGGCGACGTGGTGGCCCTGCAGGTTGAGCGGCAGGATCTTGCACATGTCGGCGAACCGCTTGCCCGCCACGTCGCGTATCCAGGCGCCCTTCTCCCAGCTGCCCCACAGTGCCTGCACGATCTGGACGACCTCGTGGGCGCGCTCGTACTTCTCCTCACGCGCGGGAACGCGGCGACCGAAGTTCGCGGCGGCGGCCGGATCGGAGATGGTTACCGCGTTCCAGCCGGCCCTCCCGTGGCTGATCACGTTCAGGGCCTTGAACTGGCGAGCCAGGTTGTAGGGCTCGTTGAAGGTGGTGGAGGCGGTGGCGACCGGGCCGATCCGCTCGGTGGCGCGGGCGATCGACGTCATCACGATCAGCGGGTCGATGGGGAAGTGCGGGGACTGGTCTTCCAGGTCGACGTCCAGGACCGGGGTGTCCGCGAAAAACAGCAGCTGGATCTTGCCGCGCTCGGCGGCCTGGGCGTAGCGCACGAACCGGTCCATGTCCGTGTAGGCGGACAGGTTCGCCCCGGGCAGCCGCCAGGCACCGGGTTCGACTTCGTAGCCGCTGGTGAACTGCATGCACAGGAGCATCTGTCGGCTCGTCATGGTCGCCCCTCGGGGCGAAGTGGGACTCCTGCGGGCAGGAGAGGGCTCCGGGTTCGTGTCAGTACGCCGAATCCGCAGGGCAGTGCGCGGTGCGGACAGGACAGGCGCGTCCCGTCCGTGCGAGGAGCGACAGGCCGACGCTGCGACCTTCGGTGTATCACTCCGCGCACGGATGCGGCGGCAGCAGTGCTGTCAGTGGTGGGCGGAGCGGTTCATCTCGACGATCTCCTCAAGGGCGGGCGCGGAGGTGAAGGCCGCGAAGCGCGCCATCAACTGATCACGCGTGCCGGGCGCCTTGTCCCGGTCGGCCGCGGCGAGGGCCGCCTGAAGTTCCTTGAGGTCCAGCTCGGTGCAGTACGCGGGCGTGCCCGGCTGCTGGCGCCAGGAGTCGGCGAGCACCCCGGCGTCGAACGGGTCGAAACCGGTGTCGTCCACCAGACGCATCGCCACCCGCCGTGCGTGATCGGAGTCGGCGGCCACCGGTATCGCGATCCGGCCCGGCGTACCCGCCACACGCCCCTGGGTCTGCTGGGTGCCGGCCAGCGCGGCGTTCCACGCCTTGACCACGGGGCGCCGCAACTGCTCGACGTTCCACACGCTTTCCACCTGCCCGGCGTCCACGGCCTCGATGTTTCCGCCCAGCTGGGGGTAGTAGTTCGAGGTGTCGATGACCACCGTCTCGTCCGGCACCGTGGCGAACAGGCCGGCCAGCTCCCCGGCCCGCCCGAACGGGATGGACAGGATGATCACGTCCCGGCCCTGGACCGCGTCGTCGACGGCTTCTGCGCGGGCGCCGGACTCCAGCACCTCGGCCGGTACGGCCTCCGGTCCTCGGGCGTCCGCGACCTGTACGTCGTGACCGGCCGCGCTGAGCCTGCGGGCGAGGTTGCCACCGATCGCACCAGCGCCAATAACTGTAATTTTCACGATTTGTCCTTTCGAAGGGCGTGCTGCTCTACGGGCGGCACGTGTGACGGATTGCGGCGGGCTACCGGTCGTGGCCGACCGGCGCCACACGATCGCGGGCACGCTGGAACCAGCCGGCCGCATGCGAGGCGCGGCCGAGCGGGGATAAAGGGTCGGGCGGTGGCCTACACCTGGCCGGTCCCCTCGCGGTAGCCGCTCTCGAAGAGCGCACGCAGGCGGTCGAGCGACTCCTCGTCGGTGTAGCCGGTGCCCTTGATCCAGGCGACCGAGACGGCCGAGAGGAACAAGTCGAATCCCCGCACCGGCGCACGCGCGTAACCGGCGAGCTGCGCGGCGCGCAGGTACGTATCGGTGGTGCTGGTTAGCGCGTCGCAGGAAACGGTGAGCGGGTTGTCCGGGTCCAGCTCCCTGGCCGCGGCCATGAGAGGCTCCGGCAGCCCGCTGAAGGCGCTGAGGTACTCCTCCAGCGCCCGCAGCCACTGCTCCAACGCCTGGGCGGCGTCGCCGAGTTGCTCGATGTCCGCCTGGCGGGCCATCAGCTCCTCGGTACGCGTCTGCAGCACGGCCGCCAGCAGTGCCTCCCGGGTCGGGAAGTGCCGGTACAGCGTGCCGGGTCCGACGCCCGCCTCCTTGGCCACCGCCTCCAGGGACGTGCCGACCCCGTACTGCAGGAAGTGACGCTGCGCCGCCTCCAGCAGGGCCTCGCGGTTGCGCTGAACGTCCGCACGGGGCTTACGCCCCTGCTGTTCCTTGGCGCTCATACGCACTCTCACCTCAGACGATCCTGCGGAACCAACAAAACGGAGACTGCCTCCGCACTCATTCGAGAGTAAAGCGGAGGCAGCATCCGGTCAAGTTGGAGGGTCCCTTCCTCTCGCCCGGCAGCAGAAGGCTCCAGCCTCAGGCCAAGCCCCCGGCGGAGTCGCTCAGTGAGCGATCACAGGCTCGCCCTCGGATGGCGCCAGAGCCGTATTGGGGATCAGGAACGCCGCGAGCACCGCACCGACCACGAAGAACCCGGCGCCCCACGCCAGGGTGGCCGTGTAGCTCTCGACCCCGGCCTGCGCCGCGGTCAGCGCGCCGGGCTTGTGCGAGGACAGGTAGTCGGTCGCGGCCGATGAGGCAACGGTCGTCAGCAGTGCCGTGCTGATCGAACCACCCACCTGCTGACCGGTGTTGATCAGCGCGGAGGCGACGCCCGAGTCCTCGTGGTGCACACCTGCGGTAGCGCCCTGGAACGCGGTGGTCATCACTCCGCCGAGGCCCAGGCCCAGCAGGATCAGGCCGGGCATGATGTGCGCGGCGTAGGTGCTGTCCAGCTCGAGCTGGGTCAGGAAGGCCATGCCGGTGGCGGCGACCAGGAAGCTGGCGCTGATCACGACCTTCGGGCCGACCCGGGGCAGCAACAGTACGGGGCCTGTGGTCGACGCGAGAACGATGCCCCCAACCATCGGCAGGAACGCCAGACCGGTCTTGATCGGCGAGTAGCCGAGGCTGGCCTCCAGGTAGTAGGTCAGGAACAGGAAGATCGAGAACATTCCCATGCCGATGACGAACACCGCCAGGAACGACCCCCCGCGGGTCCGGTCCAGCACCAGGCGCAGCGGCAGCAGCGGATGCGCGACCCAGGACTCCAGCCAGACGAACACCGCGAGCAACACCACGCCAGCGACCATGGAAGCGAGGACGACCGGGTCGGTCCAGCTGGTGGATTCGACGTGCGCGAACCCATAGACGATGGCGAACAGCGCGGCGCTCACCGTGATGGTGCCCGGGATATCGAGCTTGGGCCGCTCGGCGACCGCGGGCTTGGCCAGCAACAGCAAGGCGCCGACCAGCGCGACGGCCGCGAAGACGACATTCACGTACATCACCCAGCGCCACGACGCCCATTCGGTGAGCATGCCGCCGAGCAGCAGCCCGACCGCGCCGCCCGCACCGGCCAGCGCGCTGAAGATGCCGAAGGCTTTCACCCTCTCGGAGCGCTGGGTGAAGGTCACGCTGAGCAGGGAGAGGGCAGCGGGCGCGAGCAGCGCGGCGAACAGCCCCTGGGCCACGCGCGCCGCGACGAGGATCTCGAAGCTCCCGGCCGCGCCGCCGACGACGGATGCGCCCGCGAAACCGCTCAAGCCGGTCACGAAGGTGGTGCGCCGGCCGAACAGGTCCCCGAGGCGGCCGCCGAGCAGCAGCAGACTGCCAAATGCCAGGGCGTAACCAGTGATGACCCACTGCCGGTTGCCGTCGCTGAAACCGAGGTCGTGCTGCGCTGCAGGCAGTGCGATGTTCACCACGGTCGCATCGAGCGTGACCATGAGCTGTGCCATACCCAGTACGCCAAGCACCCACCAGCGCATGGCGTGTGAGCCGCGCCGGCCCGAGTCTGTTTTCCCGGAGCCCGGCGCTCCACGATCGATGGCGGTCGTCACATTGTCCCCTTCATCGCTGGTCACCGGCCGAAGACCGACCGGAAACCGATCTGTTTCCACATAGGAAAACAGATCGGTTTCCTGGTGGCAACTGCAGTGATGGCCTCCGGCCTGCGAGCGGTCCGGCAGGTTCGGAATGCGCGCCGATGACCGGCGCTGTACCGAATGCGGCCGACCGCATGTGCAGCATCGGCGTCCACGTCGGCGCAGCCGTCGGCGCTACAGCGCGTCCCCGTCGAGGCGAAACCCGAAAGGGCCGCCGCCTTGGCAGACTGCAGTAAACCGATCGGTTTCTATCTCATGGGAATGGGGTTAACCTCGCACTATGAGCACCGAGGTGAAGTCGAGTTCCCGAGAGCGGCTGCTGGATGCGGCGGCCGACCTCACCTACCGAGCCGGGGTCGGCATCGGTGTCGATGCGCTGTGCAAGACGGCCGGGGTGTCGAAGCGTTCCATGTACCAGCTGTTCGACAGCAAGGACGAACTGCTGGCGGCGAGCCTGGAGCGGGGCGCCTCCGCCTTCATCGCAACGCTCCTGCCGGCAGCGGGCGACGGTCGCTCACCTCGCGCGCGGATCCTGCATGTCTTCGAACAGGTGGAATTGCAGGCAGGCGCACCCGAGTTCATGGGCTGCCGGTACCTGTCCGTTCAGATCGAACTCAAGGATCAGAGCCACCCTGCGAGCCAGGTGGCGCGCCGAATCAAGGGCAACCTGACCGCCTTCTTTCGTGCCGAGGCCGAACAGGGCGGAGCGAGCGATCCCGACCTGCTGGCCCGCCAGCTCAGCCTGGTCTTCGACGGCGCCAGCGCCCGTGCCGGGATCGGAGCCGACAGCCTGGCAGGCTTCATCGCACCCACCGTCGTCACCCTGCTCGATGCGGTCGGCATTCACTGACGCATCACGGGGCGGCCTCGCTCGCCGACTGATGCGGTCTCCGAGTTGACGCTTGCGGCCCCGTTCGCCGTGGCGGCCAGTTCCCCTGAGCCACCCCCTAAGCCCAATGCCGTTGTTTTAGGCCTCGGGCGTAGGTTCCTGGGTAGTGGTCCCAGGGGGTGGTCGGGTGTCTGGGCGCGTGTCTGAGTTATCGGGT
>NZ_JBEXGX010000056.1:0-27117 GCF_040607495.1 Streptomyces sp. NPDC005281 | reverse complement strand
AACGTCCTCTGGGCCCTCCTCCGCGATGGACGAACGTATGAAGCCACGCCACCCACTGCACGCGCGGCTTGACAGACCACATTAGGAATCACTGATTCGATATGCGACCGGCTCGAGCCGTTGAGGCCGGCGGATCCGGTCCGTGGGCGGCGTTGGGTCGACCAGCGCCGCACGCTTGAGGCCATAGCGTGGAAGTACCGCACCAACTCGCCCTGGCGGGACCTCCCCGACTGTCGTCGGTCGGGCCATCAAACCGTAGTTGGACGTAGTCCATGACGAACTGCACCGAGTGAAGTTTGGCCGCATGGCGCCCTTGTACCGGGCATCGTCGGCTGCTGCCATGAGTGCTGGGGACAAAGGCGCACTGGGGGGGCGGAGCCGATGTCAGACCTCACGGTCAATCCGTGGAAGCGGCACGGCAAGGACAGGCTCTACGTGAACCTGCCGGACGGCACGCCCGTCGCGTGGGCGGACCGGGATTCCAAGGTCATCACCGTCAAGGTTGCTGAGCATCGGCACGAAGCTGTCGCCCTACTCCGTCAACACCTCGGCGATCCGGTGACAGTGCGCACCGACCGCCCGGCCGCATCGCATCCTCGTCGACCTCGGCCGGCCGAGCCGCCTCAGCAGTCGCCACCCCCGGCGAAGCCCCCGGCGTGATCGACGCCCTTTGTCGCTGCCCGAACTCACCGTTGCCGATGACCTGGAGAAGAACCTTCCCGGTGCAGCACTCCTCAGCGACATGGCCGTCCGCGGCCCCTCGGTTGTCGCGCGGGCCTGGTCCAAGCTGCTGAAGCGCCCCTCGGGCTGAAAAACCTGGCTCGATGGCCTCGAAGAGGAAAAGAGGGTGGTCCGTGAGCTGAAGCGTCTCACCGTTCATGGCTGGCGAGTTCTGCACGGCATCCCCAAGGGCAACGCATCGAGGTCGCCATGGCCGCGTGGTTCATCCTGCCGAACCTGTTCCTGCGCGTACTCGACCAGGCGTTGCGGCTGGGGCAGCCGTTCGGGATCACCGTCTCCAGCCTCTCCCTGCTGATCCGCGTCGGTGTGCTGTGTGGCTGTGGCATACGCTCGTCGCTCCCGAGGGACCCGGCCGCCCGCACTTCAGCGTTCCCCGCCGGCTGTCCTCGGTGAAGGAAGGCACCCTGAACGGATGACCACGCTCCATCCCGTGCCGGCGGAAGACCTGGCTTCCCGGCTGGTCGGAACCGTCCGTCAGATTCGGGACGGCTCACCGGGAACCTTCGATCGGGTGCCGGACACGTACAGAGCATGGAACTGAACGACGTTGGTCCCGCCGAACCGGTCGGAGGGACAGCCGACCGAGAGCTGTGGGCGAGGGCCGTCGACGGTGACCGGGAGGCGTTCGGCCGGATCTTCGACCGTCATGGAAAGGCCGTCTACAACTATCTGTTCCGACGGACGGCCGATTGGGCGGAGGCCGAAGACCTCACTTCGTCCGTGTTCCTCCATGCCTGGCGTCGGCGATCGGAGACGGTGCTGGACCGCGACTCGGCTCTGCCGTGGCTGCTGGGCATCGCCGATGGCCTGATGTCGAACACCAGGCGGCGGCTGAGACGGGCCGAGGCCTTGTTTCGCCGGCTCGTTTCTCATGACGAGCCGGTGGGCGACCACGCGGACCGCGTCGTCGTCCTGGTCGACGACGAGCGTCGCATGTCGGAGATACACAGGGCTCTGGCCCGGCTGCCGCGCCATGAACGCGAGGTCATCGAGCTCTGCGTGTGGTCGGGTCTCGACCAGCAGGCGGCCGCGGCCGTGCTGAAGGTGGCGGTCGGGACCGTGAAGTCCAGACTGCACCGGGCGCGGCGGAGGCTGGGGGCCGATCTCGTCGGCGGAGACACGGTTCGGACGTCGTTCGGTTCGAGGAAACCCGTCAACGCGAAGGAGGTCGCACGATGAATGACACGCAGGGCATTCCTGCGGCTCCTTCCGATCGTGATCTGCCGAACCACCGGCGGACCCGAGAGGAACTGCTGATGAAGATCGGTCCAGAGAACGACGGTGCTTCGCTGCGACGCAGCTGGGGCGTACCGCTGAGTGTCGCAGCCGGTGTCACGGCGGTGAGCGTCGCGGCCGTGGTCGTCCTCGGCGGGACCGGGGACGCCAGGCCGCGTGTCGCCGACCGGGCGCTCAGCGGGGGAAGCCCGACGGGCGCCGCGTCACCGACTCCGAGCACGACACGCGGTTCCACCTCGGGCGGAGTCGGCTCGGCGCCGACTTCGAACCACGAGACCTCCGACCCGGACGCTTTCACCATCACCAAGAGCACGACGACCCCGATCCAAGCCGGGACCGTCGCAAAGGTCCTTTCCTCCTGTCTGGGGGCTGAGGCGTCGCGGTACCACGCCGTGGTCGCGGTCCGTACTCCTGCGTCCTCACGGGACTGGGACGGCGTCGTCGTCGCCGTCAACTCCTCGGGCCAGTACGTGCAGTGCGCGGCGAAGGGCGACAAGGGAAGCAGCCCGGACTCCCCGCCCACCTTCATCAACGACCGCCTGTGGGGCACCGGTCGCGTGATCGAGTATTTCGATTCCGGCCGGGAGCCCGCCGGCAAGGGGCAGTACCTCATGGTGGGTGCCGGGCACTACACATCCGACGTCGCCAAGATCACCGTCAGCTACGGCGGCAAACCGAAGCAGTATCCGGCACTCATGGCGGGCGGCGCGTTCGTCTACGCGGCGGTCCTCTCCCCGGACACGCCTCCTGGCCCGCACTATGCCGGCCCGAGCCCCTACATCCATGCCTACGACGCGTCGGGCAAGGAGCTATACAACCAGGCGAAGGACCCGAAGTTCACCAGCACGCAGTAGGCCGCCCGGTCGAGTCGCCCACTGCTGCCCCGCCTGTGTACCGCGGCGGCACCGATCACGACGGCCGCGTGCTTGCCCTCGAACCCGGGCAGCGATGAGCTCGAACGGTTGCCTTCGGCGCTACACGGGAGGAGTGGGCGAATCGTCCAGGTGACGCGTGTGCGCAGGAAGCGCCCCGTCGTCGCTGCACAGTGCTCGTTGGTGTCACGGATGGACGTCGAGGCCCCGGACCATGATCGGTCCGGGGCCTTTTCCCTTGCGCCCGGCAGGACTTGAACCTGCGACACCCGCTTCAGGACGGAGGAGGGTCATCGCGGGCCGCGGGCTGGCTCGGCACCAGGTCTGAAGTGACCACCGTGCGCGGCTGCGCTCTTCAGGCACTGCTCGGAGGCAGGGGCCCGGTGAGGTAGTGCTGGACGACGGGGGCGACGCAGGCGACAAGGTGGTCGAGGTCGACGCGTGCGAGGGGGGCGACGCCGAGGATGTGGCGACCGATGACGAGGCCGACGAGGTGGCTGACGACGAGGGTGATGCGCAGGTCGGGCTGGTCCCGGCCGGAGGCGGCGACCAAGGGGCCGACGATCTCGTCGGACAGGAAGCTGCCGAAGGCGTCGGCCGCGTCCTGGTCGGAGAAGACGGAGCGGACCATGGCGGCCAGGGGACGTCGGGTGACGGGGTCCCGCCAGAGGTGCAGGAAGAGGCGGACCAGCCG
This sequence comes from Streptomyces sp. NPDC005281, assembly GCF_040607495.1. Taxonomy (NCBI): domain Bacteria; kingdom Bacillati; phylum Actinomycetota; class Actinomycetes; order Kitasatosporales; family Streptomycetaceae; genus Streptomyces; species Streptomyces sp. NPDC005281. The sequence continues at coordinate 23,574 of NZ_JBEXGX010000056.1, read as the reverse complement.
CTCGCCGAGGTCGGCGGGGTCGTGGCGGATGAGGCCGGAGACCTGGTCGCGCAGGTGGAGGGGCAGACGCAGGGTGGCCGCGAACAGGTCCCGCTTGCTGCCGAAGTAGTGCAGAACCAGTGCCGGGTTGACGTCTGCCTCCGCTGCGACGGCGCGCACAGTGGTGGACGCGTAGGTGCCGGAGGCGAAGAGACGGCGGGCCGATTCCAGGATCCGGTCGCGGGTCGCGGTGTCTCCGGCCCGGCTGCCGGGTGGGCGACCACGACGCCGGGGGGCCGCGGGGATTGGGTCGTTCACCTGGAGAGCGTAACTTAATTAAACGCTCGTTGTATTTACCGGATCGTCGCTCCTACAGTGAGCCGCGCCTCGTCCGAACCGGGATGAGGCGCTTCGGCTGTGCTCCGTGCGGGCGCTTGCGGCGAAGGCGGGTGGGGCCCTGTGTGGGCGATGATTCTCAAGGAGTTTCTGGAGCTGCGGCGGGACCGCCGCACGATGGCGATGATCATTGTGTTGCCGTTGCTGCTGCTGGTGGTGTTCGGCTACGCGGCCAACTTCAGCGTCACCGACGTACCAACTCGCGTCTACGGCCCTCGCGCACAGCAGGTCGCCACGCAGTTGCACGCCCCTTTCGATGTGAAGGAGGTCGACCCGGCCGGCACCGAGCAGCAGGCAGTCGACGCGTTGCGGGCACAGGATGCTGGGGCGGTCGTGCTGACGACGACGTCGGCGGCTTCGTCCAAGGTCCTGATCGACGGCTCCAACCTGTTCGCCGCGCAGGCGGCCGCGTCGGCGGCGAAGGCGTCGGGCGGGGTGCTGGTGCCGCAGGTGTTGTTCAATCCGGAGCTGAAGACGTCGTGGATGATGGTTCCGGCGCTTGTCGGGATGATCATGGCGTTCATCGGCACGATCATCACCGCGATCGGGCTGGTACGTGAACGGCAGGCGGGCACCCTGGAGCAGCTGGCGGTGATGCCGTTCAAGGCGAGCGATGTCATCGTCGGGAAGATCGCCCCGTACTTCGTACTGGCCGCGTTCGACATGATCCTGGTGACGGTGCTGGGCTGCCTGGTCTTCGGTGTTCCCTTCGCCGGGAACGTCGCGGTTTTCGCGCTGGGTGCCGCGCTGTTCCTGTTCACCGTCCTGGGCATCGGGGTGCTGATCTCCTCGGTGTCCCAGAACCAGGGCCAGGCAATGCAGTTGGCCCTGCTCACGCTCCTGCCGCAGATCCTGCTCTCCGGCATGATCTTCCCGCTGTCGGCGATGGCCCCCGGGGTGCGGTGGATCGGCTACCTCTTCCCCCTGACCTATTTCATCAAGATCTCCAACGGCGTCATGCTCCGCGACGCTCCCTTGGACTCTCTCGCCCTGCCACTGGGCGTGCTGGCCGGTATGGCGGTGCTGGTGTTCACCTTTGCCGTCCTCCGGTTCCGCCGAGACTTGGCCCCCGCCGCCCCCAAGGCCGTCCGCAAGACCGTCGCCGCCGGGAGCGCCCGATGACCTCCACTCCCGGTCACGACCGTCCCGGCGAGCCTGGCGGCCAGGTGAAGGATCTCGGTTGGGGCGCCTTCGAGGTGACCGTCGCCTTCGGTGCCACCACTGCCCTGGAGGGCATCACCCTGCCCGCGCACCCGGGCCAGGTGGCGGCCGTCGTCGGCGGGGACGGAGCCGGCAAGACCACCCTCCTGCGCAGCCTCGTCGGCCGCGTCCGTCCGAAGGCCGGAACCGTCCAGGCTCCGGCTCCCACCGACTGCGGGTTCATGCCCACCGGCGCCTCCGGCGTCTGGCAGGACCTGACCGTGGACGAGAACATCGCCTTCGTCGCCGCCGCTCACCACCTCACCGGCACCGACCTCGACCAGCGCCGCGCCCACCTCCTGGCCGCCGCCGGACTCGACCGCGCCCGCGACCGCCTCGCGGGCGCGCTCTCGGGAGGCATGCGGCAGAAACTCGCGTTCTGCCTCGCCATCCTTCACCAGCCCCGACTGCTCGTCCTGGACGAACCCAGCACAGGTGTCGACCCGGTCAGCCGCGTCGACCTGTGGCGGCTGATCTCCCGCGCCGCCGCAGACGGTGCCGCGGTCGTCATGGCCACCACCTACCTCGACGAGGCCGAACGCGCCTCGACCTGCCTCGTCCTCGACCGTGGACGTGCGCTGGCTTCCGGAACCCCCGCCGACGTCCTCCAGCGCACCCCCGGCACCATCACCACCGGCACTGCCCCCGCCGGGCCGCGCGAACTGTCCTGGCGTCGCGGCCGGCAGACCCGTTCCTGGCACCCCGGGCCGCCACGAGACGGCGAACAGCCCCTCACCGCCGACATGGAGGACGCCGTCATCGCCTTCACCCTCGCCGACCAGCAGCGGGAGCCCCGCACATGACGACCGACACCGCTCTCCTGCGTGCCGACCGCATCACCAAGCGGTACGGCAACTTCACCGCCGTCGACACCGTCTCCCTGGACGTCGCGCCCGGCGAGATCGTGGGCCTCCTCGGTGCCAATGGCGCCGGCAAGACCACCGTCATCAAGATGCTCCTCGGCCTGACCCTCCCCACCGAGGGCATCGCCACCGCCTTCGGACGCCTGCCCGACCGCACCACCCCCGGCCGCCTCGGCTACGTTCCCCAGGGTCTGGGCCTGTGGCAGACCCTCACCGTCGCCGAGAACATCTCCTTCGCCTCCGCCGCCTTCCAGGCCGAGCCACCCGCACTCGAAGGCGCCCTCGCCGCCGCCGAACACCGTCTCGTCTCCGAGATCGGGCTGGGCCTGCAACGCCAACTCGCCTTCACCATCGCCCTCGCGCACCACCCCGAACTCCTCGTCCTGGACGAACCCACCTCCGGCGTCGACCCCCTCGCCCGCGCCCGCCTCTGGGACGCCGTCCACGACCAGGCCGACCGGGGCACCGGTGTCCTGGTCACCACCCACTACATGCAGGAGGCCCAGCAGTGCGACCGGCTCGTCCTGATGTCCCGCGGCCGCGCCGTCGCCGCCGGCACCGAAGCGGACATCATCGGCACCACCACCGCCTGTGAAGTCGACACCCCCGACTGGGCCGCCGCCTTCGCCGCCCTCGACGACGTTGGACTCCCGGTCACTCTCAACGGCCGCCGCGTCCGCCTCGCCGACACTGCGCCCGAAAAGATCACCCAGGCACTTCAGACCGTCGGCATCACCGCCGACGTCCGGCAAGTCCCCGCCACACTCGAGGAGAAGATGACAGTCATCGACCGCGTCAACGCCCCCGCCTGACAGCCGCCGCGACCGCTCCAGCCGCTATCGACCCCTTGTCCGGCGTCAGATGACTGCCGTCGACGCAGCACGGCCGCCACAGGAACTGGAGGCAAAGGCCCCGGGCCCAGATCGGCCCGGGGTCTTTGCCCACGCGCCCTGGGCGGGATGCGAACCTGCGAGATCCGCTCCAGGAGTTCGAACTGTGCAAGGTCCGTCCCCGGAGTCCCGCGGTGGCGGAGTCCACGACCGGTCGTGCGAGTGCGTCGCCGTCCAGCGTCGTTGATGCCAGCTGGGGATGTCAGCGCGGGCTGCCCCGCGCATTCGCGCGGTTGCTACTTCAGCACTACGGCGTCTCCGACAGATACGACTCGAGCGGTCGTTGTCGTACCGGGGAAGTACCAGCGCCAGCTGCCTGCCGACGTAGCGGTGACCTTGGTGCTGAGGTTGCCGGCTTCGCCGGTCTTCACTGTCTTGACCGTGCTGTAGTGAGCGGTTCCGGCCTTCCTGTACTGGAGCTTCACGTCCTGTCCCGTGAAACCGTGGTACTTCCGGTCCTCCCAGTTGGCCCGGGACAGTTTGCCGGTGATGGTGAGTGCGGCTCCCTTGCCCACAGGTTCAGGCGTTGCGTTCGTGGTGAGCTGGGACGCGCGCTTCATCTTGAACTCTGCGATGTCGTCGGCGATCCAGTAGTCACCGTCGTTGGCCTTGACGGTGGCGTTGGCCTCCCAGACGCCCGCGGTGTGGTTCACATCCTCGGGCACGCTGTCCGGGAGCCATGCCGGGTCTATCACCATGGTGGCCGTGCATACCGACGTGGTGGAAGTCTTCTTCACGCACCGGGTGTCGACCCAGTCGCTGTATCCCCAGCCGTTCGTCCTGTTGAAGACATCGACGTGCGACAGGCCCTTCACGCCGGAGTTGTCCCGGATGGTGATGGCGATCGGATAGGTGACACGCTTCGTCGTGCCGATGATGACGTTGTTCCCGCTGTTCACGACCGTGGCGGTGACGCGGATGTCACCCCGGCCCTCAGCGTGAGCCCCGGTCGCGGCCAACAGCGTGAACGCCGACGTACCAGCCGCCAGGATCCAGGCGGTTCTGGCCGTTCTACCTCGCATGTTCCCTCCCCTGAATTGTGGAGAGGAGAGCCTACACAGATGATCGACAAGCTTTGGACAGGAAGCCCCGGTTGAGCTCCTGCGGACCTGATCGCTGCACGGTGCTGTGGAGGAGTTTCGGCGCTACGGCTTTGATGCGGATGGTTCACATCAGCTGCTCCATCGCGGGAATCTGGCGGCTCCGTCACCGCCATGGCTGGTCCTGGCAGAGTTCGGCCCGTCGCGCGCTCGAGCGCGACGAGCACGCGGTCGAGCTGTGGAAGAAGCAGAGCAGAGCCGATCTGGACCCATCCGCAGGACCTGGACGTGGCCCTTCTGCTCACAGCCCACGGGTTCGACGTACCAGGGTCGGTTCGATGGGGCCACCCCGTGGATACGTTCCCACTATGCTACGAGGGACTGGGCTTTCCGCTGGCCTCCGCGGAAGAGGGGCGTGACGCCGAACACCTGCGAGGCGTCCTGCCTCCGCTGTCCTCCGGGGCTCGCGGCCTCTACGCGCTCGACAAGGACCTCACCCGACCTCCGCGACGACGGCCGCAAGGCCTGCTGAGGTACCTCGGGAACCGCAGTGTTCTGCGAGGACCACTTGGTGGGCGTCGTGATTCGCGACGACCGGTCCTACGGCAACCGCCGCCTGCGGGTACTGCCGGCGCATTGCTTCGTCCGGGACGAGAGCTTCGAGGCACTACTGCGGCGGTACGGCGACGCTCCACCCCGCCTGACCGAGATTGGCGCCGTCCTCCCGACTACCCAACCCCCGACGGAACGCAGCCCGGCCGAGCAAGGGCCGAACGACTCTTGTGGTCGGTGCTCGGTGGCCGGATCAGCTACGCGGCACATGCCCGCGCCCTCGTAGGGCGGCTCGGGTACGCCGTCCCCGACAGTCATGAACCGATCGTGCCCGACCTTGCAGCACTCTTTGCGGCTCATCCCCGCGCCCTGCCCTCCCTGAGCAGCACCCTGGCCCCGGCTCTCCGGCGAGGACGAGCACACGCGCCTGACGGACGTTCCCACCCGCGCCCGTGCCGGCGGACTGTGCGTACTCCTGCCGCTCGACGGGTGCGAGCATCTACTGGAGCTCCTCCGCAGCATCTGCAAGGAGCAGCCCACCCTGATACCCAGCGCCGCCCACGAGGCCCTGCGCTTGGTGGTTCGGCTTGTGCGCATCACGCCGATCCGGCCTACAGCTCTCACCCAACCGGACGATCAGAACAAACAAAGTTCGTTACATCGGGCCCTACGGTGGCTTGCACATCGATCGAAGCCTTTCCCGGAGAGAGCTGAAGCCCCCTTATGTCTTCCATACATCCCCTCTGGCTCGCCGGCCGACCGGCCGAAGGCGACGACACCTTCGACGTGACCTCGCCATGGGACGGCCGCCCAGTCGGCAGGGTCTCTGTGCCGACAGGCTCACAGATCGAAGAGGCCGTCGCCGCCGCCCACGCCGTGCGCGATGAGTTCGCCGCCACGCCCGCGCACGTCCGCGCCGCAGCACTGGACCACGTGGCCAGGCGCCTGACCGAGCGGACCGAGGAGATAGCGCAGCTCATCTCCGCCGAGAACGGCAAGCCGATCAAGTGGGCCCGGGGTGAGGTGGGCCGCGCCGTCTCTGTCTTTCGCTTCGCCGGCGAGGAGGCCCGGCGCTTCAATGGCGGCGATGCCCAGCGCCTCGACACCGACGCAGGCGGTGAAGGCCGTCTGGCGCTGACCCGCCGCTTCCCCAAGGGCGTCATTCTGGGCATCACGCCCTTCAACTTCCCGCTGAACCAGTGCGCCCACAAGGTCGCCCCGGCCATTGCCGCGGGCGCGCCGATCATCCTCAAACCTGCACCCAACACTCCGCTCTCCGGACTGGTTCTGGGCGAGCTGCTGGCTGAAACCGAACTCCCTGCCGGATCTTGGTCGATCCTGCCAGTGGCCAACGAGCGCATGCCCGCACTGGTTCAAGACGATCGCATTCCGGTTATCTCCTTCACCGGTTCGGAGAAGGTCGGCTACGCGATCATGGACTCGGTCCCGCGGAAGCACTGCACCCTGGAGCTGGGCGGCAACGGCGCGGCGGTGGTACTGGGCGACTACAGCACCGACGACGAACTGGACTGGGCCGCGACTCGCATTGCGACCTTCTCCAACTACCAGGGCGGCCAGTCCTGCATCTCCGTGCAGCGCGTGATCGCCGACGCCGCCGTCTATGACCGACTGTTGCCACGCATCGTGGCCGCCGTCGAGGCCCAGGTCACCGGCGACCCTTCCGACGCCGCTACGGACGTCGGTCCGCTTGTCAGTGAAAGCGCCGCCAAGCGCGTGGAAATGTGGGTGAACGAGGCAGTCGCGGCCGGCGCCGAACTCGTCACCGGCGGTGGACGCGAAGGCGCGTCCTACGCGCCAACGGTTCTCACCGACGTGCCGGGGGACACCACCCTCGCATGCGAGGAGATCTTTGGTCCCGTCATGACCGTGACGAAGGTGAACGGCGAGGCTGAGGCGTTCGCCGCGGTCAACGACTCCAAGTATGGCCTCCACGCAGGCGTGTTCACCGGCAACCTCCAGGCCGCGTTTCGTGCTCACCGCGCGCTCGAGGTCGGCGGAGTGATCATCGGCGACGTGCCGTCATACCGCGCCGACCAGATGCCCTACGGCGGCGCCAAGCAGTCGGGCGTAGGACGCGAAGGCGTCAAGTTCGCAATGGAGGACTACACCTACGAACGCGTCCTGGTCCTGACCGGCCTCAAGCTCTAACTGTTGTGTTCCGGCTGGTGTCCAGGACTGCGCGGAGGACGTCAGTCACCTGCGGTCCTTTCCGCTTCAAAGCAGCGCGCACACATCCATCCGGTCCCAGATGGGTACCTCAGGGAGCACCTCCCGTCTCATCTTGAGTGGGGCCTGAAGCGCCCGGTGATCCGAGAGGACCACCGGGCGGATACGGCCGTGGATCGCCGGGGCCGCTACTCGGTTGCATCCCTTCATCCAGTCCTGCTCATCCTCGTCCGACGACGTCGGGGCCTCTCGGGCTCACCGGATTCAATGCCGGCGCTCGCCCATGTCTCGAGGGCTCGACTACGCGTATGAACAGCGGTGGCTCGCGCGCGGCTCCGTTGTGTCCAGCATGACGACGACGTTAGGACGGCTGGGCCGTGCTCAGCGGCAGCGGCTGCGCCTGGCGCCGGGCTGGTTCGTCGCGCGATTCATGTGCGAGAAACCCGAGGGCGTGTCCGCAAAGTCATTGTCCGCGCGGGGGACGACCTCGGGAGCGTTTCAGTGTGCGCGCTCAGAGCCTCGGCGTCAGGCCTCCCTTGGCATACACCGGGTTCCCCGGCTCTTCACCAGGTGCCGAGAAGGGAGGGCTCAGCCTGTCCGTGAAGCCGTGACCTCGGTGCCGGGGGTGAGACGTTGCCGGGTGGGCGGCAATTCGAGGACACGCTCTGGCCCCAATTACCCCTTGCGCCGTGGCGAATCAGGAGTAGATCGATTCGTCACCGCCGGGCAGATCCCTCTGGCTTCAGCGAACCGCGGCTGCCCAGCGCGCTGAAGCAATACTCCTCGGCTAGGGTTCAACGAGGTGCGCACTCCGGACAAAGACGCTAAATACGGTCACTGCATCGAGCTCCATTCGTGTGGAGCTGTGAACCCGTTTCGAGAGGAACAATCAGATGCCTTTCGCCACCGCCAAGGACGGCACACAGATCTTCTACAAGGACTGGGGTTCGGGCCAGCCCGTCGTCTTCTCCCACGGCTGGCCGCTGACCGCGGACGCGTGGGATCCCCAGATGAAACTCATGGCGGACAACGGCTTCCGCGCCATCGCCCACGACCGGCGCGGTGGCGGACGCTCCGGGCAGCCGTGGGAAGGCAACGACCTCGACACGTACGCCGACGACCTGGCCGCGGTCATCGAGGCCGAGGACCTCCACGACGTCATCCTGGTCGGCCACTCCACCGGCGGCGGCGAAGTCACCCGCTACACCGGCCGGCACGGCACCGGACGAGTAGCCAAGCTGGTCCTGCTCGGCGCGATCCCCCCGCTGATGCTCAAGACGGACGCGAATCCCGAGGGCCTGCCCCTCAAGGTCTTCGACGAGATCCGTGAGGGCGTCACGACGGACCGCTCGCAATTCTACGAAGACCTCAGCGCTGCGTTCTACGGAGCCAACCGCGACGATTCGACGGTCTCGCAGGGAACCCGCGACGAGTTCTGGCTGTGGAGCATGACGGTCGGCATCAAGGGTGCCTACGACTGCATCAAGGCGTTCTCCGAGACCGACACCACCGAGGACCTCAAGAAGGTCGACGTGCCCACGCTGATCGTGCACGGCGACGACGACCAGATCGTCCCCATCGTGGCCGCAGGCGCCAAGTCCTCCAAGCTCGTCAAGGACGCCATCTACAAGGTGTACAAGGGCGCCCCGCACGGACTGGCCATGGTCCCCAAGTTCGCCGAGACCTTCAACAAAGACCTCCTCGACTTCGCGCGTAGCTGAGCCGAAGTCTGGGCCTGAACCGCAACAGCTCGACCTGGGGACGACACAGGTTCGCGTGGTGCCCAGGGCGGGTTGTTCGCGTGACAGCCGCTCCCGTGATCCCCACGAGGTCGGTTGCCATTGACGCTGCCGTGCATGACCGTAGAGCCGTCGCCGGACAACACAGTGAAGCGCGTGGAGGCCCACAGTCCCTGCCGGCATTGCCCGTTCAAGGGATCTGGAAGACGAGCGCATTGGACCCAGCGACGGGATCCGGCAACGGAGCATGAAGCCCTCGGCTCGGCGGCCCCCCGTCCGAACAGAGGATCAACGTCGGACATCTCTAGGCCGTCCGGCGCGGAGGAGACGATGTGGACTCCGAACATGACGTGCTGATCGTAGGCGCAGGCCCGGCGGGGCTGCTGGTCGCAGGTGATCTGGCCGAGTCCGGGATCGCCTGTGCCGTCATCGAACGACGAGCCGGGGAGTCCGAACTCACGCGGGCATTCGCCGTCCATGCGCGGACGATGGAGCAACTGGACGCGCGCGGAATCGCCGACGAACTCCTCATGACCGGCATCCGCAACCCTGTCCTGCAGTTCCTGAGGATCGATCTGTCACGGCTCCCGACCCGGTACCCCCACGTGCTGGTGACTCCGCAATACAACACGGAGCGGCTACTGCGAAAGCGGGCTCTGGCCCACGGTGCGGAGATCAAGGCCGCCTGCGAGGTAACCGCCCTCCGGCAGGACGCATCCGGCGTCGACGTGGACGTGCGGGCCGCCGACGGGACCGTGCAAACTCTGCGCGCCGCTTACGTCGTGGGGGCTGACGGACGGAACAGCATAGTTCGCCGATCCCTGGGCCTGCCGTTCCCCGGCCGCTCCGCCATCCGGTCGATGATGCTTGCCGATGTCCGGCTGGCCACGCCGCCCCAGAAACCACCGACCGTCGGAGCCGTGGGTGATGCCTTCGCCCTTGTCGTGCCATTCGGGGATGGCTGGTTCCGCGTGATGGCCTGGAATCGCCACCACCAGATGTCCGACAAGACGCCGGTGGACCTCGACGAGATCCGCGCGGTCGCCCAGCGGGCGCTCGGCAGCGACTTCGGCATGCACGACCCACGCTGGCTCTCCCGGTTCCACAGTGATGAACGCCAGTCCCCGCGCTATCGCTCGGGCCGGGTCTTCCTCGTTGGCGACGCCGCGCACGTGCACTCCCCTGCCGGCGGCATGGGCCTGAACACCAGCATTCAGGACTCCGCCAACCTCGGCTGGAAGCTGAGTGCCGTTCTGCACGACCGGGCGTCGGACGGTCTCCTGGACACCTACCAGACCGAACGGTATCCGGTCGGTCGTCGGGTGCTTGTGATGAGCGGCGCGCTGCTCCGTGGGGTGCTGACTACACCGCGGGCCCTTTGCGGCCTCCGCGACTTTTCTGCGCGCACCGTGCTGCGTATCCCCCCTCTCGCCAGGCGCGTCTCCCGAGCGATATCTGGAATCGACATCGCCTACGCGGCGCCTGCCGGTGCTCACCCACTCGCTGGCAAGCGAGCGCCGGACTTCCTTCTGAGCGATGGGCGACGGCTCTACGAGGCCTTGCGAACTCGGAAGTTCGTGCTTGTAGCCCCCGTCAACCCTGCGCTCTCTCCCTCAGTGACCGAACCCTGGTCCAACGAGGCCGAGGTCGTCACGCCGAAGGGCCCGACAACCAAGGCCGTCTTGGTCAGGCCGGACGCCTACATCGCATGGGCTACCTCCGAGCAGCATCCTCAACGCCGTGCCGACGAGATCCGCCAGGCATTGGCCCACTGGTGTGGGGCCGGCACGTCCCCTCGTCAGAGACTGCCCTCCCGCTAGGAGCATCCTTTGAGCGCCGCCGGCTCCGGGCTGCCCTCCAGAGGTCCCACCCGGGCACAGAGTCCGAAAGCCAACAGGGGCCGTGCGGCAACAGGTTCAGGCGCTGCTCGAACTGGACCGGTTGCGCAGGCGGCCCGGTGTGGTGCCAAGGCGCTGGCGCAGCAGAGTGGACAGCGTGGAGGCATTGTCGTAGCCGACGCGTCGGGCGATGGTCTGTGTGGGAAGGTCCGTGGTGCGCAGCAGGTGACTTGCCTGTTCCAGGCGGATGGTTTGGGCGAAGCGCACCGGAGGTACGCCCACGGCCTTGTGTACAAGACGCTGCAGGGTTCGTTCGCTCGCCCCGATGGCTCGCGCCGCGTCCGCAATGCTCAGCGGCTGGTCGATGTGTGCGCGCACCCATCCTTCGAAGGCGCTCACGGTGGGATCGGTCCGGGCAAGGTGACCTGGAATGGCGTAGCCGGCTTGAGTTGGACGGTGGTCCACCACCAGGTATCTGGCAGTGAGGTCAGCAAGAGTCGGGCTCGACTGCCGTACGAGAGCGAGAGCCAGGTCGAGATGTGCCATGGCGGCGCCGGCCGTCGTCACTCCGACGGCATCGACCAGCATGCGTCCCTCGTCCAGCGACACCTGGGGGTACGCCTGACGGAAAGTGCTGGCCAACCACCAACTCGTGGTGGCGCTCAGACCATCCAGGACGCCGGCCTCAGCAAGAAGGAACGTGCTGGTACAGGCGGCAGCCAGAGAGACACCTTCAGCACGGGCACGCCGGAGCTCCTCGCGTTCGGGTTCACGTTGCGGGGCGCCTACCCAGTCCACCAGAAGAGAGGACTGTCTGGGACCGGCCCCGGGGACGACAAGGAGATCGGGCTGCGGTACGTCGTCGAAGGCTTGGCACTCGATGACGTGTCCGACGGCCGTACGGACGGCACCATGTCCGCCGACACAGCTGATCTCCCAGCGCGGAGGAGGGTGAGGCACCTCTCCTCGCAGCTCGTTGGCCATCCCGAGCACATCCACAACCGTGGCGAGTCCGGAGTCGAAAAGGCCATCCAGGACCAGCACGGAAACGTTCATGTCGGAAACAGTAAGGCATTAGGCGGATCCGCCACTGACCTGGGCGACTTGGGAGCTCGTACCGTGATCACATCAACCGGCCACGCGGCATCCGACACTTCGGACCGATCATTGCTGCGGCGCCAACTACGCATTGAGGAGCGCTTCATGAGCAACGACTCTCTCCCCCCGGCCACTCGCCTGGGACTGCTCGTCCGCATCGAGGCCAGGTCCGAATACACGCACGAGGTTGAGGAACTGCTCACCGGCGCCCTCGCCTTGGCGCAGGAGGAGACCGGCACCACAGTCTGGTTTGCACTGCGCCTGGGCCCCACCACGTTCGGCATCTTCGACGCATTCGCCACCGAGGAGGACCGCGGTGCCCACCTCCAGGGCAAGATCGCGGCCGCGCTCATGGAGAACGCGCCCAAGTTCCTCGTCGAGGCGCCCGAGATCCTTCCCGTGGACATCATCGCGGCAAAGCTCAGCTGAGCAGGCGCCCCGAATCTCAGCCCCTGGCGAAGACGATCTCCCGGAGACACGAAACTCAATTCTCCGACCGCAGGTGTTGTCAGAGCTCTGAAGCTGGTCGCCATTCCGGCTTCAGGGCGCTGAGCCGGCGCAGGAGCGTTCGACGTTCGGCGCGAAGTGGCGCGCATCTGGGGCGATCACACAGGGGGACGCCCTCTCTCCCCGGCACCGGACCCGCCTCGCTGGGGCGTCCGGGCCCCTACCGAGGAGGCCTTCGGACCCTGAGCGCACCCGGGGCCCCGCTGGGCCACGGCTCTCGCCGTCCGAACAGCCAGTTCGGGCCTGTTAACGGATCACTTCAGAAGCCTCCCCCGCGACGTTGCTCGGCCACCCCGCACACCGCGGCAGCCTCGTCGACCTTGAGCCGCGGCACCGCAGCGACCAAGACCCCCAGCGACACCTGGTCCGGCCGCGCAACCGGCCTACCTGCCTACCCGTTTCAACCGCCCCCGATCCACGGCATCAACCACAGCCGTCCACCCGAACGGTTTGCAGCGACGCCCGAGAACAGCCAAGCGGCGAGCCACCACGAAACCTTGATCAACTTAAGCTTCCTGGCACTGCCCCAGGGCCGAGAGCGTCATTCGGCGGCAGATGTGCCGGATCCGTGCCGCGGCCAGCGAGCTGAAACCACCTACTGAGGGTCTCGTGACAGCAGCTTCGACGTCACCCAGCACGAGTGGTTGCCACCGGCCCGAGTGACGCTCCGCTACCATCCCTGGACCGTCGCGTGCATCTCCCAGACGAGGAGTTCGGAAGGCTTTAGCGCCGTGACCTTCTGTCCCCCGGTGGCGGTGAAGCGAACAGCATCACCGGCAAAGAGGTCGCCCGTACCCTCCAGTGAGACGTGCCCAACTGCCAGGAAAAGGTGCAGGAACGGGGCGTCGGGAAGCGTTACCTCGTCCCCCTTCTTCAATCGGGTGGCGTGGAGAGCGGCATAGCGATTCTTGATACGGATGGCGGCATCATTTTTATGCCGGTCAATCCCGGATGCAACTACGGCGAACTTTCCATGGAGTGCCGCATCTTCGATTTCCATCTGCTGATATCCGGGTTTGATTCCGTCCTCATCGGGCGCTACCCACATCTGGACGAAGTGTACGGGGTCCGTGTGACTCTTAGTGCCTTCTAGGCGCCAGGAGTCATTCTTCTCGCTGTGCATAATTCCCGTACCAGCGCTCATTCGCTGCGCAAGGCCAGGATAGATCAGGCCATTGTGCCCGACCGAATCCTGATGTACGAGAGACCCCCGGAGAACCCACGTCACGATTTCCATGTCCTCGTGAGGATGAGTCTCGAAGCCTTTGCCAGCCCTGACGATATCGTCATTATTGACAAGCAACAGCCCGTGATGAGTGTTGCGAGGGTCATAGTTGTGCGAGAAGGAAAATGAATGCTTCGAATCAAGCCAGGAAATTTTCGTCTTGAAGCGGTCCGCTGCGCGCCGCAAGTCCACGGTGGGATGCAGAGATTTTGCCACTGACTATGTCCAATCAGGCGGAGTGCGCACACATCGATTCAGGCGCTGCTCGTGACGTGGATCTCGGGAACGGCCGGCGCCCCCACGTGGAGCTGCGAACAGTGTTGGTCAGCAACCTCGGCGCAGATCGAGGCGATCTGTTCACAGAGTGGGTGTCCAATATCGGCAGCATTGAGAGCCATGATCATTTTATAGGTCAGTTCATCCACAGGAAACTCCCTGACGGGTCAGTCGCGGCCGCGCCTTGGACGCTGAAGGCATCACACCCAGGCAGCCGCCGGCACGCTCGCGTCAGGACAAGAGGTAAGACTGCATCGACCTGTTGAATGGTCAGGCTATAACGCGCGACATCATGATCATCGACAAGACACGCCGCGCTCGTCGGAAGTCGCCCGACGACGGCTGGCTTACCGGTGTGTGGATTCGATCTGACACAAAGCTCGTCCAGTGGCATCCCGGCTACTTTCTGCCCACAGTCGGGGGCGGCCTTCTCGCAGCCGGCGGGAGTGCCGCTCTGGGACGGTCCCGACTCTCGCAGATAATGTTCGGGTATGGGTTGATCTGCTGGTTGGCCCTCGGTTCGATTCTTCTCGCACGGCTCTTCACGCAGGCGCCTCTGCCTACTCCGTTCGTCCCGACTATCGCAATTGAACCCGCTCCCCCGGTTGTTGCGGGAAACGCTTGGTTCACTATGACGGGCGGACGGCTTGACATAGTGGTTACGGCCTGTGCCGGGTATGCCATCCTCATGGTTCTAGTGCAGTTTTCTATGTTTTCAACGTATCGGAAAGTCCCGCTCGACCCCGGCTACTGGGCCTTCGCCTTTTCCTATGCCGCGGGCGTCACAAATTCACTGCATTGGCTAGCCGCAGAAAACGTGAACGGACTCAAGTCAATCAGCTACGTAATTCTCACCGCGGCGACCTGCGCGCTTGTCGCTCTGTCTGCCCGCACGGTAGTGGCCATCGCGAGCAAAACATTCTTTCCCAGAGTTCCGTCGGTTACTAGTACTTAGCGAGCAAGCTTGATCACAACCAGGATGAAAGCTGATCCCAAGACAGTAAGTGCCAGCGTAACGCGAGATGGATGTGAAGTGTGCGCTTCCGGAAGGATATCGGAAGTGGCTAGGTAGAGAAGGAATCCGGCGAAGAATCCTAGATATAGTCCGAGGATTCGATCAGAAATGGTAAAGGCCAAGGTTACGGCTGCTCCTGCGAGGGGGGCAATCGCGTCGGCGGCGACTAGAATAATACCGCGACGGCGATTATTCCCGTACAGGCGGGTAATCGTGTACGTATTAAACCCGTCGGCGAAATCATGTGCGATCACCGCTACTGCGATAACCGTTCCTGTGGCTCCTCCGGCCTGAGATGCAGCCCCGATGGCGAAACCGTCTAGGAAACTATGCCCTACCAGGGCGCCGGCGGCGATTAGGCCGAGGCCTTGCGAAGCTTCCGAGACTGCGTGATCGCCAGAGTGGCTAGTGGCCATAGGGTGCGTATGCGGACGGTATTCCCCTTCGTGTGCTCGGTGGATTGCTACAGATCGCTCCACCACATGCAGAACAAGAAAGCCCGCGGCGAACATCAGAAGTCCCATTGGCACGCCGAAGAATTCTCCACGGTCTGTTTCGAGCGCCTCGGGTAGCAGATCAAAACATACGATCCCGAGCATGAGTCCCGCCGCGAGTCCGAGGACCAAATGTCGACGATCGCCGACGTGCTGGGCGGCCCAACCACCGAGCAACGTGGTGACGGTCGCTCCGGCAGCCACAAAGAGGGCTGTCACGTGGGTCTCCTATCACGAAGTACGTTCGCGTAATTGGGTTTGTTTGGGCGTAGTTTCAGAATATAGGTTGCGCGGCGGTCTGCGCCCGATCCGATGAAGAGTGTGAGGTCGCCGCTCGGGACGCCTCTACTAACGACGCAAAAGAGTGAAAAACATTTTGGCATTCGAATTTTCCGACGGCGACCTCCCCACAACACCGAGAAGGACAACCAGCTCGATCCGATCTCGCGCCTCGGGCGTGTCCGCAAAGTCGTCCGGCGGTGCCATTGAGGTCTCCCCTGCTCGAGCGATGTAGAGAGCTTGGGCGCGCATGCCAGGCGTCGCCGGGCAGACGAGACCTTGCGGACACGTTCTAGGGGGTCAGAGAAGGCGCGCCAGCGTGGTTCGCGATTGGGTCAACAGCAACTGGCGGGGCGCGAGGCACAAGCCGCCGTGGTTGCGGCCTCTGCACGCTTGGCCGAAGTGGGCTCGTTGTCGCATGAGGGCCGCCAGGCAGGGCTTGCTTCCCGCCCGTGCTAGTGAGTTGCGGGTGCCGGCAACGTGGCCCGGGGCGACCCGCGCGACGCGCCGGCCTGCTGGCTCGTGGCGGACCGTTCAATCAGCAGCAGAGTCCTCGGCGAGAAGCGTCGACTGTGCGGCTCTACTGACCGGGCCTCTCGCCTGTAGGACGACTTGCTCCGCATGCCCATGGGGAGCCTGCATCTCGTCTCCTGGGGAGCGCAGAGTTTGACGAGCCTGGATGTAACAGTTACTGTTCCAACAGTCGATGGGAGGCCGCGATGACGGCCCGAGGGCTACCGCCAGTGACGCTGGGATGCCCCTCATTTCCGACCACCGAAGAGCGATGTCCATAGAGGAGTCACGGTGGATCAGCTGGCCATCAGAGCTGGGTCACTTCGGATTTCTCCGCAACCGACATGGGGTCCGCATCCTGTGGCTTCTTGATGTCGCCGTAAGGGTTCGCTCCGTGTCACCGCTTATTCCAACGAACGCCTGAGTCGGCGAGACTCGCCGCGGTCGCGTGAGGGGGGCTAGCGGTTTACGGTTGCAGGGGGCGGAAAAGCGTGAGCATGCGAACATCGCATCCGGTAAACGGGTCAATTACGCTCACGCTTCGCTTAGGGATAATCGCCGCCTTAAGCGATTCAGCAATCTCGCTACGTCGGCAGTCTCGTCGTGGCCGACCATCAGGAAAAATATGAGCAGCAACATCCAGGCCATGATCGCAAACGTCTCCGTGGAAAATCTTGACGACGCGATCCCTTTCTACAAGGAATTGGCGGGAACCGAGGAAGTTCGCCGATTTCCCTACCGGGAACTGGAGTTGGCTCTAGTGGGACCGTTCCTTCTCTACTCTGGGCCGGTGGAGAATTATGTGTCCCAAACCGCTACGGTCCTCGTCGGATCCTTGGATCCGGTACTCGACGCCCTCGGTAAGGCAGGCGCGGAAATCCTCGAAGAACCGAATGAGGTTCCAAACGGTACTCGAATTGTTGCCCGTCACCTCGACGGCTCCGTCTTCGAATACCTACAGCTCCGCGTATGAGGCACTGATGAGGTTTGCAACTGGCCCGAAGATTGACTCCGACGCCTGAAATAGGTCACATGGATTCAACTTCAGATAACCTCGGAACTCGACCAGGCGGCCGTAAATATTGGGATTGACAAGACGATTCCTGTCGTCTCGTCAACACAATCTGCTACAGGCCGTCATCCAGAAAGGACTGAGAATGGGAACATCAGAGAATCGGCAATTCAAATTTTCCCTCCACAACATCACGACTTCGGTCAATGACATTGACGCATCTGTCGATTGGTGGAACCGTGTATTCGGCCTGAAGCTGGTAGCCAAGTCTCGGTTCGAAGCGATCGGCGCGGAAGTAGCCTTCTTGGAAGGTCCCGGGTTCCAGCTCGAGCTCCTGCAGCCGTCGGGCGGTTTCCAACTGCCGGAGTTGACCGCAGATCCTCCGGCCCACGTCCAGCTTATCGGCAACAAAGCCCTGGTGTTCAAGGTGAGCGACCTCGGCGCCGTGACTCAGACCTTCCGCGATCTCGGGGTCACTATTGTCTGGGAAATGATGGACCTGGGTGACGGGAGCGTGTCGACCGCCATCCGCGACAATGACGGCAACTTTATTAACGTCTTCCAGGAAGGTGCCAGTCCCGTCGGCTGATACTGGCCGGTGGGCTATGGATCGGAAGTCCACGCAAGTTGTGAACTCTGACCGCTGGCCCGCCCGGGCGTGCACTCATCAGCGGCCGCGCCTATGTGTAACGGGTTCTGTTACAATTATCCCTCTGCCGTGGCAGGAGTGTGGCGGTGTGCTCGCTCCGCCGGCCAGGGAAGGTATCGAGAGTGAGTGCAAACAGCCGATTGACGATCGCCGTTCACGTCCTGACTTGGATGTCTCTGGATCGCCAGCAGAATGACGTCGCGACATCGGAGCGGATCGCTGGGAGCGTCAACACCAACCCGGTAGTGATCCGGAGGTGTCTGGGTGATCTTCGTAAGGCTGGGTTGGTTCAGGCTAAGCGGGGAGGGGGTGCTGGCTGGTTGCTGATACGCGACCCGGAGGACATCACCTTGCTCGCGGTGTACCTTGCCGTGGAAAGCGGGAATCTGTTCGGCCTCCACCACTCGCCTCCCAATGACGAGTGCCCGATTGGATTCGGAATCCAGCCAGCTCTAGGACGCGTGTACGGCACTCTCGAGAAGCAAATGCAGCAAGAACTGGCTCGCACCTCGATCGCAGACGTGCTGCGAGATGTTCTGGCCCAGCAGGAGACCTGACTTGCGCTTCGAGGATTACCGATCGGATAGCGCAACGTGGCGAATCGGCAGCATCTGGCGGAGAATTTCTTTGTCAGGAAGGTCCGTGTCGGGATTTGTCGCTGACCGCTAACAGGCTACCGATCGTGCGTACAGGCCAACAGGCGTAGCGTGTTCGTTTAGGTGCTACGTCGGCCAGCACGCGGGGGGCATCCGGTGTAGATGGATTTTGATGTCATCCCCCGTTGGGTGGCGCGTGATGCTCTGTGGATTATCTGGCCCTTCACGTTGTGTGGTCGCGATGATGTTTGGTTGCTTGACCAGCGCTCAATGCTCTCATTCAGTCCGACCGTGCAGAAACCCTGAGCTGATTTTTCAGTGGGGTTCAGCGTGGCGAGCTTTGATGTAACAGATCTTATTACATCAAAGCTCGCCACCATAAGAAGTAGGAGCGAAATATGGGACAGCTGGAGAACAAGACTGCAGTCGTCACCGGTGCCAACAGTGGTATCGGTTTGGCTGCAGCGCGGCGGTTCGCAGCCGAAGGTGCGCACGTGTTCATCACAGGTCGACGGCAGGAAGCTCTCGACGCCGCAGCAGCTGACATCGGCGCCAACGTCACCGCAGTCCGCGGTGACGTGGCCAATCTGGCGGACCTCGACCGGCTCTACGCCATCATTACTGAACAGGGACGCCGTATCGACGTTCTGTTCGCCAACGCAGGTGGCGGCGAGTTCGCCACCCTGGAACAGGTCACCGAACAGCACTTCAACGCAGCTTTCGACACCAACGTTCGAGGCACCCTCTTCACCGTACAAAAGGCGCTTCCGCTTCTACAGGATGGGGCATCTGTGATCCTTACGGGTTCTACGGCAGCGACCGCCGGTGGAGAGGCATTCGGCGTCTACGCCGCCTCCAAGGCTGCGATTCGCTCCTTCTCGAGAACCTGGGCCAACGAACTCAGAGGCCGCGGTATCCGAGTCAACACGCTGGTACCTGGGCCGATCGACACTCCCGGAATCACTGGACTAGCGCCCGACGAAGAGCAGGCAAAGCTGGTCCAAAAAGCCTTGGCGCAGCAGGTTCCTCTCGGTCGGATGGGCCACCCTGCAGAGGCCGCAGCAGCCGCCCTCTTCTTGGCATCAGACGAGAGCAGCTTTGTCACCGGGTCGGAGCTCTTCGTTGACGGCGGTCTGAATCAGATCTGAATGCCTCTCGTGTGAGGTGTCCAGTGGGGCCACCTTCAGTGACAACAGTCGTCCGCGGCGATTTCCGATCTGTGCGGACGATCTCGGCGGTAGGCAGTTCCTGAACCGCTCCACGAACGGCCGGCGCCGACCGGCACGTTCGCGGTTGGCGCCGGCGACGATACGGTGCCAGCCAGGTAGGGTCTCCAGCCTCTTGGCGGTACCGGGCGCCAGGCGTCCTTGACGATTACCCGGTCAGTCGAGCTGAGGAATGAGGTGATCGGCAGGTGGCGAGGCTTCGAACCTGCGGGGCTTGAACTCGGCTCCCGCCATCAGTTCTGGGAGCGGGGCAGCGTCACCCGAACCGGGTACGTTCTCGAGTGTGGGACGTTCCGCCGTGGCACAGTTGCTCCGCCGAGCACGTTGCCGTGCAGACTCATCCGCGTTCGGGCGCTGGGAGGCGCGTCAGAACGGTCCGGCAAGTGGCGTTGAGTTCCTCGTCGTTGGCGACTGTGCCGAAGCGGCCGCTGCGGTGAGGCTGCGCGGCTTCCGCCTGAATGCGGGGCAGGGCCGGTGCGGCGACCGGCCCGCTGCGCGCTATGCGGGCCAGGACACGGTTCGAGGTCACCTCGTTCTCCTGCCAGGCGGTGAACAGGGTCTGGATGACGGCGTCGGCCTCAGGCGGGCCTCCGATGTCCCAAAGGGCCGCCGCGGCATGGACGCGGGTCCATTCGTATCGGTCGTCCAGCATCGTCCTCAGGAACGGGAGTTACTCGCATCCCGCTCGCCGAGCTGCATGCGGCCAGCAAGCTCGACTGGACTCGCGCATACATGTGCCCTGTCAATTGCGTAGGGCCGCCGACATGTAGGCCCCATACGTGTGAGGGCCCGGAACCATACGGTTCCGGGCCCTCACACGTGATAGTAGCGGGGACAGGATTTGAACCTGCGACCTCTGGGTTATGAGCCCAGCGAGCTACCGAGCTGCTCCACCCCGCGTCGGTAGGCACCACCATACGCCATGGCAGCAGGCACTGAAGACCATGTGACTGCCGGGCGGCGGGTTCCTACGCGGCGAAGCCGATGTTGGTGACGTACTCGTACTGACCCCACTGGGAGCCGAGGTCGACCAGGACATCGGCGGTCCAGGCCTTGATGGTCGCCGGCCGCCCAGGACCCGACGGCCTTGCCCCAGCGGCGCACGTTCATCGACCGGTGTTCCACCACCCGCTGCAGCGGGCACGCCACACCGGACTGGTTGAGGGGGTGGACCTCCGCCCGGGTGCCGCAGGCCTCGCGGTTGAGGCGGCGGTTACGGGCGACGTTACGGCGCCGCACCGCCCCGCCCGCGGCGTCGATGCATTTCAGGTTGGCTTTCGACGGACGGCGTGCGCCCTGTTTCCAGGCCTTCAGCGTCCGGTCGCCGACTGTCAGTCCGACGCCCCTGGCCCCTGCCAGGCCCGGTCCGACGTCGTCGGGCAGTGCAGGCGTGCCATCAGGCCCCGCCTGGCGGTAACCGGGGTGGCACGCTTGTTGGATAGCCTTCCCCGTCGCGATCGTCTCGGAGGGGCGTGATGCGCGGCTCGACGGGGTTGTCGGCTTGTGCAATGAGGGCGAGTCGCGCATGGACGACCGGCTCGCGGAGCGACTCATGATGCTGGCCGATCAGGCCTGCCCGGCCGGGTTCGGGCATGCCGCCTGGCACATCTACACAGCCGTCCCGGCCCCCGACACTGCCGCCGGCTGGGCTTACGGATACGCCGGAGCCGACACGACTGACGCTTCCACCGAAGGCGCCTCAGACGCCTACACGGCTTGACCAATGAGATAGGGGCCCCCGAGCGGTTGATCGCAGGGCTGCAACTCTTGAGCGGTGGTGCGACTTCGCCGAGGACGAGGAAGAGACTTCGCCTTGGCCGTTGGGGCCGTTGATCGACAGCGCGGGCGGTCCGCTCATCTACATCGGGATGAGTTGGAGCATGATCGAGGAAGCGTCGACCTACGCGGCAGCCCTGGCGGACTCTCTGGGGCTGGTCCGTTTCGACGCACAGCAGGATCGGCTCAGGCCCTGGGCAGAACTGCGATGTGCGAGCGGAGTGCGTCAGCGACTGCTCAGGCGTCCTCGTCGTGGAGGCGGCAGGCGCTCGGTCATCGTGCCTGGCCACCGGGTGCGGAGCGGCGCCGGTACCGTCCATGGATGATCTAGAGTTCCGGCGGCGGGCAGTCGACCCGCCGCTCAGATACTCGACTCAGGGGTGGGGATTGATCACTGCAACATCTGCTGCCGTGCAGCGGAACAGACCGGCGACCGTGCGGCGTGTGGCCGCCGCGGCGGTGGCCGGGGGCATGGCGCTGGTGGGCGTGGGGCTCACGGCGCCGGCCGCACACGCGGCCGAAAGCGACATCTCGTTCTCGAAAGTTGTCATCAACAATGGCAAGCCCATCATCGTCGGCATCAGTGCCGAGGTCGAGGTCCCGCTGACATACACGGTTAAGAGCAGCGCGGCGCTCGACGACTGGTGGGTCGAGGCGTACCGCAGTAACGGGTCCACCAAGTACCTGCTCGCCATCTCCACGACCCGGTGGAGCTGCATGACATCCTCCGCGGGGGGCTACACCTTCCGCGATTGCGACGAGACGATGTCCATCGACCCGGACGGCATGCCGGGCGGTAACGGCAACCACCTCGTCAACAGTGACGCCGCCGCTTGGAAGACCCTCGGCACGGGCATCAAGAAGAACGGCGGTTACGACACCGACCTTCTGTCCGCGACGACCCATCTCCTGCGTGCCTCGCGCATCCAGAACGCGAACGCGTCCCCGGAGCCCGTCGCCAAGGGCAAGGCGATCAGCGTCACCGGCACTGTGCAGCAAGCCAACTGGAGTCAGCACCGCTACGACAACTACGGTGGCCGGCTGGTGAAGCTGCAGTTCAAGCCCGCCGGTTCCAGCACCTTCTCCACGGTCAAGACGGTGACCGCCAGCAGTACTGGCTACCTGAAGACCACCGTGACAGCCTCCGAGGACGGCACCTGGCGCTGGAGTTACAGCGGCAACACCACCACCGGTGCCAGCAACTCCTCCGGCGACTACGTCGACGTGACCTGATCACCCTTACTACGGTCACCGCGCCTGACTGCGCAGCGAAGGCCCCGCTCCGGCGGGGCCTTCCGCGTGCCGGCGGGGGTTTGGGAACAGGGAAGCGCCGACCAGACGGGGAAGCAGCGGTCTTCGGTCGGCGTCAGGCGAACAGGGTGCCACGGCCGGGATCCCTAGCAGCGATCGCGGTCCGCGAACGTGCACTCCGTGCGGAGGCGGCAGGGGTACGGGCTTCTCGGCCTCCCCTGTCGGCCTCGTGCCGTATCTCGGTCGCCGAGGACGGGTCGGGCCTGGCAGGGTGTCAGACATGAACTCCGAGCCCGTGCGCCCCGACCCGGTCCGCCACCGCGACCACGGCACATGGCTCGTCCAGTTCACCGGCCGGATGCTCGTGGTCTGCTCGAAGTGCGGTGGCCGCGCGCTCGTCGTCCCTCGGCCCGGCATCGCGACGCGGAAGTACTTCAGCGAGCTGCTGTTCCAGCCGCGGCGCCTCGCGTGCGCCAGTTGCGGGGCTGTCGCCGACTGGACCGCCGGGGGGCGGGGCGGAGGTCTGGTCGGCGCGGTGCCCGGTGGCACCGAGGACCCCTTCTTCCGCCGGCCGCTCTGGCTCCAGACCCGCTGTGCCGGACGGATTCTGTGGGCCTATGACGAGGAGCACGTCGACGCCCTCGCCGCGTTCGTGGGCGCCCGGCTGCGCGAACGTCGCGCCTCCCCGACGATGTCGATGTTCGCCCGGCTGCCGGCCTGGATGAAGGCCGCCGAGCGTCGTGACGAGGTGCTGGCTGGCCTGACGACCCTCCGCGTCCTGGCAGGCAGGTCGGCCCCGGCGGACCGTTCCGACGCGGCCCACGAACGCGGCGACCGCCCACGCCACCACGGCAGCCTGTACTTCCGCGGACGTCCGTACTAGGAGTTGTCTTCAAATGTCACGCCCACATCAGGAGCGAGGCGAGGGTGACGGCTGCTTGGTAGGACTCGGCGGTCTTGTCGTAGCGGGTGG
>NZ_JBEXGX010000055.1:0-28899 GCF_040607495.1 Streptomyces sp. NPDC005281 | reverse complement strand
ACGAGACCCTGCCCGCCAGCTCCGAGGCCATGATCCACGTCGCCTCGATCGACAACCTCACCAAGCGCATAACGGACGAGACGACACCCACCTGGCGAGGAACTTACTAGAACATAAAGGGCAATTGATCTAGATCAAACGCCCTCTCAGAGGTGGCTGTCCAGGAACTCTCGTACCTCCGCGATGGTCATGGGCCCGGTGCCGTGCGCGACTGCCTCCCCCTCCTTCAGCAGGACGCAGGACGGGGCTCCGGTGATTCCGTATCGCTGGGTTGCGGCCGGACAGCGCGTGATGTCGGTGCGGACGACCGTCACACGGCCGGAGTACTCGTCGGCGATGACCCCCACGACGAGGTCCATCGCCCGGCAGGGCTCGAGGGCTTTGGGCCAAGTCCCGGTGAAGTATGCGAGTACCGGGACTTGGCTCATCTTGAGGATGAAATCGAACTCCGCGTCCTCACGGGGTTGGTGAACCGGCTTCGCCATAGAAGTTCCTGACCTCGCGTTCTGTCATTCCATCCCCATCATCCCCCGCGCGGTGCGCCGGGTCGGTCCGGTCGGTCGTCTGGCGGAGTTCCTCCGGTGAGCGCGGGACAGTCGCGGGCCCGGCAGACGCGGTCGTGGGTGTTCTTGCCTGTGGGGACGTCGTTGTCCACGCGAGTTCATCCATCACGGCCTGGTGATCCGGGCCGGGTCGGCCCGTACCGGCTCATCGGCCGGCCGGCCGACCGGCGGGACGGCTGGGTTCGGGTGAGGATCTCGTCTTGCAATACGGCGATCGCCGCGGTCGGGCTTCGGCCGAGTCTTACGGTCTACTTCCGCGACACCGTGGGCTGATCCGGGCTGTGCTCGAAGCGGTCAGCGGCGAGACGGGCAGTTCGAGCAGCTTCCCGCTTCTCCAGTGAACCGGCGCCGTTTCGTCCGCCAGCCGCCAGCCGCCAGCCGCCAGCCGCCAGCCGCCAGCCGCCAGCCGCCCTCGGCCTTGTTCCCCCAGCCCTCCGCCACCATCAGGCCGAAGCCGAACCGGACTATTTCCGGCGAGAGTTCAGCCTCCCAGCGCTGCCCGCGCGCGCTGTGCCAGCATCGGGATCAGCCGCTCGCGCCACACATCGAGGGCGATGTGTCCGCTGGACATCCCGCCGTGTGCGTACCGTTCCAGGTACACCGTCGGCTCCCGTTCAGTGGTCAGGTCGGTCCCGGTCACCTCGCGGAACGCCGCATGAACCAGATCGACCACCTCATCGACCGAGCCGGGCAGGGGAGTGTGGGCCAGGTGGTCACGAAGCGCCCGCCAGACAAACGGGTCTCCCCGCAGGCCCCAGCCCTCCGGCTCGGGAACGAAGAGGCGGGCCATCGTGGGAGTGGCTGAGGCATCGTGCGTCACGGCGGCCAGTCTCACACGCCTGCCTCTGGCCCCGGGCGGGCCAGCCTCACAGCCTGCCTCTGTCCCCGGGCGGGGCGCGGCTTGGACGATTGGGGACCGGCCCGGGGCGGGGCCCGGCCCGGACGACTGGTCACTGGCCCCGGGCGGGGCGCGGCTTGGACGACTGGACACAGGCCCCCGGCGGGCGCCCGCCCGTACGACTGGACTCTAGGTGCGAGGCGCGCTCGTGCTGCCGCGTACGACGAGTCGAGGGGTCATGCTGGTCTGGACGGCGTGATCGCGTCTGCCTTCGACGCGTTCGATGAGCAGTCGGGCGGCGGTGGCGCCCATGTTGTGGCCGGCCTGGTCGACGCTGGTGAGCTGGACGGTGGCGAGGTCGGCCACCGCGGTGTTGTTGTAGCCGACCAGGGAGATGTCCTCGGGGACGCGCAGGCCCAGTTCGTGAGCCGCCCGCCACACGCCGAGCGCTGCTACGTCGGCTCCGGCCATGATCGCGGTGGGCCGGTCCTCCTGGGTCAGTAGGCTCATGCCGGCCTTGTAGCCGCCGTCGTCGGAGTAGGCGGTGCGGCAGACGCGGGTCTGTTCGGTGAGGCCGTGGCGGCCCATCGCCTCCGTGTAGCCGTTGGTCAGCACGATCTCGGGAGTGCGTGCCCACTTGCTGGAGCGGTTGCCGGAGGCGGAGACCAGCGTGATCTTGCGGTGTCCCAGGGAGACCAGGTGGTCCACCACGAGGCTCGCTCCCGCTCCGTCCGCGTCGACGACGGAGTCGTGCAGGTCGGAAGGGTCGTGGTGGCCGATGATCACGGTTGGCGTCGTCTCGGCCATGGAGAGGACCTCGGCGCGGGGGGTGCCGGGGGCGATGAGGACGAGTCCGTCCATCTGCCGGTCGACCATGGAGCGGATGGTCTTGCTCTGCGCGTCGGCGCCGAAGCCTGCCGCGCCGACCAGCACCGTGTACTCGCTGTCGTGGAGTTCGTCGCGGATGCCGTCGAGGATGTCGGCGAAGAACGTGTTGCGGATGTTGTCGAGCAGCACGCCGATCGTGTAGGTCCTGCCGCGCATGCCCCGGGCCGCCGCATGCGGGCGGTAGTCGAGCTCCGCGATGGCTGCGCGGACCTTCTCCTGCATCGCCGCGCTCACGCCGTAGGCGTTGCGCATCACCTTGGAGACCGCGGCGGTCGACACTCCCGCGTGCTGGGCCACCTCGGTGATCGTCACCCGCTTCTTGCGCTGCGAGCCGTGCCCCATGCTTCGTGCCCCCTGAGCTGATCTGCTGGATACAACGGTCTACACGATTGTCCACCTGTGCGCTAGATGAGGCCAGCTTTTCCTCGGTGTTACGACTCGATGTCTTGACGCTGGACGTAAGGGCGTGCACTGTGGTGCGCACTTCGACGTAGAGAACGTTATACAAAAACCTCTCCGCCGCAGACCCCCACCGCAGGCCTTCGCCGTGCGTCCTTCGTTCAACGATGACTGGGAGCCATGCTGTGATCACCGACTCGTCCGCCGCCAGAAGGGCCCGCCTCGCCGGAATGACCGCGAGTGCCGCCGCGATGGTCGTGCTCGTCTCCGCCTGCGGTGGCACGGGAGGCGGTTCAGCCTCCGCGCCCAAGAACTTCAGCTATCTGAGCGTTACGGAGAACACCACCGTCAAGACGGCGCTGGGCACCCTGTCCAAGGGACAGTGCAAGTCGGCGAACGACGCTCTGCCCCTGAAGGTGGAGACCGTCCC
Source organism: Streptomyces sp. NPDC005281 (assembly GCF_040607495.1). Classification (NCBI taxonomy): domain Bacteria; kingdom Bacillati; phylum Actinomycetota; class Actinomycetes; order Kitasatosporales; family Streptomycetaceae; genus Streptomyces; species Streptomyces sp. NPDC005281. Next base: position 25,781 of record NZ_JBEXGX010000055.1, on the reverse strand, counting down.
GCAAGCGAGCCTCGACCAGAAGCTTCAGTTGCTCGCCGGCCAGAACGCTCTGCCGGTCCAGTTCGCCGCCGGCAACGCCCCGGCCCTGACCCAGCAGCTCGCCAAGTCCGGTCAGGTCGCCGACCTGGAGGCGAAGCTCAAGGACCTCGGCGTCTACGACCAGCTGGAGCCGGCCGCCGTTTCGACGATCAAGGCGCTCTACGGCGGCAAGGTGGAGGTCCTGCCGTACGAGTACAACATCGAGGGGATCTTCTACAACAAGAAGATCTTCACCGCCAACGGCCTGAGCGTGCCCGGGACCTGGGACGAACTCGTCTCGGCTGCCGCGAAGCTGGAGGCCAAGGGCATCCAGCCGTTCGCCGCCTCCGGCCAGCAGGGCTGGCCGCTGACACGGCTGATCAGCGGCTACCTGTACCGAAGCCTTGGCCCGGACGCGCTGAAGGATGTCGCTGACGGCAAGGCGAAGCTGACCGACCCGCAGTACGTGAAGGCGGCCGAGGAGATATCCGCGCTCGGCAAGAAGGGCTACTTCGGCAAGGGCGTCGGGTCCATCGACTACGACACCGCCATGAACGAGTTCCTCTCCGGCAAGGCCGGCATGCTCTACATGGGCAGCTGGGCGCTCGCCAACATCGCCGACGCGAAGCAGAACACCGTGGGCGCGGACAACGTCGGCTTCATGCCCTTCCCCGCCGTCTCCGGAGGCAAGGGGGCGATCGACCAGTACCCCTCGAACGTCGGCCTCGGCATCACCCTCGGCGCGAAGAGCTTCGACAAGAAGACCGGAGCCTGGGTCTCCTGCATCACCAAGAACTACGGCAGCACCGCGCTGAAGGACCAGGGCACCATCTCCGGCTTCAAGGTCAACACCGAGGTCGACAACGCCAACGAGGTCACCGGCCAGGTCCGCGACACCATCAGCTCCTCGAAGCAGAACGTGCTGTGGTTCGAGGCTCTGTTCTCCACCAAGGCCACCACGATCAGCCAGTCCAATGCCGCCGGACTGGTCAACGGAAGCCTGAGCCCGCAGAAGTTCATGCAGACCGTTCAGGACGCACTGTCCGGCAAGTGACGAGTCGCTGCTCAGGAAGCCTTTCCTGAGCAGCACCTCATGTCAGCAGGCAATTTCAAGAACTGGACTTCACTCATGCACCGCGTACTCGGTGACCGCAAAGCGGTCCTGATCCTGCTGGGGCCCGCCGCCCTCGTCTACTCCCTGGTCATGCTGGTCCCGATGGTGTGGTCCCTGGGCTACTCGATCACCAAGGGCAGTACGATCCAGGGCTTCACCGGCAACGGTCTGGGCAACTTCCACCGGCTGTTCACCGATCCGGCCGTGCGCGACGCCCTGTGGTTCACCGCCAAGTACGCACTCGTCGTGACCGTGGGGCAGGTCGTCGCCGGCTACCTGCTCGCCCTGCTCTACGTCTTCTTCCTCAAGCGGGCCTCCGCGCTCATCCGCACCCTGGTCTTCTTCCCTGTCGTCCTGCCGACCGTGGCTGTGGGCCTGCTGTTCCAGAAGTTCTTCCAAGTGGCGCCTCGGACCGGCCCCGTCAACTCGCTCCTGAACGCCGTCGGAATCGACTCCATCGACTGGTTCGGCAGCGCGAGCCACGCTTTCTGGGTCCTGGTCATCATGGACATCTGGCGCTCGATGGGCTTCTACGCCGTCCTGCTGTTCGCCGGTCTGGTCGACATCCCCGAGGAGGTCCTGGAGTCGGCACGGCTCGACGGCGCCTCGGGCCTGCGGCTCGTCCGCCACATCGTGCTGCCCATGTCGTTCCCGGTGCTCATGTCATCGGTCATCTTCAGCATCAACGGCACGCTGAAGGTCTTCGACTCCATCGTCGCCCTCACCAACGGCGGACCCGGTAACGGCACGACTCCCTTGACCCTGTACATGTTCCAGACGTCGTTCACCTACAGCGACTACGGCTACGGAAGCACCATCGCGTTGCTGCTGACCGTCGTGTGTCTGCTGGTGACCCTGGTCGTCTTCCGCGTCTCGCGGCACGACCTCACGAAGGGCTGAACCCATGGCCATCGACACACCTTTGAAGACCGCCGGTACTGCCGGCGGTGGTGGCCGGGTGCCAGCCTCGTCCCACAAGCCGGCGCGGCGGCCGCGCAGCCGCCTCTGGGTGAAGACCGTCGTCGCGCTGCTGCTGGTCGTCGAGGTCTACCCGCTGGTGTGGATGTTCCTCACCTCGCTGAAGTCCAACAACGACTACCTCAACAACTCGACCTGGAGCCTGCCCACCCACTGGCAGTGGAGCAACTACACGGACGCCTGGACCACCGGCAACATCGGCCTGTACATCCAGAACAGCCTCCTCGCGGTCCTCCCCGCCCTCGCCCTGATCCTCCTGCTGGGCACCGCCGCCGGCTTCGCCCTCCAGGTCATGGTGTGGAAGGGCCGCGACTTCGCCCTGCTGATCTTCCTCGCGGGCATGATGGTCCCCGCGCAGATGATCCTGCTGCCGTTGTTCACCGTGTACTTCCAGACCGGCCTGTCCGGCACCCTGTGGCCGCTGATCCTCACCTACACCGGCACCGCTCTGCCGCTGACGGTCTTCATGATGGCCACGTACTACAAGACCGTCCCGCGTGAGCTGTTCGAGGCGGCGACCATCGACGGCGCCGGCATCCTGCGCGCCTTCTGGACCATCAGCGTCCCCATGGTCCGCAACGCCATCCTCACCGTCGGCCTGGTCCAGTTCTTCTTCATCTGGAACGACCTGCTCATCGCGCTGACGTTCACCAACAGCCAGGACCTGCGCACCATCCAGGTCGGCCTCCTCAACTTCACCGGTGACTTCGGCGCCACCCAGTACGGCCCCCTGTTCGCCGCGATCTGCATCAACGTCTTCGGCACCCTGCTGATCTATCTCTTCCTCAACCAGAAGGTGATGAAGGGCCTGACCTCGGGCGCCGTCAAGGGCTGACGGCCACCTGCCCCGGCAGCGCACACGCCCGCCCGCTTTCATGGAAGGTCACCCCCCAACGATGTCCTCTCAGCCTGCCCCGGTCACGTTTGAACACCTGCTGGACGGCCTCGGCATCGGAGTCGCCGAACCCCGCCTGAGCTGGCGTCTGCCCGACGCAGCGGTTCTGCAGGACGCGTACGAACTCGAACTCGATCGAGGCGGCGTCACGTACCGCACAGGGCGGATCGCCAGTTCAGAGCAGGTACTCATACCTTGGCCCGGGCAACCCCTGTCGTCACGGACGAACGTGACCGTTCGCGTGCGGGTCTGGACGGAAGGAACCGTCGAACCGTCCGGGTGGAGTGAGCCCAGCACCGTCGAGGCGGGGCTGCTGGACGGGGACGACTGGGCCGCCGTGCCCGTCGGCCCCGCCTGGCCGGAAGATCTCGACAGCGACCGTCGGCCGGCCCGCGTCCGCAGAGACTTCAGCCTTACCGCCCCGGTGCTCCGGGCACGGCTCTACATCACGGCCCACGGCCTGTACGAAGCCGAGATCAACGGCCGTCGCGTCGGCGATGACACCCTCTCACCAGGATGGACCGTCTACGGCGAACGGCTTCGCTACTACACGTACGACGTCACCGGCCACCTCACCCAGGGCGCCAACACCATCGGTGCCTGGCTCGGCGACGGCTGGTACCGCGGCCACATCGGCTTCGACGGCGGCTACCGCAACCTCTACGGAACCGACCAGTCCCTCATCGCCCAACTCGAGGTCACCCACACGGACGGCACCACCACCGTCATCGCCACCGACAACTCCTGGCAGGCCGCGACCGGCCCGATCCTCTTCAGCGGCCTCTACGAGGGGGAGACCTTCGACGCCCGCCTCCACGACCCCGCCTGGTCGACCCCCGCAGGCGCCATCGGCGGCGATCACCACAGCTGGACGGCGGTGTCGACCCGAACCCGCGATCCGCGCACGCTGATCGCACCCAAGGGCGCCCCGGTCCGCTGCACCCAGGAGATCTCGCCGACCGTCATCACGGACAAGGGCGACGGCCGCTACGTACTCGACTTCGGCCAGAACCTCGTCGGCCGACTGCGGATCACCGTTGACGGCCCGGCCGACACCACCGTCGTCCTGCGCCACGCCGAGGTCCTCCAGGACGGCGAGCTCGCGACCCGCCCCCTACGGGCAGCGACCTCCACCGACACGTACATTCTCGACGGCTCCGGCGAACAGTCCTGGGAACCCCGCTTCACCCTCCACGGCTTCCGGTATGCCGAAGTCAGCGGCTGGCCGGGCGATCTCGCCCCGAACGCCGTGACCGCACGGGTCCACCACACCGACATGACCCGCACCGGCTGGTTCGAGTGCAGCGACCCGATGATCAACCGACTGCACGAGAACGTCGTTTGGAGCATGCGCGGCAACTTCGTCGACATCCCCACCGACTGCCCGCAGCGCGACGAACGGCTCGGCTGGACCGGCGACATCCAGGTGTTCACCCCGACCGCGAGTTTCCTCTATGACTGCGCCGGCATGCTCGACTCCTGGCTCGACGACGTCGCCGTAGAACAGCTCCCCGACGGCACCATCCCCTGGTACGTGCCCGTCATCCCCGGCGGCCCCCAGTGGACCCCGATCAAACCCGGCGCAGCCTGGGGCGACGTCTCCACCCTCACCCCCTGGGTGCTCTACCAGCGCTTCGGCGACCTCGAACTCCTGCGCCGCCACTTCCCCATGGGGCGCGGCTGGGTGGACCTGATGGAGAACCTCGCCGGACCGAGCCGCCTGTGGGACACCGGAGACCAGCTCGGAGACTGGCTGGACCCCATCGCCCCACCGGACGATCCGGCCGGCGCCCGCACCGACCGCTACCTCGTCGCCACCGCCTACTTCGCCCATTCCGCCCGCCACTTGCAGTGGTCGGCCCGCGAACTCGGCTACACCGACCTGGAGGCACGCTACGGGCGGCTCGCCGACGAGGTCACCGAGGCCTTCCACGCCCGCTACGTTCAGCCCGACGGGCGCATGACCAGCGACGCCCCGACGGCGTACTCGGTCGCCCTGGCCTTCGGCCTGATCACGGATGCCGACCGGCGGCAGATCGCGGGCGACCGCCTCGCGGAACTCGTCCTCCAGGACGACGCACGCATCGCCACAGGCTTCGTCGGCACACCGCTCATCTGCGACGCGCTGACCGACACCGGCCATCTGGACACCGCCTACCGGCTGCTCACCCAGACCGAGTGCCCGTCCTGGCTCTACACCGTCTCCATGGGCGCGACCACCATCTGGGAGCGCTGGGACAGCCTGCGCCCGGACGGCACCCTCAACCCCGGCGGCATGACCTCCTTCAACCACTACGCGCTCGGCGCCGTCGCCGACTGGATGCACCGGGTCGTCGCCGGCCTCGAACTCACCTCACCGGGCTATCGCACCCTGCGGTTCCGGCCACGGCCGGGCGGCGGCATCACCTGGGCCAAGGCGCAGCACATGACGCCCTACGGCCTGGCCGCCATCTCCTGGGAACTGACCCCGTCCGGCATGAGCGTCCACATCACCGTCCCCGAGGGCTGCCAAGGGCTGGTCGAACTGCCCGGACGCGGCCCCTTGACGGTCGGCCCGGGCCGACACCACCTCGACACCCGCGATCTCGGCCGCACCGCAGCCTGACCCACCTGCCCACAGCCGGTGCGGGGCCTTGCTCCGAACGCTCCCGCTCGCAGCTCCTCCCTCGGCTCGCACAGCGGAGGGGAGGACCGACGGGGGCGGCGCCGGGGAGGTGCCTGACCCCCGTCCCCGGCGCCGCCCCGCCTCACCACCGGCTCATCCCGCAATCGGGCCCGCATCGGACGACGCGCGGCCGCTCGTGCATGACCTCGTGACTCAGCTGCTCCCGCTCGAAGGAGAGTGTGACGTGAACCGTCCCAGAGGAATGACCAGGCGTGAAGCCGTCGCCGTATCCGTGGCCGCCGTGGGAGGAGCCGCGGTGTTGACCGCGGGACTCCCCACCGCCGCTGCCGCGGCAACGCCTGCTGCCGCCCCGACCGCCGGACAGCCGTGGCGCGACAAGAACAGGTCCGCCGCCCGCCGCGCCGACGCGCTCCTGAACGTCATGACGCTCGAGGAGCAGATCACCCTCGTCACGGCTGTCGAGATCGCCGAGTACAAGCCGCTGGAACACCTGGGCATCCCGGCGATGACCCGCGTGGACGCCTCCGACGGTCTGCGCGGCGACACCGGCGTGACCGCCTTCCCCGCTCCCAACGCGCTGGCGGCCACCTTCGACACCGAGCTTGCCGAACAGTACGGGGCGGTGATCGGTGCCGAGGCCCGTGGCAAAGGCTGGAACGTCCTCCTGGGGCCGACCGTCGACATCGACCGCAACCCGCGCAACGGCCGCGAGTCGGAGTCGTACGGCGAAGACCCTCTCCTCAGCGGCCTGATGGGAGCCGCGGTCACCCAGGGCTTCCAGAAGAACGACGTCATCGCCCAGGTGAAGCACTTCACGGTCTACAACCAGGAGGAGGGCCGCAACTCCCTGGACGTCAAGGTCTCCGAGCGGGCGCTGCGCGAGGTCTACTATCCGGCGTTCGAGCACACCATCCGCGACGGCGGAGCGCTGTCGGTCATGGGCTCCTACCCGAAGGTCAACGGCGTCTATGCGTGCGAGAACCCGCACACCATCGGCGCCCTGAAGAACGACCTCGGCCTGAAGGGGTATCTCGGAACCGACTTCTACCCCTCCGGGGACCGGGTCGCGGAGATGAACGCCGGTGTGGACTCGGCCGCACTCACCCCCGACACACCCAAGGAGGCCTTCACGGACGGCCGCATCCCCAAGGAGCGCACCCGGGATGCCGCCCGTCGCATCCTGTACGCCCTGTTCGCATCAGGCGCCTATGACAACCCCCTGCCTGCCCAGCCGGCCGTAACGGTCACCACCGATGCCCACCAGGCCCTCGCCCGGATCACCGGTGAACAGGCCACCGTCCTGCTCAAGAACAAGGGCGGTCTCCTCCCGCTGTCCAAGCGGCGGACCATCGCCGTCATCGGCCCGGCCGGCAAGGACGCCATGACCGGCGTCGAAGGCTCCTCGTACGTCGACCCCGGCGACTTCACCACCGCGGTGGACGCCATCCAGGCGAAGGGGGCCCGGGTCCTGTTCTCCCAGGGCACCCTCGGTGACGTGGCCCTGCCCACCGTCCCCGGCGACGTGTTCACCACGCCCGACGGATCACCGGGCCTGCACGCGGAGTTCTTCGCCGGCGAGGATCTGGCCGGTACCCCGATCACCACCACGACCGCCTCGACCGTGGACTTCCGCTGGGGCAACCCGGTCGGTGATCTGCCGACGAAGTGGTCGGCCCGCTGGACCGGCCGCATCACGCCTCCCACCACGGGCCTCGTGCGCTTCTCCACACTGCTGTCCGGCGCCGCCAAGCTGGTCGTCGACGGGACCACCGTCTTCGACGAGTCCCGGTTCGTCTGGGACTCGTTCTTCGGCCCCAAGGAAAGCGCCATCAACGGGGTCATTCAGCTCACCGCCGGCGAGACGGTGGACATCACCGTCGAGTACAGCACCAAGGACGTCGGGTTCTACGGCCCGAGCATGAAGCTGTGCTGGCAGCCCGACTCCCTGATTCCCGAAGCGGTCGAGGCCGCCAAGAAGGCCGACGTGGCCGTGGTGTTCGTCAACAACTACAGCGGCGAGGCCTTCGACCGCGACGACCTGTCGCTGCCCGGCGACCAGAACCAGCTCATCACCGCGGTCGCCGCCGCCAACCCGAACACCGTGGTCGTCCTCAACACCTCGGGCCCCATGCTCATGCCGTGGCTCGGCAAGGTGAAGAGCGTCCTCCAGGCCTGGTACCAGGGCGCCGCGACCGGCACCAGCATCGCCAACATCCTCTACGGAGACGCCGAACCGGGCGGCCGCCTGCCGGTCACCTTCCCCGCCGACGAACAGCAGGGGCCCGCCACCTACACCGGTGGCAAGAACGACGGCGCGGGCGGCAGCATCGTCTACGACGAGGGCATCTACGTCGGCTACAAGTGGTACGACAAGCACCACGCCACACCGCTGTTCCCCTTCGGCCACGGCCTGTCGTACACATCGTTCAGTCACGACAAGCCCCGCGTGCACACCCTCGGACGCGGTGACCAGGCCGCCGAGGTCAGTGTGGAGGTGCGCAACACCGGCCGGCGGCCCGGATCCGACGTGGTTCAGGTCTACATCGGACACCTGCCGACCAGGACCGACACCCCGGCCAGGACTCTGGCCGGCTTCGCCCGCGTCGACCTCGAGGCCGGGCAGCGCAAGAGCGTCAGCGTCACCGTCAGCAGGCGCACGCTGTCCTACTGGGACGAGGCCGAGAACCGCTGGGTGACCCCCACGGGCAAGGTCAGCGTCTATGTCGGCCGCTCCGCGGCCGACATAGACCTCGCGGGCACCATCACCGTCAAGTGACTGCTGCCGGCCGGGAGAGACGCCCGGCCGGCAGCTCAACCCCGCCGACCCGTGCCCGCCCGCCCCAGCGGGCCGGCACGGGCCCGGTCAGCGGCATCCCGTCACGAGGGGACGAGTGTCTTCCGGACGCGCCGCCGCCGGATGTGCCGGGGGAAGGCCAGGTGCCGGGCTGGCCCGATCTGCCCCGGCAGAGGTGAACTCTTGGTGTGACGGCCCTGCCGATGCCGGCGAAACCCCAGGCCATCGCCGGTAGGCTGCGACGGTGCGCACGGTCGAGGTCTTGTTGGACGAGGCGGCAGACCTCGCGGTCCGGGAAGCCTGGCGACGGCTGGCGGATGCGGGGCTGCCCAGTCAGGCGCGCCACAGCTCACCGACGAACAGCCCCCACCTCACCCTGGCCGCCTGCCCGGAGCTGACCGCCCCGATCCGCTGGGAGCTGGCCGAAGTGGCCGCCGCCCTGCCCCTGCCGGTGCGGTTTGCCGGCGTGGTCCGCTTCGAACGGCCGACCTCGGTGCTGGCCTGGGCTCTTGAGCTCGACTCCGCCCTGGCCGACTTGCACGACCAGGTGTGGGACGCGGTGGTCTCGGACAGCCCGCGCGAGACCCTCAACCCCCTTCACGACCCGGCGCATTGGAGCCCGCACATCACCCTCGGTCGTTCCCGGCGGGCCGGCGCCTTCACAGGCCGACGCATCCCTGAGGTGCTGCCGGCACTGCCGTTGTCGACCCAGCTCACCACCCTGCGCAGCTATGACACCGAGACAGGAGCCGTGGAAGTGCTGGGGCCCCGTCCCTGAGACGGCTCCGCCCTCGACCGGTGTCACCTTTCTGGCCCCCGCCGCGGGCTGTCACTACATGCCCGCCGCTGGGTCGCCGTCGCCGAGGCCGATCCACCAGTGTCCGTCGTCCTTGACCAGCAACAGGTCCTGCCGCTGGCCGGTCTCCTCGTACGTCACCGTCACCGAGTTGAAGTAGTCGACGACTCCCTCCAGCACAGTGACTTCGACGTGTCCGCCCGCAGCTTCGCCTTACTCACGTACATACTTGGCCGCGGCCGGCCCGGGCTCCTTGTAAGCAGGCCCTGCGAGCTCGGCAACTCCCTTCGCGTCGCCGTCCTTGAGCCGCTGCACATAGATGCGGACGACAGTGTCGACGTCCTTGGCCGTCTTCTGCACGTCGGGGTACTTGGACTTCTCTGCGCGCACCGTCACGTCGACCCTGGGGGAGTCGGCCAGGGCATAGGGTGCCCGGAACCAGTTCCACCACACGGCCGCGCCAACCCCAACGAATACGAGTACGCCGCCGACCAGCAGGATGACCCACTTCTTCATACGCACCTTCCCGTCAATCTCAATTCGGCATGACACGGATGACGGTGTGGTTGGTTCCCTTGTTGCGGCCCGCCAGATACTCGTTCAGTTGCCTGTCGAGCCGGTTGTTGGTGTGCGCAGTGACGTAGACCTGTGTGTCCTTCACCTTCGTGATCACGCCAGCGTGATCGTAGATGTTCTTGCCATTCCGGTCGAAGACGACGAGGGAGAGGCAGTTCAGTCAACTCCTCAGCCGCGGATGCAGGATGGTCGTCACCCGGAATCCACGTGTACGCGCCGACGAGCAGGTCGCCGATCTGGGCGCGCCAGGTCATCCATCCCGGGAGCTGACCCCGGAAACTGAGCGTGACCTGAACTGAGTAGGGGCTGCCAGAAGGACTCTGCCTGCCTTGACGCAGACACTCCCGGGTGAGCGCAGGCAGAGCCGGCCCGTAACGCGAGCACCGGTAGAGGAGTTGGCCTCGGCATGGACAATTCGACCACCTCGATCTCGACGAGATCGACTTCGCGCCGATGGACGACGCCACCGAGAGACTGATACTGCGCAGTACGAGTCGGCGTGTCCGCCGTCGGCCCACACCAGGGTGATCCTGCGGTGGAGTTCACGCAGTTGCCGCGGCAGCGGCCCGGTCCTGGACGCTCGCGGAGGTGACCAGCACCACCAGCAGCAATCCCAGGCAGTCCACGACCTGTCCTTGGCGGGCCGCCACCTTCTTCCCCTTGTCCCGGCCGACACCGTCGGCGCCGACGGTGCCGACCGGGACAAGGGACCGCGAGTCGATGATCGCCGCCGTCGGCGGACGCTCGAAAGCTTACACTTCTGAGGAAATAGCAGTTTAGACTAATTTAACCTTGTAATTCTGGCAGGAGTGTAGCCAGAAGCGCCGGATCCGACGTCCGTTCTGCCCGAAGGACCGCAGCGAGTGGCCGCCGGCAGCCTTGGGAGGGCGGGCGGATCACATAGGCGCCAGGAGGAAGATTTCGCGATGACCCGGCCCGATGATCCGCGCACCGCGGTGGCCCGGATGTTCGCCGAGGCCGGTGCGTTCGGCGAGCTTCTGGCCGGGATCGAGTGGGCGGCGACGCCGCTCGGGCCCCCCGAGTCCTGGCCGGGGCCCCTGGTGGACACCCTGCGCCTCATGCTCACCTCTGAGCACGGGATGGCTCTGTACTGGGGCGCCGAATTCGCCACGCTGTACAACCTGGGCTCCTCACCCATCGTCGGCGCCAAACACCCCTGGGCGCTCGGCAAGCCCTACAAGGATGTGTTCCCGGAAGTCTGGGCCCACCCCGTGAGCTCCCACTTCCACTATGTGACCGACACCCGCAAGTCACTGCTGATCCCCGATGAGCCGCTCATCATGGAGCGCCACGGCTTTCCGGAACAGTGCTACTTCGACTCCTCCTTCCAGCCCGTGCTGCTGGACGACGGCACCGCCGGTGGCGTGCTGCAGATCATCACCGAGACCACCGGCCGGGTACTGGGCGAGCGCCGGTTGCGCCTGTTGAGCGAGACCGGCGCCCGCACCGCCGGGCTGCCCACCCCGGGCGGGGTCGCCCGCGTCGTCGCGGAGGTGCTGCGCTCCTATCCCGAAGAGATCCCGTTCCTCGACCTGTACCTGGCCTCCGAGTCGGGGACGCTGCGGCCAGAGGGCTCCGCCGGACTGCGGTCGGCGCCCGAGGCCCGGCTGGCGCAGGTGGTCGCCGACGGTGCCCCTGCCACGCTGCCGGTCGCCGCGCTCACCGGCGGCAACACGGCAGGTCAGCACGCCGCGGCCTCCCGACTCCCAGTCGAGGAGGCGTTGGCTCTGCCGCTGGACTGTGCGGGGCAGGTGAGAGGTGTCCTGGTCGTGGGCATCAACCCCTGCTTCCCGCCGGCCGGGGCCTACCGGGACTTTCTGGAGGTGCTCGCCGCCGCAGTGGCCGGGGCACTCACGGCCGCACTCGCCCACGACGAACAGCGCCGGCGGGCGGAGGCACTGGCCGAGCTGGACCGGGCCAAGACCACCTTCTTCGCCAACGTCAGCCATGAACTGCGCACCCCGCTCACCCTGCTCCTGGGTCCACTCCAGCAGGCTCTGGCCGACGAGGACCGGCCCGAGCGCCGCGAGCAGCTGGTGCTGGCCGAGCGCGGCGCCCTGCGCCTGCTGAAGCAGGTCAACACCCTCCTGGAGGTCGCCAGGGCCGATGCCGGGCAGATACGACCGGCCCTCGAGCCGGTCGACCTCGCCGGTGCCACGGCCGAGCTGGCCGGGGTGTTCCGCTCCGCCTTCGAGGCGGCCGGGCTGACGCTGGAGGTGGACTGCCCGCCGCTGTCCCGGCCGGTATCCCTGGACCGGGAGATGTGGGAGAAGATCATCCTGAACCTGCTCAGCAACGCCCTGAAGTTCACCTTCACCGGCGGCGCCCGGGTAGTGGTGGCCGCGGCCGGCGGCCGGGCCCGGCTGACCGTGACCGACACCGGCACCGGCATCCCCGCGGACGAGCTGCCGCGCCTGTTCGAACGCTTCCACCGGGTCCGCGGCGCCCGCTCCCGCTCCCACGAAGGCAGCGGCCTCGGCCTGGTGCTGGTCAAGGACCTGGCGGAAGCGCACAGCGGCACCGTCGCAGTGGACAGCCGGCTCGGCCAGGGCACCACCGTCACCGTGGACCTCCCCTTCGCCGCCGCCCACCGGACCCGCCCGGACCCGACCGCGGCCAGCGCCGAATCCCCCGGGGAAACCCCCAGGGAAGGCGGAGGCGGCCGGCCCGGCCGGGCCACGGCCTATGTGGACGAGGCGCTGGGCTGGCTGGCGGCCGACCCCGTCCCCGCTGAGGCCACCCCCGCGGCACGCACCCCGCACGCCCCCGCGACCCACGATGCCCCCCACGGCCCCGGCCCGCACGAAACCGACCACCCCGGACGGGCCCGCCTGCTGGTCGTCGACGACAACGCCGACATGCGCGCCTACCTCACCCAGCTCCTGCAGCCCGACTACGACGTGCTGCTCGCCGCCGACGGCAGGGCCGCCCTGGAGATGGCCCTGGCGCAGCCGGTGGAGATGGTGCTCAGCGACGTGATGATGCCTCGCATGGACGGCTTCGAGCTGGTTCGGGCGCTGCGCGCCGACCCGCGCACCGCCCGCCTGCCCATCGTCTTGCTCACCGCCCGCGCCGGCGAGGAGGAATCCGTGCAGGGTCGGCGCGCCGGCGCCGACGACTACCTGGCCAAACCCTTCTCCGCGCGCCAGCTGCTGGCGCGCGTCCGCACCGGGTTGGAACTCTCCCGGCTGCGCGAACAGGTCCTGACCGAGACCCGCAACCAGCTGGTCGTGCTGGCCTCCCTGGCCGACGCGGGCCTGCGGCTGTCCGCCACCCTCGACCCGGACCAGATTCTGCAGACTGCCGGCCAGATCCTGTTGCCCGACTTCGCCGACCAGATCAGCATCCACCTCACTGCGGCGCCACCCGCCCCGGCACAGTCACCCCCGGCATACTTCGCCGGCACCCCCCTTCTTGCCCGCGAGGCCCTGGCCACCGCCGCCACCCACGCGATCAACGGCACCGCCCCAGCCCCGGCCAGCCCGCACCCGGCGCCCGCCGTCGTGCTGGCCCTGCCGCTGCACGCCCACAACCAGACACTGGGGGCCTTGGTACTGGTCCGGCACACCGACTACTCAGCGGTCGAACACAAGTATCTGGAGAACCTCGCACACCGCCTGGCCATGGCCTACGACAACGCCACCCGGTACCACAACGAGCGCCGCCTCGCCCTGACCCTTCAGCGCGCCCTCCTGCCCCACCGCCTGCCCCAGGTGCCCGGGGTGCGCCTGGCCAGCCACTACCGGGCCAGCAACCGTGGCGCCGAGGTCGGCGGCGACTGGTACGACGTGCTCGCACTGCCCGACGGTGCCGTGGGGCTGGCCATCGGCGACGTCATGGGCCACGACGTGGAAGCCGCCACCGTGATGGGCCAACTCCGCTCCGCCCTGCACAGCCTCGCGATGGAGGGCGCCGGCCCGGCCCAGGTGCTGGCCAGGCTGGACGCCTACCTGCAGTCGCTCGCCACCGAACGCTTTGCCACCTGCCTGTACGCGGTGTACAACCCACACCGCCACCGCCTGCGCTACGCCGCCAGCGGTCACCTGCCGCCCCTGCTGGTAGCCGCCGACACCGCCTACCTGGAGCTGCCCCCAGCGCTGCCGCTGGGACTGGGCAGCACCCCAGTCGACCGTGAGGTGGCGTTCCCGCCCGGCACCAGCCTGCTGCTGTACACCGACGGCCTGGTGGAAAACCGGGCACTGTCCCTGGACGACTGCCTGGCGGCCCTGCGCCAGACCTGCGGCGCGCTGCCCGCCGCCGCCCGCACCGACCCCGAGCAGATCGCCGAAAGGGCCCTGGAGCTGCTGAACACTCCCGACCGGGTCGACGACGACACCGCCCTGCTCGCCGCCACCGCCAAACCATCGTGTCGAACCGGCGACCCTCCGGCGGGTGTGTCAATTTAACGGATCTGTCCCGCTTTCGGTGTTGCCTTGGTGTGCTGACGGGTCGTTGGCATGGCATGCGTGATGTCAACGACCTTGTGGACATGGTGTTTTCGGGTCTGGCCCCGCTGGTCGTCGAGGACGTGGTCGATGAAGGTGAGCGGATTCTGGTGCCAGGCACGGACACCGCAGGCACCGGTGCCGTGCCCGGGCTGAGGGGCACCGTCCGACCGTGTGCACGGATATCAACTGCGGACGGTGGCCGATGTATCGGTGGACGGGCGGCGAGTGGTGGTGCGCGTGCGTGTGCGTGTGCGGTGCCTCCTGTGTCCCACGCGCGGCTGCCGCCCCACCTTCCGCGAACCGGTACCCGGGGTGCTGGAGCGATACCAGCGCCGCACCGCCCGTCTGACCGGGCAAGTCAGGTCTGTAGTGAAGGAATTGGCGGGTCGGGCGGGTGCGCGTCTGCTGACGGCGCCGGCCATGCGCCTGTCGCGTCACACCGCTCTGCGCACCCTCCTGCGCATTCCGCTGCCCATATCGCGGGTGCCCCGTGTGATCGGTGTCGATGACTTCGCACCACGCCGGCGTCACCGCTACGCGACCGTGCTGGTCGACGCCGAGACCCATGAACGGATCGACGCGTTGCCCGATCGCACGGCCGACACCCTGGAAGCGTGGCCGCGCACCCATCCGGGCGCCGAGATCGTGTGCCGCGACGGCTCGGCCACCTACGCCGAGGCCATCCGCCGCGCTCTGCCCGATGCCATTCAGGTCGCCGACCGCTGGCATATTCCGCCGTCGTGGTGGGAACGGACGGCGGCGTCGATGTTCGGCAGGTTCGCGTCATGCTGCTGACGCTCGGCTCCGTCCCGAGTTCTGGCCAGCTCCAGGTTCGGTCCCCTGCGGTTACTTTTTCTGCTCTGTGGTGTGCTCCTCGGAGCTCTGGTTCGTCGGCAGCAGGTACTGCAACTGCGTGTATCGCTGGGCACAGGCCGTTCGCGTGATGGCCTCAGAGACAGCGTCGGCGAGGGGGCGGGATGATTGTCTCAGCAGAATGCGGGCCTTTTCGGTGAGTGCCACCTCGATGCCGCGCCGGTCGCCGCACGCGGAGTTCTTGGTGATCAGTCCCGCGTGCTGCAGGCAGGCCACCTGGTAGGTCAGCCGAGTCTTGGGGCGGCCCAGCAGTTCCGCGATCCGTGTCATCCGCAGGCTGGAGCCGGGCTGATCGGCGAGCAGGCACAGCAGCAGGAACTCGTCGTGCGAGATCCCCGTCGCGTCCTTCACCCGTGAGCGGAGCTGCTGCTCGATCGTGCCGGCCGCAGCCAACAGCTGCATCCAGGAGCGCAGTTCGGCGGGCAGGAGCCCGGTGTCGTCCGATGGCTCGCGCTCGGGCTGATCGGCGGGGGCGGAAGAGTCGGCCATGGTGTCACAGTCTAACGGTTGTCCATTTTTGGATAACCCGCTAGCGTGCGTGGGGTCATCCAAATTTGGACTACTGGGCTGCGGTCCCGGCAGTCGGGTCGCGGATGTGGCTTCCCCGTTCCCTTCCTCAACTTTTCTGGAGAACCTCCATGACCGTCGTCATCGAAACCGGCCTGTGGCAGCTGGATCCCGCCCGCTCCACCGTGGCGATCGCGCATCGGACGATGTGGGGCCTGGTCACGGTGAAGGGCGCCTTCGGCAAGGTCACGGGCGAGGGTGAGATCAAGCCCGACGGGACCGCCCACGGTGTTGTCAGCGTGGACGCGACGTCTCTGGACACCAGGAACGCGAAGCGAGATGAGCACCTGCGCGGCAGTGACTTCTTCGACACCGAGAACCACCCGACCCTCGCTTTCACCGTCCACGACGCAGCGGTGCCCCAGAACGACACCGCCGAGATCGCCGGCCAGCTGACCGTCCGGGGTGCCATCAGCCCACAGACCGTCACCGCCCACGTCACCGCATCGAGTGATGACGCGATCAGCCTTGCCATGGAGTTCACCGTGGACCGGGAGCGGTTCGGGATGGGCTGGAATCAGCTGGGTATGATCCGCGGCCGGACCACTGTCACCGCGACGCTCACCTTCGCTCGTGCGGTCGTCTGAAGAGCCGTCGCGCTCGCTCCCTGACCCGAACACCTGAACAGCGCCTGTGCGCTGCGCTGTCAAAGCCCTGGCCGTTGGAGTGGAGCCGGGCGTGGAGTGCGGGGGCCGAGCCGGTGCAGCCCAGGTCTCGGCCTCCTCCACCGCATGCCAAGGAACCCGCGTGACTACTCGTGTCCGGCGCTCGAACACCTTCGAATGAGTGGAAGGGCTGCTAAACCTTCGATTACGCGCCCTGGCCAGGGCCGTATAGCTCCGGAAGCGACGAAAGCCAGCCGGAGAGGCAGGCTGATCGGGCTCTGCTTACGCTCTGCCAGGACAGTTCAGACCGCCTGTGCCCGGTCGGGTCAAGAACACGAGTTACTGCAATCCGTTGTGTGCCAGGGGCGTGGTGCCGTACGTGGATCGATCAATGGGATGGACGTGAGCGGGGGCGGCGCTGGTCGTCCTCGCTGTGGCGGCCGCCGCCGACATAGCCCCTTTGGCATTCCGAGGCGAGCGCCCCGCACAGGTCGGGCTTCACCGCCGGCGGCTCGGCGGTGAGCTCGTCGAGCCCGAGCGGGGTCATACGGAGGGATACGCCGACGTTGTCCAGGCCCGAGCCGGAGAGGGTCCCGGGCGCGGACAGGCCCGGTGAGATCAGGGCCGCATCGCCCCGGAAGCGAGGGGGAGGTCCGCCGGCTGCCCCGGCCGACGGATCCGCAGCTCGAGGGTGGGCGGGATCCGGCAGTCGGAGGGGTGCACACCGCCCTTCCGGATCTGCCACCACAGCCTCAGCGTCACCCGTGTTCCGGCTCCTACGGGCACTCGCGTACGTCACGCCCCCTTCATTCGCAGAGGGAGATTCGGAGCAGTTCGACCGTGTACCTCACCTGTTTGTCCGTGTGCGGCTTCCGCTCGTTAGCGCAGGTGGGGAACATTCCCGTCAGCAGCCCGACGATCCTGGCCGACCGCAACGACGGGGGCAAGAGCGCCGTACTGACGGCACTGGCCTTCCTTCTGGGAGGCCACCGGCTGACGGACGAGGACCGTACATACGTCCAGACGGAGGGTGACGTGGGCGGCCGTTGTTCCCAGGCCTGGGTCGAGGGCGTCTTCACCCTCGATGCCGGGGAAGTGGACGTGCTGGGACGGGCGGGGTTCCTATCACGTCCTGAGCGACGGTTCCATCTGGCGGGCGTCGGCCTCGGTCAGCGTCAACTCCCCTGACGACGCAGCATCCTGCACTGCGCTGGTGGACTTCCTGCATACCGCACTGGATGGGAGCAGCCCCCTCTTCGGCCGCATCGAGTGGGACAACTCCGACGAGTTCACCAACCTCGATGCCTTGCTGCGCCGGCAGGAAGCGGACATCGCTGCGCGAAGGCCGGCGGTTCCTGCGCGGCGACGCCTGGGTGACAGTCTGTCCGGCGGAACTCGCGGCGCGGCTTGGCGGCGCCGCGGCGCTGGAGGACTCGGGCGCGTTCCACCGAGTAGTCCCGTTTTGGGCGGGGGCCTTCGGTGAGCTTGGCTCGCCGCGGCAGCGGACGCGCACGGGCCCGGCCCTTCTGCCGGGTGAGTTCACCCCCGGGCCGCTCTCGCGTTCCTCGGTCTCGTCCGTGGGAACGGGATCCGGCCCATTAGCGACACCGGATGCGCGGTGGCCGTGTAGTCGGCGCAGTGGGCCGTGGCCAGCACGGCTACGTCCGCTAGGTGTCGGACGGTGAAGGGCCCTCGAAGTCGAGCGGTAGATTCAGAGGCCGCTCCAGGTAAGCGCCCAGGGACATCGAAAACCTTGCAGCGAAACCGGGGGCCGTCAGCACGACGGCGGCGTGATCGGGCCCTTAGCCGGTTCAGCGCCCGAGCGACGGCCTGCCCGCAAGCGCCGGACCTTCCGTGTGCGTGGCGGTGTCAGAGCCGCCAGGAGCGGAGGGTGTCAGCGATCTCGTAGATGCTCAGCCGGGTCTCACGGACCTTCCTGATCAGGTCGGACAGGGCTCCATAGGGTGGGTCGATCCCGTCTCCGGACTGGTCCATGTACTGGGCGGTGACGAAGGCGGCGAAGAGGCTGTTGCGGTGGGGGAGCGGTTCCAGGCGGACGATGGTGTGCAGGAGCGCGGCCGCCCGCCAGGCGGTGTCGGGGTCGGAGGTGGCGAGGGTCGGAATACGTGTCTTGTGGCGGGCGACGGCCGCCACAATGGCCGAGTAGTCGGTGACCGTGACGTCGTCATGGCCGAGAGCGGCCTCCTGGACGTCCAGGAGCCAGGACACATCGATGTACAGGATCATCAGGCGGCAGTGGCTCCCTCGCCGCGCTGCGAGGGGGGAACCTCGTCCGGGAACGCCTCGTCGAACTCCGTGCGCAGCCTGTCCGCCCACGAGGCGGCGCCGGTCACGAACCGCTTGCGCTGCATCTCACGGACGCCGAGGTCGTGCAGGTACTGCTTGAGACTCTTGCCCTCGGCCGCGGCGGAGGCACGCACGGCTTCCATTTCCTCGTCGGTGAAGGTCACGTTCAGTGATGGCATACTCGCATGGTACCAATCCGGTACCTGCTCGTGCGACCTGTTGGAAAACACCGCTGCGAGGCGTGGGGATGAGACGGGTAGCGCGTGCTGAACGGACGGGGCGGGGGCAGGGCTGGCACGGGGCCGCCGGCCGATCCGACTGGGATCTGCTGGAGGAGGCCGCCCTGTCGATGTGCACCGGGAACGGCGCCTGGGACCAGTGGAACCCCCAGGTCAGGATCTTGCCATGGCCTCCGCCCTGCGCGACCACGCGGAATCCGCCAAGCACTTCAGCAACGTGGCCAGCGACCGCACGACCGATCCGCGTATCCGCCCAGCCGTGCCCGAGAGCTGCGCACTGTCACGCCTCGCGCGGCCCCTGACCGGATATCACGGCTATCACATCAGTCGATGTCGGGCATTCCTTGGACGGGATACCGGCGAGTTCACACGCGGCCACGTCTTCCTGACCCGTCGACGGGTGTTGCTGGAGGTACGCCGCTGCCGCACGTGTCCCGGCATCGAAGCACGTCGGATTCTGTCCCACGATGATGCCGAGGATCTTCAGCCGTGCCGTGACGATCTCGCCCTGTCTTGTGGTGTCGAACCCGCGGGCGATCCGTTGCTTCTGCTTCCGGAACTGGCCGACCCGCGCCTCGAACTCCTGGTGGGTCTGCTCGCACCTGGCCGACTGCTCGGACGCGCCGTCGTGCCTCGTCGCGCCTCCGGCATACCCGCCCAGGGCGACTGTGATTGCTCCCGCGCTGACCAGAGCGATCATCGAACGCTTCACGGCCGGGGATCGTATACGCCCAGGTGAGACCACTTGCCACAAGCCCTCGACGGTGGCGTGATCGGTGACGTCGGCGAGTCACACCCGGTTCGGGCCGTCCGTCGTGAAGTCACGGCGGACGAGGTCGTCGTGGACCGGCGGGCGGGCCTTCCTGGTCCGGCCGCGCTTCTTCCCGAGGACGCTCCACCAGCGGTATTGGATGGCGTGCTGGCGGCCTGCATGTTCTCGCAGCTCAGCTGGCATGACGGCAGGTTGCCACATCCGTGAGACCTGGATCGAGGGATATTGACCGAGGCTGCCCGGCATGGGGTTGCTACCTCGCGAGCTGGTTGGGTCGCGTCCACAGGACAGCCCTGAGTCTCAGTCGACAACGTCATCGAGACTGTGAAGGAGACGGGCGCGGACATGTCGATTAAGGGCAAGGAGACGGCGTGGGGAGGGCTGGCGGTGAGAGTCATCGAGTGCTGAGGGGATGGGTCCTGAGCAGCCTGTTCGATGATCTCAGCGCACGCAGGGCCGGTCGCGTCCTGGGGAGGTGGGGTACGGATTCCCGCCCGGGGCCGCTTCGACGCTGGACGATGAATTCCGGGAACGGCTGCGCCGGGGCCGTCTCAGCGGGACCATGGGCGCCATCCGGGCGGCGCGGGGGTGGGGACGCATGGGCGGCGATTCGGGGTGGCTGCGCAAGCTGTGGCAGGGGGGTCTGCTGGTCCTGGTGTCGGTCGGGGTGCCCGCCGCCGCCGTCGGCCGGTCCGCGCAGTTGCGGGAGCATCCCCTGTTCGCTTTCTGGTTGCTGCTGGTCTACGAGGCGGTCGTCGCCGGCGCCGCCTTCATCGGCGCGGTCGTGCGCGACCTGCGGGAGCGCTGGGTCAAGCGTGCCGCCGACTCCCTCGACCTGTGGACCCGCCGCCGGGTGTCTTCGTACACCCGGAAACTGCTCAAGTACGTTCGTGCCAGCACCCGTTATATGGACGTGAAGGGCCTTTCGACCGCGGGGGAGTACACGCTCGAGATGCAGGACGTCTTAGTTTCGCTCTCGCTGGTGCCGACCCCGGTGCACGTGCTGACGCCCGACCCGGTGCGTCAGCACGCGACGGACGCCGCCGGGGGTGAGCAGTCGGTTTGGTACTGGCTGAGGAGGGCCCGGCGGGAGAGGACGGTGCTGTCGGTCATCGGGCCGCCGGGTTCTGGCAAGACCACGATGCTGCGGCACGTGGCGTTCCGTCTCGCCACGGGCGGCCGGGCGGCGCGGTCAACGGGCCTCCCGGGCATGATCCCGCTGCTGGTGAACCTTCGCGAGCATCAGCGGTGGTTCGCGGAGGAGGCGGGGACGCTGCCCGACCTGCTGCGGCGCTGCCTTGCCCAACTTGAGCAAGGGGAGCCGCCATCGTGGGTGGAGTCGAACCTGCGTGCCGGGAAGGTTCTGCTCCTGCTGGACGGACTGGACGAGTTGCCGGACGACACCGTGCGTGTCTTCGTCGCCGACTGGATCGAGGAGCAGTCCGCTGCTTGGTCGGGCAACCAGTTCGTGCTCACCAGCCGCCCGTTCGGCTACCGCAGCCGACCGCTCGCGGGGGCGACCGTGGTGGAGGTCCAGCCTCTGTCGACCCGTCAGATCACGCTGTTTGCAGAGCAGTGGTATCGGGCCATCGCGATCCGCTCCCACGGGGCCGACAATGATTCCTCCCGGCTGGCGGCCCGAGTCGGCGCCGCGGAGTTGCTGTCGCGGCTGGAGGAGAACCCGGGCCTGTACGAACTGACCGCGAACCCGCTGCTGCTGACCATGGTGGCCAACGTCCACCACTACCGGGGCGCGCTGCCGGGAAGCCGCACCGAGCTCTACGCGGAGATTTGCGAGGTCTTCCTCGGCAAGCGCCACGAGGCGCGGGGCGTGACCGTCGACATGCCGGGCCGGCGCAAGCGGGCGGTGCTGCGCGCCCTCGCCCACACGATGATGTGCCGCGGGTTGGCCGAGCTGCCCGCGGCGGACGCGGTCCAGGTGATCGGGCCCGGCCTCGCGCGGGTGGCGGACGCGGTGGAGCCCGCGGACTTCCTGCGGAGCGTCGAAGGCTCGTCAGGCCTTCTGGTGGAGAAGGAGCACGGAGTCTACGCCTTCGCCCATCTGACACTGCAGGAGTACCTGGCGGCCGAGCACATCCGCGAGGAGCAGCTCCAGGGGCACTTGCTCGCTTGGCTCGACCAGCCCTGGTGGCGTGAGACGGTCCATCTGTACTGCGCCATGTCGGACGCCACTGCGATCGTCGACGCCTGTCTGGGCCGGGCGGACGATCCGGCCATGCTGGCGCTGGCCGTGCAGTGCATCGCGGAGTCCCAGCAGGTCGCCGAGGCGAGCAGGGACGCGGTGGCGCGTCTGATCAGCCCCGCCGACGCGCGGGGGAACCCTGCCGGCAGGCGCGTCGCGGCACAGGCCCGGCTGCGGCTACGGGCCGCCCAGGACATCGCGATCGGCCGGAACGGCTTCGTCGGCCGGCCGGTCACCTGGCTTGAGTACCAGTACTTCCTGGACACCCGGCCCGAGGACGGCGAGTGCCTGGTTCCCGACCACTGGGACGACCGGGTCTACCCGCCTGGCCAGGACGACGAGCCTGCCGTCGGCTTGCGGTTCGAGGACGTGGCGCGGTTCTGCGAGTGGTTGACGGTGCAGGCGGGTTCGGGCTCGTGGTACCGGCCTCCACGCAGCAGCGAGATCGACGCGGTGCTGGAGCGCGACGTGCCCGGGTTCTCCCGGCACGCGTTCTGGACTGGTACCCGGTCGCCCCGGCAGGAGGACGGTCGCTTCTGGCCGCTGTACCGGCCGTCATCGGCCCGGGCTCCCCGGGTCGCCTATCCGCAGGTTGACCTTCCGGCCGACCGGATGGCGGCCGTCCAGGTCGCGTCGGCGCGCGAGTTCGCCGCGGCCGGGGCCGGTCCGGCTCTGCTCGACTTGGCGCAGAGGAACGGCGCCTCGGATGCATGCGACATTGGTGCGATCGTTCCGGATGTCGCGCTGGCGGCCGAACTCGCGCGCGAGCGCTGGGACGTGGACGCGCGCGACACGACGGCTCGACGGCTGCGCGGGGAACTGTCGGACCTGCTCGGCGACGTCGCGAGCCGCGTCGATGCCTGCTTCGACCGTCGCGACTGGGCGGAGCGGCGTACAGCGCAGGCGGTCGCCCGGCGTGAGGAGTGCAGGATCGACGTGCTGCGGGCGGCACAACTGTGCACCGAGCTGTACACCGCCGTCACCGGCAAGGAGCGGCTGCCGCCGAAGCACCGGATGCCGCGCCCCACCCGCAAGGCGCCGTTGCCGAGCAGGTCGCCCGCCGTGGTCGTGAGGGTGCTGGCGCATGCCCTGGCGGAGATCCACCACGAGATGCTCGCCGTCGAGGGGCGGCTGCGCGGCGAGGCACTCCCCACCGAGGCACTCGTCTACCGTCGTGGCATGGGGAGCGACAGGCGGGACCGGGATTCCGCGCCGGTCGCGGCGCCGGGTGGCGGCGGGCGGGTCTGGCCGGTGCTGAAGCCCTGGGCCGACCGGTGCGCTGCCGGTCTGCTGCTGGTAATGACCGCACCCTTGCTAACGGTGATTGCCTGCGCGGTGAAAGCTGACAGCGCGGGACCGGTCTTCTTCCGGCAGCCACGCATTGGCCTCAACGGACACACATTCGTGATCTGCAAGTTCCGTACCATGGACGCCGATGCGGAACGGTTTCTGGCCGAACGCATGGCCACGAACGATAACGACAGCGGCTTGCTCTTCAAGCTCCGGCGGGATCCGCGGATCACCCGGGTTGGTGGCTTCCTGCGACGCTACAGCCTGGACGAGGTACCGACACTGCTCAACGTGCTCCGAGGAGAGATGTCCATGGTCGGTCCCCGGCCGGCGCTGCCCGCCGAGGTGGAGCACTGGGGCCCGGACCTGCTCCGGCGGCTGGTGGTGAAGCCCGGAGTAACGGGTCTCGGGCAGATCTCCGGTCGGTCGGACCTGTCCTTCGCCGAAGCGATGCGCCTGGATCTGGAGTACGTCGACCACCATTCCGCCAGGCTCGACCTGGTGATCCTGGCCCGCACCATGGGCGCGGTGGTGTCCGGGCAGGGAGCCTATTGAGCGGGAGAGCACGGCTGTGTGGTGATCCCGTAGTCCGCCAACCGCGAAGGTCTCGGCAGCTGCGGCGGCATGCCGCCTGCCTTCGACCGTGACGCCCACAAGCAACGCAAATATCCATCGTGAAGAACATGTGGAAGAAGAAGCTTTGGCCGCGTCGTTCGTTCACGCCGGAGTTCAAGGCCGAGCTGCGCCGGCGGGACGCAGTGCTCCCACGGCCGGCTCGGGCGGCGCTACCAATTGTCGGCACCGGAGTCAATTCAGCACAGAAGGTGGAGACGCAACCGGCACCAGAGGACAGCCTGCTCACCCGCAGTCGCGCGTCCACGTCCGCCCGCGTGCTCCGTGCGCGCGAGCGGTGGCTCCTCGGCGAGGCGCCGTGCGCGTCGTGTCCGTGGCTGCACCAGTGCTCGGGCACGTGCCCGGCGCGGGCCCTGATCAACAATGGATCCCTGTTCTCCATCGATGACCTCGAGTGCTCTACGCGACTCGCGCTGTTCCCGCGCATTCTGGCGGACGTCTCCCTCCTCGGATCACGACTGCGCCAGTACCACGACTTTGCCAAGCAGCGGGCCGGCGCAGCGCTGGCGGCGGCGGCCGCCCCGCCTCGATGACCATCCGTGTGGCGGGCTCCAACTGGGACGTCGAGATGCTGCGGGCGCTCGCCGAGCACCCGCCACCCGCAGTCGGCGCCGAAGAACGCCACCTGCATGTCCTGCAACTGCTGGTCGATGTCATCGGGGATGACGTGAAGGTCTTCCTGCGCCGGCACGGCGGCAAGTACGTTGCGCGGTGGCGCGGTTCGTCCGATCCGGGCACCGCGTTTGTCAGCTGGATGGCCGAGTACTTTCTCCACCTCAATGACTTCATCCAGGTCGGACACCAGTCGATCGCGACTTGGTCAGACGCAGTGCAACAGGCGCGGGTCCTCGGGGATTCGGTTCGGTTGATCATGGGCATGCAGTTCGGCTATACGCTCTTGGTGCCGATGCTCGTAGAGGAAGCGACAGGCAGACCGGCATATCCAGTCGTCCACGACCAGAACCCGCTGGTGGTCGACATGTATCGCGAGCGGCTACGGCTGGGCAGACCTCTGATCCTGACGACTCTCAACTCTGCCGACATCCGGGAGTGGATCGACTCCGACGGCATCGTGTTGATGAACGTCGACACGAGCTATGCAGGCACACGGCACACGCGGCCCCTGCCTTTTCTTGACGGCCACCTGACCATTCCCGTTAGGCTGCTCTCGCTTGCCGTGAGGAGGTCCTTTGACATCAGGGCGATCGCTGCTCCCGGCGCGGCCGGACGAGTCTCCCTCGCAGTAAGTTCGCAACTGCCCGGTGACGTCGAGCAGGCCCTGTCCGGGCTCGGGGCCTGTTTCGAACGGTGGGTGGCCGAGCGACCCGAGCAATGGATGGCCTGGGGCAGCCTCAGTGAGGTGAGTTGAGTGGCTCGGCACGGATGGCCGGCCATGTGAATGGCTCTGCATGATGGTTCAGCCCGCGGCGCCGGCCGCGATGTGCAACATGGCGACGGGAAGTGAGGTTTCCGCGCAGGTGAAAGTGGTTTGCCGACCTGGATGCCGCGTGGGTAGCGTCGCCGTTTGTGATCCCAACTCTGCGCACCGAGCGGCTGTTGCTGGAGCCGTACATCGCTGAGGACGAAGAGGACTTCGTCGCTCTGTTCCAGGACACCAGGGTGTCGCGGTGGATGGGTGACGGCCCTGCTTCCGAAGCGGCGGACCGGGCCTTGTTCGGGCGGATCTTCACGAAGGTCTACGCCCAGGAACTGTTCGATGTCTGGGCTGTCCGTCGGGACGGACTCCTGGTCGGGCATGCCGAGATCAAGCCGACCGACGTCGTCGGAGGCCACGAGATCATCTACGCTCTGGCCCCGACGGCCTGGGGGTTCGGCCTGGGGACCGAGGTGGCAGAGGCGATCGTCGCCCATGGCTTCGACACCCTCGGGCTGACCAAGGTTTACGCAACCGTAGCCGCACCGAACAAGGCCTCCCTACGCTTTCCTGCGGGATGGGGTGAGCCCTTCGTATGGTTGACCCGCCCAGGGGCGCCGGGTGTGGTTCAAAAGGCTCTGCCGCTTGTGG
>NZ_JBEXGX010000054.1:0-29362 GCF_040607495.1 Streptomyces sp. NPDC005281 | reverse complement strand
GCTACGAACGACAAGCCATTCATTTCCTCGCCTTCGCCAGCATCGCCTGCACCCTCATCTGCTATCGCAGACTCACCAAATGAGATGACTTCTTAAGGAACTCGGTCTCGAGCCATCGCTGCCCACCTTCTTCCACAACGCACGCTACGCCGTCAATCACAAGGGCCAACTCGAACTCTTCCGCGCCATCGAACGGGTACTCGACGAAGGCCTGGCGGCAAACTTCGTCCTGCGCTGTCTGAGCGACGTTGGCATCGAAGACCCGTACATCCGCGCCGTTGTTGAGCGGCACAACGACCGCATCTATCTCGAGTGTCAGCGTGTCGACGAGTCACGCATAGTCGAGTACGCCGCTTCCTCGGACTACTGTCTCTTCCCGTCCAAGTTCGAGATGGACACGTTCCTGATCGCTCAAGGCGAGGCAATGGCAGTCGGCGCAGTACCCATTGCCACGGCCCAACAAGGCATGGCCCACTTCAGACACAACGCCGACCCAGTACACGGCCCTGACGCTGCCCAGGCCACCGGCTTCGCGGTGAACCGCTCCTTCGCCGAAGACGACTCACTCCTGGTCGATGCCCTTGCCCGCCGTATCCACCAGGCTGCTGCCCTCCTGCACGAACGCAACGACGAGTACCGCCGGCTGCAAACCAACGCAGTCGCCACCGCACATCAATTCACCTGGGAGCGCGCCGCCCGGCTCCACCTTGACTCCTTCACCCCGCTCTGGGAAGGACGGCGACCCCAGCGCAGCGTCGAACTGCTCCTTCGGCACGGCTGGTTCGACCTGCTACCCGACGACGCTTATAAGTCCCATCGAGACGAGATCGCCGAGGCTGCAGCCCGGTTTGGCGACGCCAGAACCTACCAGCGATGCCGTCCCCTGGATGCGTCTGCAGCCCGCACACTCTTCGACGCAGCCTGGGCACGCGCCGACTTCGCCCGCTGTGAACAGACCGCTGATACTGCCCGGGATTTACGCGCACGCCTCGATAACCGTCACACCGTCGCCGACGGACAGATCACGTACCGACTGCCGCACGCCGAACGTGTCGAGGTTGTCGGTCTTGCCCCGCCTGCAGCTGGACGCAGAGGTACGACCGTACGCTGCCTGGAGCAGCTCAGGCCGGGTGAGTTCACAGGCCAAGTCTCAGACAACGGCCAAGACTTGTACCTGCTCCTCACACTGACCTCCGGCCGCTCCACCTGGGATGTGGTGAGTCATGACTGACGGAGTACGCGCCGTACTGCTGGCGGGTGGTGAGGGCCGCAGAATGGGCAGGCTCTGCCAGGGCCAACTCAAGCCGCTAGTGCCCTTTGGCAGCTACTGCCGACTGATCGACTTCTCGCTGGCCAATGCTGAAGCCTCCAACCTGCGCGAGGTGCTGCTCCTCTCCCAGTACGAGGAGCGACAGCTGATGGACGACTTGTACCGAACGTGGTGGCGTCCGGGCTTCCGTGTGCACTTCGGTCCGTTCGACCAGGCTTACCGCGAGGGCGCCAACTACCTTCCCCAGGAGTTGCCACGCACGCCAGAGCGGGGAACGGCCGATGCGCTGATCCGTAAGGCTCCGTACCTCTTCGGCCCAAGCATCTCCGACGTGCTGGTGCTGCACGCGGACCATGTCTACCGGTACGACTACGGGCCCATGATCGAAGCCCATCGCCAATCCGGCGCGGCATTGACCCTCGCCTACCAGCGAATCGAGCGCAGGTACGTCCACCTCTTCGGCATGGTCGAGTTCGATGGGACAGGTCACCTCACGGCATTCGTGGAGAAGCCTGCTGAGCCCACCAGTGACCTGGTCTTCGCCGCCTTCTGCGTTTTCGATGCAGATCGTCTGCATCACTACCTGGAGGAACTTGAGGGCACTGACTGGCAACACGACATCAGCCGGGACGTCATACCCGCCATGCTCAAAGGCGGCGAGCGGATCCTGGGGCATGAGGTTGTTGGTCACTGGGAGGACATCGGCACGGTTGACCGTTACCACCGGGCTCACATGGCATTGCTGGAGGATGGGGCGACGCTGGCCCACGAGCGGATCCCCCGCACGATACGACCACAAGTCCCGCGCAGATTCGTCTCCGCCGACCTCGACATCAGTCGCAGTCTGGTGCCCGACGACCTGGTGAACCACGGACGGATCGAGCACAGCGTGGCCTTCCCCGGCGTACAGATCGGAACAGGGGCACGCGTGCGTCGCACAGTGCTGCTCCCGGGTGCGAGCGTCCCCGCCGGCGCCGACCTCGATTCAGCCATCGTGCTGGAGGACGGCACCGTGGAATACATGGCCACGCCCCATCTCTCTGTAGGACTCAGCACGACCGGCCCGACCGGAGGAGCCTGTGCTTGAACGCGTCTTCACCGTCGTAGACCTGGGCGGCACCACCTTGCGGATCGCCCGCTACGGGGTGGTAACCGGAACACTCTCCGATGTCCGCCGCGTTCCCACCGAAGGCATAGCTCGCCACCCCGGCGAGCCTGCGCCCGTCTTGCAGTCCAAAGTCGCCGAGCAGTTGGCCTCCCTTGCAGCCGAGAGCGTCGAACGGCACGGCAGTGGAGCGCTCGCCATCGCTTTCGCCGGACCGGTCACCGCCGACGGGCATGTAGTGACCGCACCCACCGTCTGGGGCGAGCGCTGCGCACCCCTGCCTCTTCGCCTGCTGCTGGAGGAACGCCTCGGCATCCCGGTCGTGGTCGTCAACGACCTCACAGCCGCCCTATGGCGCTATGTCAAAGGCCCGGACGAGCAGCCGTTTTGCCTTATCACTGTGAGCTCCGGGATTGGCAGCAAGATCTATCGTGCTGGAGAGGTGCTGTTGGACGCTGAGGGCCACGGCGGCGAACTCGGCCACTGGACATGCGACACCTCGCCGCATGCGCCCAAGTGTGACTGTGGCGGCCACGGCCACCTGGGAGGGATCGCCTCCGGCCGGGGTGTGCTGGCCGCAACACGGCGTGCCGCACGCACCGACCCGAACGGCTACGCCCATTCGACACTCGCCCGGACTGCCCCCGATCCGGAGCGGCTCGACAACCCGGCCCTGGTAGCCGCAGTGCTGGACGGCGACGCTTTTGCGACGGCCGTGTTGCGCAGTGGTTTGACCCATCTTGCCTCCGCCATTGCCTCAGTGTTCACCTCGATCGGCGTGCGCCGCTACATCCTGATGGGCGGCTTCGCCTTGGCACTCGGCTCCCGCTATGTCCAACTACTCACCCAGGAGTTAGAGCGCCAAGGTTGCTTTGGTCTCGATCCGGCGGAGATCCGCAGGATGGTAGAACTTGGCGCAACGGACGACAACCATGGGCTCATCGGTGCCGGGCGCTTGCTCGTCACACGCCAGGCTAAGCAGAGCGCTGTGATGGCCGTATGAGCGCCGACAAGAACACCGCTACGCCCTCGCAGGGCTCGACCACTCTGGTCGTAGGCAGCGGCTTCGTTGGCCGGGCCCTCGCCGCCCACCTTGCCGCGAAAGGCGAGGCTGCTGTGCTCGCCTCCCGTTGCCGGCCCAACTCGCAAGCTGGACCCTGGGTGCGCCTGGACGCGACCGATGCGGTCGCATGTGAACGCGTCATCGACGAGATCCAGCCCGACCGATTGGTTTTCGTACATGGCCCTTCCGACGTGAGCTGGTGCCAGAGCAACCCGAAGCGTGCAGCCGAAGCGCACACCGCGGCGGCGATCAACCTCACCGCAGCCGCGAGAGGCCGCCGTACTGTGCTGATCTCCACCGACAACGTCTTCGACGGCAACTCCCCAGCCAACGACGAAACCGCTACCACAGCGCCCGCCAACGCATACGGCCAAGCGAAGCTGGCCGCCGAGCAGATCGTTCGGGAATCCACCGACGCCACGGTGCTGAGGGTCAGCCTCGTCTATGGCTGGGAGCCCGCGGACTCCGCCAAGTGGCTCAACTTTTTTGCTGCCTGTGCCCACCGCCTGCAGCGTGGGGGAGTGGTAGAGGCACCGCACGACCAGTGGACTACCCCCGTCCTGGTCGATGACGTTGCCGCCGTGAGCGCCGCTGCCTTGACCCCCGGCACGCCGGAGCTGCTCCACCTTGGAGGCCCCGACCGTGTAACCCGAGCCGAGTGGGCCGAGGCAATCGCCGACGGCCTGGGTGCCCCTCGCTCCCGGATCATTCGGACACCCAAGGCACTCGGGCGGTACGCCAGCCGTCCCACGTACACCTGTCTGACCAGCACACTGCTGGACGGTTTTTGCCGCCAGCACACACTGCAGGTGCGAGGCGTCGCCGAGGGAATCCGCGACCTGCTGAAGGTCGCACCATGATCCATACCGTCCATACCCGCGAGGTCTACCGCAACCCCTGGATGACAGTCCGCGAGGACGACATCAGCCACACGAACGGCACCACCGGCATCTACGGGGTTGTCGACAAGCCGGACTACGCCCTGGTCATTCCCCGGCAGGCAGATGGCAGCATGCACCTAGTCGAGCAGTACCGCTACCCGGTACGCGGCCGTTACTGGGAGTTTCCCCAGGGCTCCTGGCCACAGGGACGCGAAGCCGGAGCCCCGCTCGAATTGGCCCGAGCGGAACTGCGCGAGGAGACCGGACTGCGGGCCGACCGCATGACCTACCTCGGCCGCGTGCACGTCGCCTATGGCTTCACCAGCCAGGGCTGCCATGTCTTCCTTGCCGAGGAATTGACCGAGGGCGAACCCCAGCGCGAGGCCACCGAAGCGGATATGCGCCTGCGCCGGGCTAACCCACGAGAGTGGCGCGAGATGCTGCGTGCTGGCCAGATCACCGATGCCGCCACTCTCGCCGCCTACACCCTGGTGACCCTGTATGAGGAGAGCGGGCGATGACTGCACCGCTACACGACCACACGCCGCGCTTCGGAGTCGTCGCCACCGACCTGGACGGAACACTGCTCCGCGGCGACCTCAGTGTCTCCCCTCGTACGCGCGCAGCCCTCACGAGGGTCTCGGCACTTGGAGCCCGCCACTTGATAGTCACCGGCCGCCCGGCCGCTGGCTGCCGCAGACTGCTGGAGCCCCTGGGCTATGAGGGCCTCGCCGTTTGCGGTCAGGGCGCCCAACTCTACGACGTCGGACGGGACCAACTGCTGTCCTCCGCGACTTTGGACCAGCCCACCGTGCGCGAGCTGCTCGATTACATCGTCGAGTTGACCGGACCCTTGGAACTGGCCGTGGTCACGGCAGGACTGCACGGCGAATTCCTGGTCACCCACGGCTTCGCGGACCGCGTGCGCAACGGGTGGCGCCTAGTCGAGCACCACGCAGACCTATGGACCAGCCCCATCGAGAAGGTTTTGATCCGCAGCCGATGCCTGGACGACGACCGGCTCGCCGCGCTGGCACAGCGCGTCTGCGCCGACCGAATCTCGGTCACCCACTCGGGGGAAGGCATGATCGAACTGCTCCCCGCCGGGGTCAACAAGGCCAGCGGCCTGGCCGCAGCGGCCCGCAGGCTGGGTTTCACCTCAGCCGACACAATCGCCTTCGGCGACATGCCTAATGACATTCCAATGCTCGCATGGGCGGCACACGGCGTGGCCATGGGCAACGCCCACGCCGAACTGCGACGTCACGCCGACGAGATCGCCCCAACCAATGAGGAAGACGGCGTCGCGGCGGTCCTGGACCGACTCTTCCCACCCGCCCCGGCACACCCCCGATCCGCCCCGCCTCTGACGGACCACCCCGAGAGCGAGCCGTACCCATGTCCCTCACTCGTGGCACTCGAACGACCCGAGGAACCCGCGCCGCCCGTGATCTGACCCGCCTTGCCCAACTCCACGGCGTTGCCACGCACTACACCACCGACCTGGGCCTTCGCGTCGAACCCTGCCTGGACACTCTGCGGGCCGTACTCGCCGCGCTCGGCGTCGACGCGAGCACCTCCGGCAACATACGTAGCGCCCTGGCCGAGCGCACGCAGGCACTTGCTGCGCGCCTGCTGCCGCCCAGTGTCGTGCTGCGCGAGGGACGGCCTCCAGTGGGTCTGTCTGTGCAGTCCGGAACCGAGATGTGGGTGACATCGGAAGACGGACACCAACAGCAGATCAGCCCCCTCGGTCATGAACTGACTAGATTTCCTGTAGGCCGACACACCCTGCACGCCGTCCGCGGTGCCCGTGCCGAAGCCGTACCGTTGCTGATTGCCCCAGAGCGACTGACGACCCCCGAACGACAACACTGGGGGTTCCTAGCGCAGTTGTACTCGGTGCTCTCCCGACGCTCCTGGGGCCTTGGCGACCTCGGAGACCTGAGCGACATGGTGGCATGGGCCGGCGGTCTGGGCGCAGACTTCGTTCTGCTCAACCCGCTGTACGCCTATGTTCCTGGGCCGCAGACTGACCCATCTCCGTATCGCCCCAGCAGCCGACGTCACGTCGATCCGATGAACCTGAGAGTCGATGCTCTCCCTGAATATGCTGCCCTGCCACCCGGTAACCGGGAGCACATCAGTCAGCTGACCACCCTGGCAGGCAAGCTTAACCAGGACGTTCTTGCTGGCGGACTGATCGACCGGCAGGCCGTTCGTGAGCTGAAATTGCGTGCCCTGGAACTAGTACACCGCGTCACGCTGAGCCCCGCCCGGCAGGAGGCCTACCGGGGCTACGTTGAAAGCGAAGGGTCCAGGCTCGCGGACTTCGCCCTGTGGTCCGCGCTTGCGGAGAAACACGGCCCACATTGGCGTTCTTGGCCCTCAGGCGTACGCAACCCCCAAGGCTCGGGAATCGACGCCGCCCGGACTGCACTCGCAGACCGTGTCGAGTTCCACAGCAGGCTCGCCTGGCTCGTGGACGAGCAACTTGCCGAAGCCCAGCACGCCGCGACTGCCGCGGGCATGGCCATCGGGCTGATGCACGACCTCGCCGTTGGCGTCGACCCGCAGGGGGTGGACGCCTGGTACTTCCAGCGCTACCTGGCCGAGGGCATGACTGTCGGTTGTCCGCCTGACGACTTCAACCGCAGCGGCCAGGACTGGGGCCTTCCGCCCTGGCGACCCGACACGCTTGCTGAAGCCGGATATGCGCCCTTCGCTGAGGTGCTGGGTGCCACCTTGCGCCGTTCGGACGCCCTTCGCGTTGACCACATCATGGGCTTGTTCCGGCTCTGGTGGATTCCTGAGGGCGCAGCGGCGAGCGAAGGCACGTACGTCCGCTACGACCACGACGCGCTCTTGGGGGTGCTTATGCTGGAAGCGCATCGGGCCGGATCTATGGTGATCGGCGAGGACCTGGGCACCGTCGAGCCCGGAGTGCGCGAAGAAATGGCCGAGCGAGGCATTCTGGGCACTTCGGTGCTGCGGTTTGAGTACGCCGGCGGCTCGGAAGAGCGCTCTGGACCATTGCCTGCCGAGCAGTGGCGTGCAGACTGTCTGGCCACCCTCACCACGCACGACCTGCCCAGCACGGCTACCTGGCTGGACGGTGAGCACGTCTCGCTACGCGAGCGCCTTGGGCTGCTTACCCAACCGATAGCTGAGGAGCGTGCGGGGGCCGCGGCTGAACGTGACAGCTGGCTGGACGAGTTGAAGAGGACACATCTCCTTGAGAGCGACCCGGATCAGCGCTCCGAGCAGGACGCGGACCGTGTCCCAGGCCGGGAGGCCCTGGCCCTGCACAGCTTTCTCTCCCAGACTCCCGCGAAACTGATTGGCGTGTGGCTGCCGGATACGGTCGGAGACCGCCGCCCACAGAACCTGCCCGGCACGTCCGACGAATATCCCAACTGGTGCCTGCCGGTCGCCGGCCCGGACGGACAGGCACTTGCCCTGGAGGACATCTCCACGCACCCCGGCCCCCGCGCGGTCGCCGAGGTATATCGCGACCTGCGCACGATTCCCACCGACCCGCCAGGCTGACCCTGCCCTATTTGCCCAGGTTTGGCCCGCAGTCTCCATTCACCTGCCACAGCCGAGAGGAACTACCAGCCTCACATGAGTACCGAGTCCGATCTGCTGGTCCAGGGCAAGGCTGGCGTGGCATGGAACCTGGCAGCCTTCCCCATGGGTGAGATCACTGCGGCGCGCGGCAGCGAAACGGTCGGGGATCTCGCATGACATCTACGAGAACCCAAACACAGAGGTCCAAAGACGCCCTCACATCCGGCTACGACGTTGTGATTGTTGGCGGCGGAGTCGCCGGCTGTGTGCTGGCCTCTCGGCTCAGCGAGGACGAAGGCCGGACGGTCTGTCTGGTGGAGGCCGGCCCGGACTATGGCCCCGACCGGCGCGCGTGGCCGCGCCAGCTGCTGGACGCCCACGCCCTGTCTCGCAACGACGTCTGGGAACGCCGCACCGACATCCACCGTATCCGCGCCCGAGTACTGGGTGGCTCCTCCTGCATCAACGGTTGCTGGCACACATGGGGAGCGATACCCGATCACGAGGATTGGGAACGGGCAGGTGGCTCTCACTGGTCAGCTGCTGCTATGGAGCCCTACCGACGGCGAGCAGTCGAGCAGATGCGGCTGCGGACCGTTCCGGATCAAGAGCTTTCAGCCTGGGCTCGGGCCGCCTTAGACGGGGCACGCGAACTCGGTTACGCGACCGTGGACATGGGTACCTCCGGCGGGCCCGGGTGTGGTACCCCCCTGATCAATGCTCTCGACGGGCTCCGCTGGAATGCGGCCTTCGCCTATCTCGAGTTGGCCCGCGATCGGCCCAATCTGACGATCCAAGGTGAGACGCGAGTGGACCGGCTGAGGGTCCGCAATGGGCGGGTCCGCGGCGTCGAGGTCGTCGTGAAGGGGAAACCCGAGACGTTGGTCGCGGATACGTACCTGGTTGCCTGCGGCGCCTTCGGATCGCCCGCACTGCTTCTGCGCAGCGGCCTCGGACCCGCCAGCCATCTGGAGGAGATGAGAATCAGGCCCGAGATCGATCTGCCCGGTGTGGGTGCGAACCTCACCGATCAGCCCAGCGTCTTCGTGCCGATGACGCCGACAGCCGAGCTGAACGCAGCATTGGCCGTCAAGGAGGAGGCTGGCGAACTGTACGTCAACCGAATGCTGATCAGGGCAGCCAGCGAGGCCTGCCCCCCGGACTCCTGGGACCTCCACATCGTGCCCTCCGCGGGTAACCCACTGTTTGGTTCGCTGCCGCCCGGCCAATATGAGGCAGGTATCTCCGCCCTTTTGATGAAGCCCGCATCACGTGGCCAAGTCAGGCTCCGTTCGGCTGATCCCACCGAACCCCTGGACATCGATCCGGCGTTTCTCACCGACCCCGACGGCCGCGACGAGGCCGTGCTCCGCTCAGGCCTGGCGGTCATCGAACGGCTCGCCGCTACCACCGCGTTCAAACGACTGGCTGCCCCGATCAAGGGCCACCCGTCATCCGAACTCTCCGGCACAGAAATGCGTGCCCGACTCGGTACCTACTGGCACCCAGTAGGTACCTGCGCCATGGGACGCTCCAAAGATCCCTCAGCCGTCGTGGACGGCGAGGGCAGGGTGCGAGGTGTGGACAATCTGCTGGTCGCCGACGCCTCCATCCTGCCCACTGTCCCTGCGGCGAACACCCAGCTTGTGGTCCTTACCCTGGCTGAACTCCTCGCCGGCAAGATGACGGAGACCACCCTGCGATAGGCGAATTCATGGACCCCACTGATAGGGCCTGCGCCACCCAACACAGTTAAAACAGGCACTCGCACGCCAGCCGACGAGCGTTGTCCAGCCCATGGATACCAGCCAACTCGTAAAAATTCCCGTGCCCGCCAGGACCCTGCCGGCAATGCCAGCAGACTCGCCCCGAGTCGCGAGCAGCAGTGCGATGTACGACTGGCTGCACGCCCCGGCTCATGAGCCGACGCCGCAGCCGCCCGCCACAAGACATCCAGATGCCCGCCTACGCTCCTCATTTGGAATGGAGAAATACACCGTGACCACAAGCACCGCTCCCGCTCCTACCCCAGGACTTCTGCAGTCTGCCCGCTTCTACATCACCTTCCGCTGCAACTCACTCTGCGGTTACTGCAACGTCTGGCAGGACGACAAGTTCAAGGGCTACGAGGAACTTACGCTGGAACGAGGGCGTCAGATTCTGGACGAGCTCTATGAACTAGGCGTCCGCTACGTCGACTTCACAGGCGGCGAGCCCGTACTGCACCCTCACATAGATGGCATAGTCCAATACGCCAAGTCCCTGGGCATGACGGTGGAGATCACCAGCAACGGCATCAGGTTCGCAAAGCACATTGAAGCGATCGTCCCGTACGTCGACACCATGAACGTCTCGCTGGACACGCTCAAGCCCGATCGCTACCAAAAAATCCGCGGGGTGCCCACCTTGGACCGGGCTCTGGACGTCATCCAGCGCGTTGTGGCTGCCGGGTCAGACAATCTCAAACTGATCTGTGTGGTCACTCGAGAGAACGTTGACGAGATGGCGGACCTGCTGCGCTTCGCCCAGGAAAACCGGATCACCGTCTACTTTTCTGGGATGTTCGAGTACTTCGATGAACAGGACACCGTACGTGACAAGAACCGGACGGCCCGCAAGCTCAAGCTGATCGAACAGAACGGAAAGCCGCTCAATGACGCTGCCCGTCGCGCCGGGCGACTGGGGGAGTCGGAGCCCACCGGCGGAACGATCGCAGCCGAGTTGATGCGGCTCCTGTACCAACCGTTCGCGCTGATTAATCTGCACTTCCGCAAGTACATGGAAAACCTTGACCCCAGCGCTCCCACTGACTGCTTTGCAAATAAGCGCATCTTGACCGTTGGGCCCGACGGGCGTTTGGTGCTTCCTTGCTATCACGCCTTCGACAACTCGGTGGAATGGGACCGGCCACTAAGCGAGTTGGTACAGAGCGAGGAGTTTTTGCGAGTAAGGGACGAAGAAGTCGGCCACCGCTCGGAGTGCCGCAGTTGCACCGTCTTCCCCTACATCGGATTGTCGTTCAGCTACCGATTCGACAAAATCTTCTTCTACCAGGCAATTTCGGAGGAGATCGCCAAGATCAAGACGAGGTTTGTGAACCCGCTGCACCCTCGTCTTGCACCCTCTCTCGATGAACTACACCACTGCTACGCAGAGCTGGAAGACCTGATCGACCACGCACTCCCTACGCCCAAGCCGCCCACGGCCTCCGACCACTTCTACCGCTTCACCGCCACCGCCTCCGGCATCCGCACCGAGTTCGCTGCCGGCGAAGTGAGTCTCGCCGAAGTCCTCAGCGACCACGCACACACGGAGTGCTGGGGCATCCAACGCTCCCCGCACACATGGATGCGACTCGTCTACCGCGACCTCGTGCCCGCGCTTAAGGTCCTCGCCGACGAAGACCTGATCACCCAAGACTCCTACGAGACCGTCATCGCCGAGCTGTACTTGGTACATCTCAACTGGTGGCAGGGGTACTTGGCGCGCTACTACCGCGGCGGTGAGCAGGCCGACACCACCAGAGCTGAA
This sequence comes from Streptomyces sp. NPDC005281, assembly GCF_040607495.1. Taxonomy (NCBI): domain Bacteria; kingdom Bacillati; phylum Actinomycetota; class Actinomycetes; order Kitasatosporales; family Streptomycetaceae; genus Streptomyces; species Streptomyces sp. NPDC005281. The sequence goes on along the minus strand of NZ_JBEXGX010000054.1, from coordinate 17,942 downwards.
CAGTTTTTCGCCCGATTCTTGGATCGCACAGCGGCCCTGTTGCCCAACGACCCACGCGCCCAACGAGTCCGCGAAGTCCTGCTCCACGCAGGCTGCGTCCTTGGGCTTGCTCCAACTACCCTGGCCCAGCTTGCGGTGCGCACCCCGTTCCCAGAGGCGGCCCTGATCGCTAAGCACCTGCTGCTCATCGCCGACGAGGCCGATCTGCCCGCGTACGCGAAGCTGCTTCCAGGAGAAGCAGCCGATCCTCTGCGCCGGGCTGCTGACGCAGCCAAACCTGGCAACGTGCACCCAGCGGAGGCTCACGCCGTGCTAGATGAGCAGACTGCAGCCTTGCTGGACCACCACAGCCGACAAGGCGGCAATGAGCACGGAGATGGCGTGGACCAGGATACGGCTGAGCGTTTGGTCGCCGTCGTGGCCGCACTCAGCCCGGAAACGCGCGCTGCGCTGACAGAGCGACTGCTCCTTCACGAGCTCAGTGCCCCAGGCGAGCTGCGTCGGCGAGGACAGGACCTGCGGGATCGTCGCGAACAAACGTGACTGCCCATGAGGAGAGAGTCGTGTCTACATCGGCAGACCCGACGCCCGTCCATTGAAGGCTGACAGCCCTGTGCCGTTCAGCAGCCAGGCGCACAATCCATGGTTGCTGAACGGCACATCCGGCAAGGTAACGGGCGGCAGACTTACCTTCACGGCCGTTGCCTTGGTCACGCCCTGGAATGGAGGAAATGATCAGACAAAGTCCGTGAGAGGACGCTTCGAAAGCGTCTTCGCGGGCCCGGGCCCGTGTATGGCTGTCCCTTGAGAACGGCGACTCATCGGACGCCGAGGACGAGGAGACGAGGGACGAGCAGTGTTCGGCGCCACGATGAACGTGGCTGCGGTCTTCCGGCACGGCTGAGCGCTTCCCTCCGTCAGGATGCTCCCACGTCCAGCGCGGCCGTCCGCGTGACCACGATCGGATGGTCAGTCACCTAGGGTAACGAACTTCCGTTTCGCTGGGCAGAGGTCAGGCTCGATACTGTGCGCCACAGCCGGCCCCACAGGGGGGTTGTTTGTGGCTCCATGGTTTCTGGTACCGCAGCAACGACGAAGGTCTCCCCTAGGACAGCAAAGACAAGCCCGTGTGGGGGGCGGCGATCCGGCTTGGGCGCGTAGCAATCTGGCATGCATCCAGCCTCGCCCTCGAGTTACGGGCCGTCCAACACTAGTTTCTCGTGCATTCAGGCAATTCTGTTGTGGATCAAGCTCAGTTGGCGAGAATGGATGTATGAGCCATGACGTCCATCCGCGACTCCTGCGTGCCTTCGTTGCCCTGGCGGAGGAACTGCACTTCACCAGGGCGGCCGGCCGCCTGTTCGTCGCACAACAAGCACTCAGTCGGGACATTCGGCACCTAGAACAGGTATGGGGCAGGGCCCTGTTCGACCGGGACACCCGGCATGTAGCCCTCACCGCTGAAGGGCACCGCTTACTGCCCCTGGTGCGTCACGTGCTGTCTGCTCATGTACAGCTCAGTGAAGAACTCGACCAGGTGCAGGCTTTGGGGAAAATTCGACCGTTGCTCGTCGATGTAGCCCTCCACGGTTCTACTGGCCCTCCGGTGCTCGCAGCAGCTCGCGAGTCCGCCCCCGGCTTGGAGTTCGTCCCCCGGTTCCACAGCGGCTTGGCGGGGGCAGCAACCGAGATAGCAGACGGCCGCCTGGATGTCTCATTCGGCCGTGTTGGTGGGCTGTCGCCGACGGTTCGCGACGGTCTGGAACACCAGCTGGTCCGCTACGACCAACTGGCAGTCCACCTGCCCCCCGATCACCGGCTGACTGCCATGTCGCAGATCCCGTTGGCAGCGCTGGCTGGCGAAACGGTCTACGCCGCCGCAGGCAACGAAGACACCACTGAATGGACGGACTACGCCCGCACCCTCTTTGAGGGACGTGGAATCAAGCTGGCGCCACCGTTTCCAAAGATCGAGGGCGAGGTCGAGTTCAGGCGCGTCATGCAGAAGCACAACTGGTCGGTTCTGGCCAACGTCAACTTTTCCGATGTGCCTGAGATGGCACTGCGCCCGCTGGTCGACCCGGTGCCCCTCGCCCCCGTCTCCATGGTCTGGCGTCGGGGCCTGCGGCACCCGGGACTGCAGGCCCTCATCGAAGCTGCCCAAACCCTGGGCGCAGCCGAGCGGTGGCTTGAACGTCCCCCAGACTCCTGGCTACCTGAGGTTGACACGGCCATCGTGGCAGGAGGCCGTAATGAACGCTGCTGAACGGAGGCGCCGACTCCTGGGTGCACGAACAGGACTTCGAGCACCCAGGAGAAGCAGGAGTCGCTCATTCTCCTAGAGCGTTCAGGAGCCGAGCGCTCCCAGGAGAGCAAGGACTCTGGACCAGCCTGTCTCCCGAGCCGCTGCATTGCCAGCGCGAGTGCCTCCGAGGTCGCTCACCCGACGGGTCACAGGTTGCTTCAAGCGGGTGCCGGACGGGAGGTACGGGAAGGTACCAACGCCATGCCCTGCATCCGGGTAGATCAGGGCCTTATGCGGATACTGGTCGCTTACAGCATCGAGTTCCTGGACGATCTGCCGGGCCCACTGAGGAGATTTCCACAGTAGGTCGTTGGCTCCCGCGATGGCCAGGACGGGTCCGCTGACATGGGTGAGCGGGATGGGCTTCTCGGCAACTGGCTTGCCCCCCTTCGTCCAGGCGAAGGCTCCGTAGTCTGGAAAGCCGCTGTTGACCCGCGCTGAGGGAGCATAGACAACAGCACCATGGATGAGGGCGGGGTAGTCGTTGGCCAGGAGCAAAGCAGCTTCGCTGCCCCGTGAATAGCTCATGGCCAGTATGTGGCGGGAGTCGACTTCTGGTCGCGCAGCCAAAAGTCGGGCAGCTGAGGCGAAGTACTCGAGGGGGATCTTCTCCAAGGAGTGCGGCAGGCCGGGGAGGTTAAAATACGCAAGCGACAGAGCTGGGTAGCCGTGGGAGGCCAGCAGGGCTGCCGTAGCCGTAGTGCTGTTTCCGCCTTCCGACCCACCGAAAACAAGCACTGCGGGATGCCGTGGGGTGCCTGGGGCTGGCAAGTACAGGGTCCCTGCGACCTTATCCGCCGCGACGGTGAGCTTCTTGCTGGTCACGCCGCTGCCGAACCATTCGCGAGTTACCGTGCGGGAGGCGAGTTGGTGTCCGTCTGCTGTTGCGGTGAGGGTGACACGATAGGTGTGCTCGCGGGAGGTAGGGGGTACGAAGGACGCGACGTCAGGATCTCCTGACGCCGGCGCCATCGACCAGAACAGGCCCATGCCATCTGGACTCTGGTAGGTGCCGGAAGCCGGGTGAGCCGTGTCTAAGACAACACGGCCGTGGGCGTTTGCACGGAAGGTCGCCCGCCCGCGCCACGCAACATGCTGGCGGTCAACCGCCCGCGAGGTGATGGTGACTTCCTGGCCAGGCGATAAACCGCTGATCAGTGGATGCACTGGTTCGTCCACCAGTGCCACCGGACTGCTGACGTCGAACTCTGCGTGGCTGCTGGGCGCCGTGCATCCCCCAGTGCCTACGGTCAGGGCAAGCACTGCCATGAGGCAAGTCCAGCCCGGTTTCCGATTCTTCAAGAGTCTGTTCCTTGCCGTCATCGCCGGCTTGCAGTGCCCGATACAGCCCAAGTTGCCACGGGCTTGCAAGTTTCAGAAAGATTACTCAATCACATGGGTTGCGAACCTGCCATGGGTTCGGCTCACCGGAGCACGATGATCATGCACTCAGAAGGTCACCCTGTAACTAGGGCCCTGAAATGTGGAGTTAGGTCGGTCTTAGGTCGGGTTCAAGGTCGACGTAGCCGAAGGGTCGGTATGTGTCCAGTCTGCTGGCTATGCAAGTCCTTGCAGACGTTCACCTCTCATTGCCGAGCCAGTGTCAACATCCTTGGAAGCCCCCGAGGTTGTTGAGGTCGCGTTAGCTGCTCAGCTGGCCATTGAAGAGTGATGGTGGGCAGCTACGGTCGTCGTGATTGCTGTACTTCGTTGCTGTACCGCAGGGATCAGCGCAGCCGCTTGGCTTGGTCGTACTCCCGCTGCCTGGGAGCTGGGCTGTAGCTGATCTGAGGCGTCGGATCGCTCGATCGTTTGCCGACGCTTGTGCACCGGTTGGTGTACGGCGGTGAGCACGCACAGAGCCATGGCGTCGTCGTCCTCCCGTAGGGGAGGATGCAAGAGAGTGCCAACGATCGAGAGCACGACGGGGTGGGGATGAAACAGGGAGATTCTGAGTCCGCGGTCGGCATCAACAAGCCGATTGGCCAAGAGGCACGCGAAGCCTGGGGCTCAGAAGCGTACTTGATCCTCGAAGGCGTAGCTCAGACGTACCACACCGTGATCACTTACAAGGAGTTGGCGGAGGAGATCCAAAGCCGGACTGGCATCCGGACCAAGACCCTCCTGCACAACTGGATCGGTCCGATCTTGGGCCGGGTGGTGCGTGAAGCCCACCGTCGCGGCGACCCACCACTGACGGCTCTGGTGGTCCATACAGACGACGGCAAGGTAGGCAGTGGATACAAGGAAGTTCTGGCAGTCGCTGGAGAGCCACCGGTAGATGACGAGCTGGAACGCGAGCATCACGCTGCCAACGCCCGCCTTGATTGCTACCGCCGCTTCGGGGCGACTATGCCGCCTGACGGTGGTGTGCCTGCCCTCGCCCCCAGATTGCAGGCCGCCGTCGAGCGCGGCCGAGAGCGTACTGAAAAGCCGGCCCGGGTTTGTGAGGGCTGCTTCGTCCAGCTGCCTTCGACAGGCATTTGCGATTCGTGCGGTTAGTCAACGACTGCTTCGTCCCGAATGAGGGTCGGGTGGTGATCTTGTCAGCGACTACGGAGTTTCCCCTGGGCAGAGCATCGGACTGGCACGGTCTCGAAGTGCCTCGGGGAGCGGGTTGCTCCCCGATGGTTCCCGAGGAGACAGTCGTCCGGACCCGGCCGTTACGTCCTCCACATCCTTGGCGAGGAGTCCTCGGGTTCATGTCCATGAGGCGCAGACGGATCGACAGGGCTGCTGTCATCGTGGCGGCGGAGGCGTCGGCCACGCGGTTCCCTCGACAGCCGCGTCCAGGAGATCGCCGAGCCGATGCCAGGCGCCCGGGCCGGCGTGCGACATGGGGCTCGCCGCGAACCGCAGCCACGCCGCGTCACTGCCTGCGAGTGCCTCGGTGACGTAGGCGGCGACTGCGGGATGAGTGGTGTCGTAGCGCGGGCCGCGGGCCTTCAGCGCAGACCAGGCAGGCAGCAGCCGAAGTAGCTCCGGAGGGCACTCGGGCCGGGACAGCATGATCTCGGCCCAGCTTCCACGAAGGTCGGGTCCACCGCCCAGGCGCCTACGCAGGTGCAGCGTGAGACCGAGGAGCGTCTGCTGCGGGGCGGAGTGGCGGGTCAGTATGTCGTCGAAGGTGAGGGACTTCGGTAGGGGCGGGCGGCGAAGGAGAGCAGGGCCTCCTCGACGAGCGCGTCATTGTCCATGTGCCGGTCGAGGTAGGCGACGAGAACGTCCTCGTCGGCGGCGGCCAGCTTCTTGAACCCGACGCCCTGCGGGTCGCCGAGGGACGCCGTGCGTCGGCCGGGCAAGGCGGGGACGGGATCGGTGACGAGCGGCATGATGATGGCGATCAGCTCCTTGGCCCGTCGGTTCTCCTCCCATGCGGAATGGTCAGACGAGTAGCTGTGTGCATCGGACCGAGCGGACAGGGCCCGCCGGGTGTCCTGCACCACGAGACGTGCTTTCTGCCGCGCCTCGTCCGGGACTTCGGGGAGATGCACGAGGAGCGCGTGCAACCAGCCGAGATCGCGCACGACCGGAGAGCGCGAATCGAGATCCGGCTCCCAGAGGCTCAAGGCGGTAAGGGAGATGGTCGCGAACCGGGTGCCGATGGCGGCGACGAGTTCTTCAGACGCCAGCCATTCCCGGGGCCGTCCGAGACGCTGAGCCTCGCCGGGGTTGAGGAGGAACCGCCAGGTTTGCCTGCCTGCGCGCTCCACCCAGGCGACAGCAGAGCGGCAGGTCATGGTCTGGAGGTACCGGGACTGCATCTCCGCGTCGAGGAATCGCTCCACGTAGTCCCGCTCCTCCTGGGACGCAGCGGCCAGCTCGTCGGCGTAGCGCTCCCGTGCCTGGGCGGGCGTCAGCCCGTCCCGGCAGGACCGTGAGATCTGGGTGAGGAGGACTGCCCGCCCGAAGTATTCCAGGTCGTGTGCGGCGACTTCCTCCAACAAGGCCGGTTCGACGTGCCACGGCAACGAGCCGAGCAGGTGCTCGCGCACCACGCGATCGGCGTCACTGTGCAGCGCGCACCAGGTCAGCAGGCGGCGGTGATGCACGGTCTGCGCTCGGATGATGCCGGACCACATGCTGTCCCATGCGCCGGATGCGGCACGGTGGCGCTCCATCCATGCTTCGACGTCTTCTTCGCCGTCATGCTTGTCCGGACCGAACGGGAGGCAGTCGAGGGCTGCGACGAACACGTCCTCGTGCAGGCCGTGTTCACCGAGCACGAGCTGGGCGGGCGTCGGAGCCGTCAGTAGCTCGGGGGTGATGGCCAGGCCCGTCGCCGAGCGGCGGCGGAGCTCAGCGACGACGGCGCGGATGAGCGCTGCCCCACCCTCTCTCCGGCCGAGCACACCGAGTCGCGCGTCAGTGCACTCCCGCAAAAACCGCACCCTGTATGCGTCCGGGCAGGCGGGGTGCGACAGGCCGACGCGGGTCAACTCCACGCGCTCGGTTGTCATGTATGGCTGCGGTTCGCGATTCAGCGTGATCTAGCGCGGAACCCCGGGCGTTCACGCCCGGGAGGAAGCGCTTCTTGACGCTGTTCTGACCCGCGCGGGTCGCGGGTCTGCGCTGTTGGCCTCAGCCGGGACGTTTCTGGTTCTCGATGTACTCCTTGATGACGGCGAGCGGGGCGCCCCCGCACGAGGCGGCGAAGTAGGACGGCGACCAGAAGCGCTCACCCCACAGGTACGTGCGGATGTGGCCGGGGAACTCTCCCCCAGCCTTCGGCCGGGAGGTGCCCCCAGCCGCAGGCGCCGGGCGGAGACACCCTTGAGGGAGCCTACGAGTCGGGAGACGGCGACCTTGGGCGGGTAGTGCACGAGCAGGTGGACGTGATCGCGTTCGCCGTTGAACTCCCGCAGTTCCGCGCCGAAGTCGGTGCACACGTCACGCATGACCTCTTCACAGCGCCGAAGGATCTCGTCGGTGAATGGTCCGCGCCGGTATTTGGGGGTGAAGACCAAGTGCGCGTGGAGGGTGTAGACGACGCTACGGCCCCTGCGGACGTCGGGGTTCGGTTCCCAGCTTGGTGACATAGAGCAATGCTACGATTACGCTTATGAAGATCGTGACACAGGTCAAACTCATGCCGGATGCCGTGCAGGCCTCCGCGCTTGAGCGCACCTTGCGCACGGTCAATGACGCTGCGAACTGGGTGTCGGAGGTGGCATTCGGGCACGGCGTGCCGCGTGAGTACGAGCTGCGCAAACACACCTACGCCGAACTCAAAGCGCGGGGGCTGGGAGCGCAGGCCGCGCAGCACGTCATCAAGAAGGTGCGCGACTCGTACACCACGCTCAAGGCGAACATCCGGGCCGGGAACCTCGGCAAGGAAGGTTCCAGGCGTCGCCGCAAGGCCGAGTCCAAGCCGGTCGTCTTTCGGCCTGAGGCCGCCCAGCCGTATGACGACCGGTGCCTGAGCTGGCAGTACGACCAACGGACCGTGTCTGTCTGGACTGTGGACGGCCGGGTCAAGAACGTGCCGTTCGTGTGCTCTGCTGATGCGCTCAAGATGCTCCAGGCGCACCGGCAGGGCGAATCCGACCTGGTCGAGCGCGACGGCGTGTTCTACCTCGTCGCCACCTGTGACGTGCCCGAGGCCGAGCAGTACGAGCCGGACGGGTTCATAGGCGTCGACCTCGGCATCGTCAACATCGCCACCACATCCACCGGCTACCAAGCCGCCGGGCGCGGCCTGAACCGGTACCGCAAACGACACCTTGCCCTGCGGGCCAAGCTCCAGAAGAAGCGCACCAAGAGCGCCAGGCGACGGCTCAAGGCCCGTGCCCGCAAGGAAGCGCGGCACGCCGCGAACACCAACCACATCATCTCCAAGACGATCGTGACCGAGGCTGAACGCACCGGGCGCGGCCTGTCCCTCGAAGAACTCAAGGGCATCCGCAACCGGGTACGGCTCCGTAAGCCCCAACGGGTCGCCCTCCACTCCTGGGCGTTTGCCCAGCTCGGAGAATTCGTCGTCTACAAGGCCAAGAGGGCGGGTGTGCCCCTGGTCTTCGTTGATCCCGCGTACACGTCGCAGATGTGCGCCGAGTGCGGCCACGTCGATAAGCGCAACCGCGTCGACCAGAGGCTTTTCATCTGCCGGGGGTGCGGGGTCGTTGCCCACGCCGACCGGAATGCTTCCCACAACATCGCCACCCGTGGTGAGACCGTGTGGAATGCGGGGCGTGAGTCACGCGTCCCTGCGACCCCGTAAAGGGTGCTGGACCGGGGAGTCCACCCAGCGGCCAGCTGGGCACTACCTCCAAGCCCGGTCCTTCAGGACCGGGTCAAGTTGACATCGTTCTCCACCGCTGTGGCCAAAAGCCACTCGGGCGCCGACTGCGCGAGCGGTCCCGTGAGCAGGGCCATGAGCAGGCCGTCCCGGTCCGTGCCCTGGGACGCCGTGCGTATCGCCTCGACAGCCATGCGCGTAGGCGGGGAGTCGTCGGACGCCTGTGCGATGACCGTACGCAGGAAATCGAAAGGGAGAGACGTACGTGATTCCGCCGCGGTCATCGGACTCCAATCTCCGACACCGCGCTCTTGGCCTCTTATCGGTCCCACCCAGGCACGGTGATCCAGCAGGTGTTGTCGTCAATCATGCCGAACGAGACTGACAGCGCAGACGGTTACGGACATACAGGTCTGGAGGGGGCCTGCGGAGCAAGTCGGCTCCCGGAGCGCGGCACGGCGCCGACGTCTCTACGCCTGGCGTGACAGGTCGGCCACCAGAAGTTCGAGGGTCGCCTCCTCGTGGAGCGCGACACCGAGGGCGGTCATCGCAGAGGCGAGATCCGGGTCCCAGCCTGCGCTGACCGGCTGGCCGTCGAGGGCCAGTTGAGGGATGCCTTCGGCCTGACTGCGAGCGGCCAGGTGCTCGTAGTCCGCGGCGCCCATGCGCCACGGCAATGCTTCGTAGCGGCGGATGACGCGGTTGGCCAGAGCGATCCCCGGCCAGTCGAAGTCGCCGTGGTACGCGAAGCGGCAGCCCGTGGCGGCGAGTGCGTCGAGAAGCGTGAACACCACCGTGGCGGCGCTGCCGGACGTGCACACCAGGGGCTGAACGCAGGCCGCGTCCGCCGCGGCTTCCACCACGCGTGGATTCTCACAGATGTGGATGAGCGTTCCGGCAGGAAGTCGCAGTCGAAGCTCATGCAGGTCGCGTGGTGTGATGTGAACTTCGGCGTGATGGTCGGCCCGCTCCCGCAGGGCACGCTCCGGCCAGCCCTCGCCGTCGGGCCGCAGCCCGTACGTCAGCACCGTGCTGGAGACCTCGTCCGGAGTGACGGACACCAGCCGCCACAGAGCGCGTCGACCGGCCGCATCGTCGGGGAACTCGGTGCCATGGGCGAGGGCGACGCCGCGTTGGACGAGGCGTGAGAGCCAGGTGCCGTCGTCCAGACCGTGCGCTGAGCCGGTCGCCAGGGCGGCGAGTTCTCCTCGACCGAGAGTGCCGCCCCGCTCGGGCCCTAGGAGCGTGATGAGGACTTGGACCGCCTGCTGGAGTGTCCATATCGCTGTCTCGGGCGTCACTCCTCTCGGAACGCCGGCACGGCGCAGCAGGTCGTACCACTGCTGGGGCCATTCCTGATCGGCGAGCGGGGAGGCATCTAGTGACGAAGCGAGGGACGACCACACCTGCTCTCGCCGCGCCGTCACCTCTGCGCGGGCGGCACGGCGGTCGCTGAGCGGTGGGCCGAGTTCCTCCAGGGTCTGTCTGAGGCCGAGTCCCGCGGCCGAGGCGCGTAGCCGGGCGTCGAGCATGTCGAGCCGTACCGTCACGGTGGTACCCGTGAGAGGTTTGTCCAACAGGAGAGACAGGTCGTTGCGTTCCTGGGCGTTCATCGCGGTCAGTCGCAGTGAGCCCGTGGCCTGTACGCCGTTGCTCTCCAGGCGTTTACGTACGCCATCCCAGAGCCGGGTAAGTCCGGGGCCCATCAGCCAGTCGCGCGTCGCGGAAGGCAGTCGCCCGCTCATACGGACACCAGGCGCCGGTGCCGGCCGTTCCAGGTGTAGTGCAGGGTGGCCACCCCGCGCACATGGGGATCACGGAGGCACTCGTAGATGTGCAAGGACGGAACCTCGGGCCAGTTGCCCATGAGCCGCTCGCTGGTAAGGACGAAATCGAGATCGAGGTCGACGAGGATACGGCCCAGCCGGCCATGGGTGGGTTCGTCGACCTTGGCGAAGGCGTCGTCCAGGAGGATCAGCCGCGGTGCATGCGGTGCTGACTCGGCGAGGCTGGTGAAGTGGGCGGCCGCCGCGGCGAAGAGCACGAGATAGGAGAGCACCCGCTGTTCGCCCTGGCTGAGCCCGGTCCGGCCGGTCAGTTTCCGGCGGCGGCCCGGGGCCGCGTCCTCGACCACGAAGGCGTGGAAACGGAACCAGTCGCGGTAGTCCAGCGCGGTTCGCAGATGGGCGGCGTAACCGGCTGACGGGTCGGCACGACGGGCGTCCTCGATCCGGCGTTGCAGTACTTCACGGAGCTGCTCGGTCTGCTCACGCGTCCTGAGGCTCGACGGACTGCGCAGCAGCTCGACAGCCGCGCGCACGTCCGCGTCGACGTCCTCGTCTAGCTTCCACAGCAGCTCGACGCCGAGACCGTGCGATGTGCGTACAGTCTTCAAGGTGTCGTTGAGAGCCGCGACGAGGTTCGCCGCGGTGATGACCTGCGCCGAGAGATGGTCGCCGAGCTCACCGGTCAGGAACCGCTGGAACACCTCGCGCTCGCGCTCGGTGAGCCGTCCCCGGGCCTCCGCGGCCTGAACCGCGATCCGCTCGCCCACGGCCGCGACGTCATGGGATCCGTGGTCGTCGACCAGGCGGCACACCTTGATCCCGTCGCTTTCCTCCAGCTGCGCGTCGAACCCGCCGGCCAGTTGGTCGCGCAGCTCAGTGTGCCGGTTGAGCAGGGTGCTATCCGACACCTCGCCCTTCGGGCGGCCGAGGGCCTGTTCCACGGTGGCGGCGAGTGTCCGCAGTGCTCGTAGACGGCTGCGGACGTCCGTGCCGGGATCATCCGACATGTACTCAGGCAGCGAGGACCGGTCCAGCCCGGCGCCGTGCACCACCTCGGGTCGGCCGAGAGCACCGCGAAGAGCGCTTCCGGTGTTGATGACCGCAGTCTCCTGATCCGCCAGGTTCCCGCGCAGGCGCTTCTCGTCCTCTTCTGCGCGCACGCGCAGGTCGTGGAATTCGTCGCGGGCTCGCCCAGCCGCAGGGAGGGAGTGGACGGCGTTCGCGATGCGCTGCTTGGCCTCCTGCTCGCGGGCGAGGATCTCCTCCTCCGACGACCCGATGGCGTCAACGCGGGTGCGCAGGTCCTGCTCAGCGGTGCGCAGTCCGGCGAAGTGGAGCCGGTAGCTCTCGTCCGCGGCCAGGCGATCCTCTCGGGCGCGTCCATACCGGTCGGCGTCGGCTTGGTTCGCCCCGAGCCGCTCGCCCGTGCCACCTACGGCCCTGCGCAGGTGCCCGATACCGCTAAGCAGGGCAGCCAGCGCGGTGCGCACGCGGTCCAGGGCGGCGGGGTCGCCGGGAAGGTCGTGGGCGGTCGCGGTGGCATCCGCCTCGGCACGCGCCGATACCGCCAGAGCGCGGGCCTCCTCGGCCAGCCGTGCCGCGCGGGTTGCCTTGGCCGTCAGGTCGCGCAGCGTCCGCTCGGCTGATTCAGTCCTGCTCCAGGCGTCCGCGAGACTCCGTGCCCTGGGGAAGTCCCGCTCCGCGAGGGTGAGAGCCCGACGCATGGCATCGGCTACGGTGAGCTCCTCGCGGACGTCGGCCAGCTTCTGTTCCGTCTGCGTGATTCGCGCCTCCAACTCGGCGAGGATGCGCCGCCGGGTCTCGGCGCGTACGGCGGCCCCCACGTACTCGGTGTTGCGCTTGTCATGACGACCGCTGAGCACGCCCAGACGCCAACTGCCGTCACAGAAAACCACGTTGTGAGCGGAGGTCTGCTGCGCCGGTGCGAGTGCGATGGTGGCCAGTAGACGCCGTACCTGCTCGGACGTGACGCCGCAACCCTGTTCGGGGGCTGGGCGCAGGACCGAGGCGAGAGTCGGCTCGTCGGACAGCATGGGACCTGGCTGGAGAAGGGTGTCCTGGGTGCGCGGATCGAGAAGGACGCCGTCCGCGCCCACCCACGCGTCCAGGATTCCACTAGCCTCCAGGGCTCCTTCCAGACCGGCTCGGTCGGCCGGAGCGAGATCGTCCGCGAAATCCACGAGCCGGTAGAAAGGTGCTCCACTGCCCGGCGTCCTCGCGGCGACGCGATGGTGCGGGGCCGCTGGCTCAGGATCGGTACGTTGCTCCCAGTCCCGCTTCTTCTCCGTCAGGCGGTCGCGTTCCTCGCCGAGCCGGCTGACGTCGAGCGCCAGGGCGTCCCGGCGCTCGGTGAGTTCCTCGCTGTACGGCTCCAATGCAGCCTGAGCGGTCTGCCGCGCCTGGCTGTCGATGTCGGGTGGCAGCGCGCGGTCCGCGAACGGCGCGTCGGCGGAGGTCTCACAGCCGACGCAGGCGTGGACAGCGTCCAGAAGCGGGCAGTCGGGCCCCAGCGCAGTCCGCGTGTCCGCCACCCACTCGGCGACACGATCCGCGTAGGCGCCGCTCTCCTCAACGACCTTCTGGCGGCTGACGTCGAGACGGCCGGCGGCCTCTTCTGCCTCGCCCTCCAGCCGTTCCCGCTCGGCATCGGCCTGAGCCGCCCCCACCCGGGCCTCGTCCGCCCGTGAGATGAGACGGGTCACCTCCTGAACCATCCGGGCCCGGTTTCTCGCGACCGCCTCGGCGTCCTCCAGTTGACCCTGCCAGGACCGTAGCCCTTCCTGCGCCGTGGCCGTGTCCACGCGGGCCACCAACTGATGTCGCACGGTGCGCGTCTCCCCGTCCGGAGTCGTCAGCTCTGCCTCGGTGGCCTGGGCAAGAACCGTGCGCGATAGCGCCACCGCCTCGCCGAGATGGCCGGTGGGGAGCCCGGCCTTCTCCGCCTGCGTCAGCAGTTCCCGGTGCTCCGTCCCCAGCTCGGCCAGGCGGCTTCCGAGATGTTCGACACCATCGGCCAGCCGCTCAGCCGTGCTCTCCTCCGCGTCGTGTGCGTTTCGCAGGGTGGTGAATACGGCCACTGCGGCGGTGTGCAGCGCCTCCACCGTGCCGCGGCGTTCCGACAGTTCGCGCAGGCTGCGGTAGGCGTGACTGGCGTGCAGGGCGGCTAGGTCGGTCCGGGCGGCTTGTTCCTCCTCGCGCAGGGTCTCCACTCGGCCCTCCGACTCCTCCTCCTGGGTCCTCAGGTCGCTCGTCCGCTGTGCGGCGTCTCCGGCAGCCCGGCGCCGCTGTGCGAGGACGCCCAGCTCGTGGCCCACTCTCTGTGCGGAGGTGCGCAGGACTCCGGCCAGGTAGCCGCGGTAACTGGTGAGGAACGTGCGCAAGGCTGTGTCGGTGCGTTCCAGGCGGCCGAGTTCGTCCCGTACGGCGTCGAGGTCGTGGAGGTTGCGCGCCACCTTCTCGACGACGTCCTCGTCGAGCCCCGGCAGGGTCTCGCTGAGCAGGGAGGCCAGGCCCCCGTGTTCGATGCGGTCCCCGACTGTCGGGCGCCGCAGCCGGTGGAGGAGCTGGGTGAGGTTGCGGTAGCGCGTCGCGTCGGTGATGCCGAACAGTTCCCGGGCCACGCGGGACCGATGCTGGACCGCACGGTCGGTCGCATTGTCGGGGCCGAGGATCTCCTTGAGCCGGTCGACCGGCAGCGGCTTACCAGCCTCGACCAGGTGCAGGTCCTCACCGATCCGCAGCGGGGTGACGAAGAACGTCGGCAGCGCCTTCTGCGTCGACTTCGAGGCGCGGACGGCGGCACCGAGCGTCAGGTGGCGGTGACCGGAGTCGTCGGCTGTGCTCCGGAACTCCACCCACAGGTACCCGAGACGGTTGGTCTGCTCGAACCCGTCCAGCATCAGCCAGGCGAGCGTGGTGCGGCTTGTACCCGTCGCGTCCAGTGCCCGGGAGTCGCCGTCCAGAAGATACGGCAGCAGCATCTCCAGGGCCTTGGACTTGCCCGCGCCGTTCTTGCCGCGCAGCAGCAGCCGTCCGTCGCCGAAGGAGAACTCCTGCGCGTCGTACTGCCAGACGTTCTGGATGCCCGCCCGGTGCAGCCGGAAGCGGGCGCCGGCGGTCGTCGCGAGGCCGGAACGCGGCAGCGGAACGAGGCCACGTGCGTCGGTGGTCATAGCGGCAACTCCTCCTGAACGTCCGTGCCTTTTCCGGCTGTGGTGGCCGGGCGCACGGTCACGTGGGTGGCGTAGCGAGCCGCCGCGGCCAGCAGCACCCAGCCGTCGCCGCCGGGCCGTGCGCCATGGGCATCGGTCACCGTGCGCCCTTCCGGCGCCTCCTCGACGTACCCCTCTGGCAATCCTTCTCCCTCCGCGCGCAGCCGTCCGGCGCGGACCATCAGCCGCATGCGGACCAGCAGGTCCAGTACGGCCTCTCGCAGGGAGGGAGGGTCCTCCAGATAGCCGCGTTGCCAGTTGCTGCGCTGCCCGTACTTGGAGATCAGCCCGGCCAGCACCTCATCCACCAAGCCGTCCGGAACCGCCACCCCGATGACCAGCGTCCCGCCGGTCGCCGGATGCCCCGACTCCTGCGGCCGAAGTTGTTCCACAAGCCGTTCCGCCAGCAGCAGCGCGGCCTGCGCAACGGTCCCGGTGCCCGGCAGGTGCAGATCCGTCAGCTCCTCTTCGGGATCCACCAGCGCCACGCCCTCGGCACGGATCTCCATCTCCAGGCCCAGGAGTTCGGAGAAAGCCTGGGCTTCCCTACGCTGCCGGGTGCGTAGCCAGTCGCGCTCGGCGTCGGTCAGCTCGTCGAGGTGGACGATAGGCGTCTCGACGAGCATCCGACGTACATACGTGCGCGGTCCGCCGAACCCCGGGTCCGCTGCCCGCCGGACCAGATCGGCGCCGTCCCGTGCCTGCGAGAGCGGGCCGGCGACTACCACGCGTGCCAGCTCCCGATCCACCGTGATCAGGGCTTCTCCGCCCGCCTCCTGCGCAATTGCGGCCACATGGCCCTCGGTCTCGATGAGCACGCCCCAATCGACCAACTGGCGCAGAGCCGCGACCAGGGTCCGCTTCCCCGCCACCCGGCCCGCCGCCTCCAGCTCGATCCCCGCGTCGGCCGCGGCGGCCCTGATATCGGCGACCAGCTGCGACAGCAGCATCTGCTCGGGCGCGGTCACCAGCACGGACAGGGCCAGCGCGAGGCAGGCGTATGTGTGTGGGGTGAAGGGGGTGCCGGTGGAGCGTTCCAGCCGATGTCCCGAGCCCGTCCCCAGCCCTGCCTTGAACAGCCGGGCGTAGGAGCTGTCGACCAGCAGGCGGTAGCCGAGCACCTGCTGGAACCGTTTGCCCAGCCAGTCCGCGTGCCTGCGGATCAGCGGGAAGAGGTCGGCATGGGGGCCGTCCGACGCGATCAGCGGGTGGGCGAGCAGCAGCCGGGCGGCGGTGCGGCGCTCGGCTGCCAGTGCCACGTCGTGAGTCGAGGGAAGGGTCATGACACGCTCGCCTCAGCTTCGCCATCGACTGCGGCGGAGGTGCGACCGATGTTGAGCTCCAGGTCGTCCAGCAGCAGATCACCGTCGGCCGAGTACAGCATTGTTTGAGTGCCCGCCGTCCGGCGCACGGTGAGCCGGATATGCAGTTCGGCGTCTTCACTGCTGGCCGAGTCGAGGCCGAACCCCGCCGTCCTCTCCCCGCCCGTGCTGACGTTCCTGCTGAACTGCGCGTTCCCGAGTGCCGTCGCCAGCAGCTCCAGGAGCAGGCCGAGCGCTGGCGACGTGAGGCGTACCTCGGCGAACCGGCCGGACGCGCTACGTAGTTCGTCCGCTGCTGCTGCCCTGGCTGCCGCCCGTTGACGGGCCGCCTCTCGCAGTCGCTGCTTCTGCGCCGAATGATCCTCCACCGCGGAGGCCCGGCCGCGCTGGGCGCGGCTACCCCTCTCCCGCAGAGCCACCGGCACCTCGACCACCGGCCCGGTCCACCAGCTCGTGTAGGCGGGCACCACCTCGTCGGTGGCCGGAGGTATGCCCAGATGGCGGGCGCCGTACAGTCCGAAGGCAGCGACGGCGATGTCGTGTGCGTCCTGCGGTGCCGCTTCGTCGAACCAGCGGGCCAGCCGCAGCAGATCCTTGCGCCGGGACATCTCCCCGGTGGCCGACCGCAGCATCCGCTTGGCGTTGGCGAGCAGCGACTGCAGCGCACGCAGGGTGGCGTCTCGCAGCTGGTCGACCTGGCTGCCCTGGCCGTCGGTATCGCTGAACCAGCCGCGCAGGCCCTCCCAATCCGCGAACTCGCGGCCCCGGCTGCGCTGGATCCGGACCTCCAGGCGGCTTTCGCCCTGCGCCGAGAGCGCGGTGAGCCCTTGGGAGTGGGCGTCCAGCCGGTCCAGCAGAGCCGGGATGTGTGGCCACAGAGTGTCCAGCGCCGCCGAGATCCGGGGCGCGCGGAACGCCACGTCCTCCGTGATCGCCTCGACGTAGTCCAGAAGCAACTCCTTGAAGCCCTGGTACTCGGCGCTGTCCAGGTCGTAGCGGGACAGCACCTGGCCGAGGTAGGCGTAGAAGTCGCGTATGGAGTCCGCGAACTCGGTGAACTGCACGAACAGCGTGCTGATCCGCTCCAGTCCGTCCTGCGGCTCGATGCCGCCCGGCGCGGTCACGAGGTCGGCCAGCTCCCGCAGCCCGCGCTCGACAAGTGCCAGCAGTTCGTTGCTCACCTCGCGGGCGGCGTCGGCTTCGGCCAGGACCTCGTCGGCGTCCCGATGGATGCGCTCGCCCAGTTTCGACAGCTGGTAGCGCGAGCGGGAACGCTGGTACTCGCTGATGCTGGACGCGTTCACCGTGTGGCTACTGCGCAGCAGGTTTCCCCACTGCACCAGCTGTTCCAGCCGGACCGTGAGGGTGTCGGCGTCGAGTCCTGCGGCGGAACCGCCGGCCTGGCGCAGTTTCGCCATAACGTCCGGGACAGCAAGATCCGCCAGCAGTGTCCCGCAGAAGACCCGCATGATCGCGACGTGCTCCAGCCGCTCGGGTGCGCTGAGGTACGTGTACGCATTCAGCCTTCGGCGCGCCTCCTCGTCGGCGTCCTGACCTGCACCGGATGCTGATGCCCCCATGTCTGTGAGGCTACGCGGCGCAGCCGGGTGCCGCCGGTGAGTGGCCGAAAGTGCCACGGACGTGTACCGGGCCCCCTGAACGGGCTCTTCGGCTTCAGGCGTGTGAGCGGTAGTGAGGAGTGCCCTATACCCCAGGGGCGCCTAGCAGGGCTGCTGACGCCGACTCATCACCCTCGGTGCTGATCACCAGCGCACGCTAATGCCTCCTGGCGCTCGAAGTCCTCCGAGTTGTGCGGCCTTCGTCTCAATGACCGATCTCAGTAGGACTTGCGGCCAAGCGCTTAGAAGGCGCTTGGTGCGTTCACCTGAACTCGGCCCGTGGTCTGGGCAATCACGCGCGCTGGGGACAGGTTGCCACTCGACTTCGACACGCATTCGACACGGCCTAGGGGGTTTCGTTTGGATCATCGTGTGGACCAGAGGAAGATGCCGGCGATGTGGAGTCCGGCCAGGTAGATGGTGGCGGTCTTTTCGTAGC
>NZ_JBEXGX010000053.1:0-29883 GCF_040607495.1 Streptomyces sp. NPDC005281 | reverse complement strand
GGTACGTCACCCCGCTCGAAACGAGATCCTTGCTCAGGCAGAACCTCGTCCCGGCAGCGTAAACACCCGCTGTCCAGTTCGCGGGGGGAACTTCACCCTTGAAACTTACCTGTCGACAGGCAGGCAAAACTAGTGTTACTTACTTGACGCCCGGCTAGTTGCAAGGCTATTTTCCTGAGTGTAGCCAGCTTGCCGGTCGGCAAGTAAGTAGCCGGACGGCAGCAGAAGAACATAGGGGAGTGGGAAAGATGGCGGACACGACGAAGGCGGCCGAACCAGCCGCGGGAGAGGCCGGGAAACCGGCGGAGGGCGAGAAGCAGCAGCGGAGCGTACGCGTCGTCCTGATGGCGCTCATGATCGCCATGCTGCTCGCGATGCTGGACAACATGATCGTGGGCACCGCGATGCCGACGATCGTCGGCGAACTGGGCGGGCTCGAGCATCTGTCCTGGGTGGTCACCGGATACACCCTCGCCACCGCGGCCTCCACCCCGATCTGGGGCAAGCTCGGCGACATGTACGGGCGCAAGGGCGCCTTCCTGACCTCGATCGTGATCTTCCTGATCGGCTCCGCGCTCAGCGGCATGGCCCAGGACATGGGTCAGCTCATCGGCTTCCGCGCCATCCAGGGTCTGGGCGCCGGTGGTCTGATGGTCGGCGTCATGGCGATCATCGGTGACCTGATCCCGCCCCGCGAGCGCGGCAAGTACCAGGGCATGATGGCCGGCGTGATGGCCTTCGCCATGATCCTCGGCCCGCTGGTCGGCGGATCCATCACCGACCACTGGGGCTGGCGCTGGTCCTTCTACATCAACCTGCCGCTCGGCGTCGTCGCCCTCATCGCGGTCAGCGTCGTGCTGCACCTGCCGAAGAAGCGCGTCCAGGCGAAGATCGACTACCTGGGTGCCGGTCTGCTGGCGCTCGGCATCTCCTCCATCGTGCTGGTCACCACCTGGGGCGGCACCGAGTACGCCTGGAGCTCCGCGCGGATCATGGAGCTGACCGGCATCGGCGTCGCCTCCCTCGTCGGCTTCGTCTACTGGCAGACCAAGGCCGCCGCGCCGGTCATGCCGCTGCACATCTTCCGCAGCCGCAACTTCACGCTGATGTCGATCATCGGCTTCATCACCGGCTTCGTGATGTTCGGTGCCGTGCTCTTCCTGCCGCTGTACCAGCAGTCCGTGCAGGGCGCGTCCGCCACCAACTCCGGTCTGCTGCTCCTGCCCATGCTCGGCGCCATGCTCGCCGTGTCGATGGTCGCCGGACGCGTCACCACCAACAGCGGCCGCTACAAGATCTTCCCGCTCGTCGGCAGCGTGCTGATGATCGCCGGTCTGTTCCTGCTCTCGCAGATGGACACGGAGACGACGCGGCTCACCTCCGGGCTGTACATGGCGGTGCTCGGCGCCGGCATGGGCTGCCTGATGCAGATCACCATGCTCGTCGCGCAGAACAGCGTCGAGATGAAGGACATGGGCGTCGCGTCCTCGTCCACCACGCTCTTCCGTACGCTCGGCTCGTCGTTCGGTGTCGCCATCATGGGCGCGCTGTTCAACCACCGGGTGCAGGACGTCATGTCCGAGCGGGCCGGGGCGCTCGGCTCCAAGATGACCGAGAAGTCCGCGCAGCTCGACGCGGCCAGCCTGGCGAAGCTGCCGGCGGCGGCCCGGGACGCCTACCAGCACGCGGTGTCCTCCGGTACGCACTCCGCGTTCCTGCTCGGTTCCGTGGTCGCCGTGCTCGCGCTGGTCGCGGCGGTGTTCGTGAAGGAAGTCCCGCTCAAGGGAGCAGGGGCGCCCAAGCCCGGCGAGGCCGGGGCGTCGGACGAGACACCCCAGGTCCCGCTCGCAGAGCCGGTCTGACCTGATCACGGGGCCGGTTCTCCCGGCCCCTGACCTCCTCCCGACGAAGGCCCCCGGCGTTGTCCGCCCCGGGGGCCTTCTCCTGTGCGCGGTGACCGCCACCGAGAAGCCGGTCCCTGCGGCTCCCACGGGTGACGGCCGTCGCCAAGGACTCGGTCTACGGGTGACTGCCGTCGACGACAGCTCGGTCCCGACGGGTGACGGCCGTCGACGACAGCTCGGTCCCGACGGGTGACTGCCGTCGCCGGGGACCGGTCCCACACAGGACGCGCCCCGGCGCCGGGTCTACTTCCCGGACGCCGGCAGCATCGGGAAGCTCCCGGTGCTCGTCGGTGCGTGCTCCGGCAGCCAGAGCACCGCGACCGCGCCCTCGGCCGGTACGCCCTCCGGAGCCCCGGCGGGCCGTACGTTGCGGAAGGTCAGCCGAGCCCCGAGCACCCGGGCCTGGCCCGCGGCGATCGTGAGGCCGAGGCCGTGGCCGTCGCCCGCACGGTCGGTGCTGCCGGTACGGAACCGGCTCGGGCCCTCGGCCAGGAGCTTCTCGGGGAACCCCGGGCCGTGGTCACGGACGCGGATGACCCGGCCCTCGACGGTGACCTCGATCGGCGGCCTGCCGTGCCGGGCCGCGTTCGCGAGGAGGTTGAGCAGGACGCGCTCCAGACGGCGCGGGTCCGTCGTGACCTCCGACTCGTGCACCACCCGCACCTCGACGTCCGCCCCCTTGGCGGCGATGCGCCGGGCCACGAACTCCCCGAGCATGATGTCCTGCAACTCGGCCCGCTCCGAGGCCCCGTCGAGCCGGGCGACCTCCAGCACGTCCTCGACGAGGGTGCGCATGGCCTGCGCGCGGTCCCGTACGAGCTCGGTGGGGCGGCCGGGCGGCAGGAGTTCGGCCGCCGTGAGCAGCCCGGTCACCGGGGTCCGCAGTTCGTGCGCGATGTCGGCGGTCACCCGGCGCTCCGCCTCGATGCGCTGCTGGAGCGCGTCGGCCATGGCGTCCACGGCCCGCGCCAGGTCATCGGTCTCGTCGAGCACGACACCGCCGATGGCGTCCCGCACCCGGACGTCCGGCTCGCCCTTGGCGACCCGGTTCGCCGCGGCCGCCGCCTTGCGCAGCCGGCGCGACAGCTGGCCGCCGATCAGCACACCGAGCGCGCTGCCGCCGAAGACGACCGCGATGGAGCCGATGATCAGCGCCTGGTCGAGGTCCTTCATCACATCCGCGTTGCGGTCCGTGAACCGCTCGTGCCAGGACAGCACCTGGCCGTTCCTGAGCGGTACGGCGGCCCAGATGTCCGGCACGTTGTTCGGGCTGTCGGAGACGTAGGTCGCCCGCCGTCCCTCCGCGACCTTCACCATCAGGTCCGACGGAATGGAGGGATCGTCTATCTTCGCCCCGAACGGTGGCGGCCGGCCCGGCCCGTACATGCGCTCGGCGAGCTGGATGCGCTCGTCGGCCAGGTCGCGCGAGTTGTCCAGCATCGAGACACGGGCCGCGTTGTGCACGACCAGGCTCAGCGCGACCGCGACCAGCGCGCCGACCAGGGCGATCGCCGTGCTGAGCTTCCAGCGGATGCCCGTACGGATGCTCGTACCCGAGTCCGTGCCCCGGTCGATGCCGATACCGATGCGCCGGCCCCTGCCGATGCTCCGGCTCCTGCCGGTGACCGCGCCGGGGCCTCTGCCCCCGCCGAGCACCTCACTCCGGCCGGCGCCTCCGCCCGCACCCGCACCGACGCCTTCGCGCGAACCCGTTCTCACGCCGCCCCCCGCTGCCGCACGTCCGCCCGGAACCCGTACCCGCCCCGCGGCCGAGGGCTTCTTCGGAGCGCGCTGAAACATCCCCCGCACGGCGCGCTCAGGCCTTCAACTTGTAGCCGAAGCCGCGGACCGTCTCGATACGGTCCTGGCCGATCTTCGTACGCAGTCGCTGCACATGGACGTCGACCACCCGTGTGTCCCCGCCCCAGCCGTAGTCCCACACCCGCTCCAGCAGTTTGTCGCGGCTCAGCACCGTCCCCGGCGCGGACGAGAACTCCAGGAGCAGCCGCATCTCGGTGGGTGTCAGCGCCACCGGCGTACCGCCGCGGGTCACCTCCATGCCCTCGGTGTCGATCTCCAGCTCACCGAAGACCAGCACCCCGCCCTCCACCGGAGCGGCATCCTCGGCCGAATTGCCCGCGCCACCGCTCGCGTGCCCGAAGCGGCGCAGCACCGCGCGGATACGGGCGACCAGCACGGCGCCGTCGAACGGTTTGGTCACATAGTCGTCGGCGCCGGCCTCCAGGCCGAGCACGACGTCGATCGAGTCCGCGCGCGCGGACAGCATGATGACCGGCACGGTCGACTCGTCACGGATGCGACGGCACAGCGACACACCGTCGAGCCCGGGGACCATCACGTCCAGCAGGGCGATGTCGGGACGGTCGGCGCGGAACGCCTCCAGGCCCGACAGCCCGTCGGGCATGGCCGTGACCGCGAAGCCGTCCCGCTCCAGGGCGAGTTGTGTGGCCTCGCGGATGACGTCGTCGTCCTCGACGAACAGGACGTGGGTCTGCTCTGCCATCCGGCTGCTCCGCCCGCTCTCAGTTCGCGTCCGGGGCGGGCGAGCCGGAGCCGCCCACCGCGTTGCTGTAGTCGTTGTGGATCCGGGACTGCTCGACGAAGCGCGCCGAGGACCAGCCGTAGGTGATCACTTCCTCGCTGGACGGGTACGACACCGGGTCGCCCTTCTTGTACAGCTGCTGGGTGACCACCAGATCGCCCCGGTCGATCTCGGCGTAGACCGGCGGCTCCTCGGCCTTGAAGACATTCTGGTACCGGCCGTTCTGCTCGCGATAGACGTAACTGCCGACACCCACGGCGTCGGCACAGGTCATCACGTTGATCACGATGTCGTTCGCGGACCCGCCTGTCAGGTCCCCGTACGACACGTCGACCGGGTACTCGTCGGCGACGCACGGCTTCAGGTCGCGCTTGACCGCGGCACTGACCCGGGGGTCGTCCTTGACGATCTTGACCGCGTCCACGCGCTCGGACGCCTTGGACGGCGTGCCGGAGGCGACGGGCTTGATGCTGCCCTTGGCGACCGCGTCGCTGCCCGCCGGTCCCTCGTCACGGGCGCCGGTGCCGCCGGTGCCGCACGCGGTCACGAAAAGGCCGAGGGCGGCGAGCCCGGCCGCTGCCGAACTCCCCGCCTTCAGGGCCGTTCTGGCCCGGGCTCCTAGGCCGCGCAACGCTCCCGCTCCTCACGTTCGAGCGCGCGGGCGTCCAGGTCGCGGCTCTCCAGCTCCTCGCGGAGCCGGGCCAGCGCCCGGTGCAGCGTGCTCTTGACCGTTCCGGCCGACATGCCGAGCGCGGCGGCCGTCTCCTCGGTGGACATCTGCTCCCAGTGTCGCAGCACCACGACACTGCGCTGTTTGGGTGCCAGCACCTTCATGATGTCCATCAGCAGCGCGCGGTCCGCGTGCTGCTCGGTGGCGTCCTCCACGCACGCGTCCGGGAGTTGCTCGGTGGGCACCTCTTCCAGCTTGCGGGCCCGCCACCACTCGGTCCGCGTATTGATCATCACGCGGCGCAGGTAGGCGTCGGCGAGACGCTTGTCCGCGATGCCCTCCCAGCGGCCGTACGTCCGCACGAGCGCGGTCTGGAGCAGGTCCTGGGCGTCGACCGGGTCGGGGACCAGGCGGCGGGCACTGCGCAGCAGCGCGTCCTGCCGAGTGCGGACGTACTCCTCGAATTCGAGCACCTCGCCGTGCGCCATGATCAACCGCCTCCGTCCCCGTTTCCGACCTGCTTGCTGCCGGTTGTCCGTTGCCTGCGAACCGCCGCTTCCGCGCCGCCGGTCGGGCGGCACCGCGTGCGGTACGGCAATGAAGCTACGGACGGGTTGTCACGGGGTTGTCCGAGACAGCCTTCGGCCAGCACTCGGCTGTCCGTCGGTTGTGTAACGGCTGTACGTGCGGGGTAAAGGGAGTTGGCCTTATGTTCCGGTTGATCCGCTTATGACGCCTTGGCTAGGTGAGAGGCAGCCGATACAGACCGCCGGGGAGCGGCTCCACCAGACCGTCGGCGACGAGTCCGTCGAGCGCCCGCCCCCGTTGCACCGGTTCGTCCCACACCCGGTCCAGCGCGGTCTGCGGAACCGGCACATGGGCCTCCCGTAGAACGGCCAGCAGCTTGCCGCGCACCTGGCGGTCCGTGCCCGCGTACGTCTGCCCCTTGCGCGGCGGCCCTTCGTGCTCCGGCTTGCCGGCCAGCCGCCAGGCGCACTGCGAGGCGATCGGGCAGCGGTGGCACGCCTCGTTCCTGGCCGTGCAGACCAGGGCGCCGAGTTCCATGGAGGCGGCGGCCCAGCGCGCCGCCGTGCCCTCGCTCTCGGGCAGCAGGGCGCGCGCGACCCGGCGCTCGGCGGCGGTGGTGGCGTTCGGCGGGTACTGCACGCCGGTGACGGCACGGGCCAGGACCCTGCGGACGTTCGTGTCCAGTACGGGATGACGCTGGCCGTACGCGAACGACGCGACCGCCGCCGCCGTGTACTCCCCGATGCCCGGCAGGGCCAGCAACTGCGCGTGGTCGGTCGGTACGTCGCCGCCGTGCCGTTCCGCTATGGCCACCGCGGCGCCGTGCAGTCGCAGGGCGCGGCGCGGGTAGCCGAGCCGCCCCCAGGCCCGGACGGCCTCGCCGGGCGCGTCCTGGGCCAGATCGGCGGGGCGCGGCCAGCGGGCCAGCCACTGCTCGTACACGGGCAGGACACGGTTGACCGGGGTCTGCTGGAGCATGAACTCGCTGACCATCACCGCCCAGGGACCGGCATCGGGATGCCGCCAGGGCAGATCGCGGGCGTGCTCGTCGAACCAGGCGATGACGGGGGTGTGGAGGTCCTCGCCGGGGGCGTTCCGGGTGGGCGCGGTGGGCTTGGTGGGTGCAGTCATGGCAATGTCGATCCTGCCATGCGGCGGCGAGGATGCGGGGACGACGCCGGGGGCGGGCGGTGGTGAAAGACCGCACTCGGCGGACGTGCGGTTGCCGGAATGGATGTCCGCCTGGATGATGATCCGGAAAAGTTGGCGCCGGGGCGGCGGGTGGGGCCTGTCGGGCGCCCGATCTCTCGTACAGTTTGCGCCGTGGGATCTCTGCGCAATCCGGTCGGGCCGCTACCCTCCACCATCTACTGGCGTCGGAGGGCCGTTCTGCTGTCCGTACTAGGGCTGTTGGCGCTTCTCACCGTCTGGGTGGTCGGTACCGGAGGCGGGGTCGGCAACAACAGCGCAGGCGGGTCGAACGGCAAGAACCCCGCTCCCTCGATCACGCCGGGACCCTCGGGTTCGGGCCCCGCGATCAGTCAACACCCCGGCGGCCGCGACGAGTCGGGCGACGGCGGCGGCAGTGGCGGCGGAACCGGCGGGAGCGGAAGCGACAGCGGCGGGGGATCGGACGGCGGTTCCGGTGACGGCTCGGGCAACGGCTCGGGCGACGGCTCCACCGCTACCGGCGCGAGCGGCGGCGGTTCGGACGACGGGGCCAAGAACGGCGGCGGCGCGGCCGACCGCCTCCCGGCCGGTTCCACCGTCCCCAACTGCACCCCGGGCGATGTGAAGTTGACGCTCAAGAGCGTGCACAACACCTACGCCCCGGGAGACCAGCCCGAGATCGAACTCATCGCCAAGAACACCTCGGGCAGCGACTGCAAGGTCGATCTCGGCCCGAAGAGCACGGTTCTGACGATCACTCAGGCGGGCAGCGACAAGGACATCTGGGCCTCGGACGACTGCCCGAAGGACGCCGCAGGCATCCTCTTCCGCGTACCGGCCGGGGGCCAGACCGTCCACACGGTGAAGTGGGACCGCAAGCCCGGCGCCCCCGCCTGCGCCACGCCCCCTTCGGGTTCGGCTCCCGCCGGCACCTACCTGGTCGAGGCGAAGGCCCCCGGGCTGGCGAAGGCGCAGACGTCGTTCGTCCTGTCCAAGGACTGAGCGCGCGCGACCGACCCGCCCGGACCCCGGAGAGTCCGGGGTCCGGCCGTGCGAGGGCTCCTAGACGTAGCGCTCCAGGATCGACGACTCCGCGAGACGGGACAGGCCCTCGCGGACGCTGCGCGCCCGCGCCTCGCCCACGCCGTCGACCGTCTGGAGGTCGTCCACGCTCGCGGCGAGCAGCTTCTGGAGCCCGCCGAAGTGCTCCACGAGCCGGTCGATGATCGCGCCGGGCAGACGGGGCACCTTGGCGAGGAGACGGAAGCCGCGCGGAGAGACCGCGGAGTCGAGCGCCTCGGGGGAACCGGTGTAACCCAACGCCTTGGCCACCGTGGACAGTTCGAGGAGCTCGGCGTGACTGAGCGCGTCCAGCTCGAACAGTGCCTCGTCGACCGTGCGGGAACGCTTGGCGGTCGGCTCGGGCACATAGTCCCGGACGACCAGCTCGCGGTCGGGCTCGACGCCGGCGATCAGCTCGTCGAGCTGGAGGGTCAGCAGCCGCCCGTCAGTGCCCAGTTCCACGACGTACTCGGCGATCTCGGTGGCGATACGGCGCACCATCTCCAGTCGCTGGGCGACCGCGGAGACGTCCCGGACGGTGACCAGGTCCTCGATCTCCAGCGCCGACAGCGTTCCCGCGACCTCGTCCAGGCGGAGCTTGTAGCGCTCCAGCGTGGCGAGGGCCTGGTTCGCGCGGGAGAGGATCGCGGCGGAGTCCTCCAGGACGCGGCGCTGACCGCCGACGTACAGGGCGATCAGACGCATCGACTGGGAGACCGAGACGATGGGGTAGCCGACCTGCTTGCTCACCCGGTCCGCGGTGCGGTGCCGGGTGCCCGTCTCCTCCGTCGGGATCGTCGGGTCGGGCACCAGCTGCACACCCGCCCGCAGGATTTTGGTGATGTCCTTGTCGAGCACGATGCCGCCGTCGAGCTTGCACAGCTCGCGCAGCCGGGTCGCGGTGAACTCGACATCCAGGACGAATCCACCCGTGCACATCGCTTCGACGGTCTTGTCGGAGCCGAGCACGATGAGTCCGCCCGTGTTGCCGCGGAGGATCCGTTCCAGCCCGTCGCGCAATGCCGTGCCGGGTGCCACGGCGCTCAGGGCGGCGCGCATCAGGCCATCGGCACCGGAGCTCCCGCCGGACTTTCCGGGAGCTGCTGCCCGGTCGTTGGCTGCCACTGCACTCCTCCGGTCGCGGGTTTTCGGTCACCCTCGGTTCGTACGGACGGGCGAGACCAGGGCAAAGTCTACCGGCGCTGCTCCTCGTCCCGTGGGGCCTCTCTGCGACGCGAGCGCGGAAGCACGCTCAGAGCCGCGCCGATGTCGGCCACCTCCAGCACCTTCATACCGGCCGGGACCTTGCCCGGATCGGTCGGTACGAGGGCGTGCGTGAAGCCCAGCCGGTGGGCCTCGGCCAGCCTGCGCTGGACACCCGTGACCCGTCTGACCTCGCCCGCGAGGCCTACCTCGCCGATCGCCACGAGGTTCTTGGGCAGCGGGATGTCACTGGCGGCGGACGCCAGGGCGAGCGCGATGGCGAGGTCCGCGGCGGGCTCTGAGAGCTTCACACCGCCGACCGTCGCGGAATAGATGTCCCGCTTTCCGAGGGCGCTGATCCGGCCGCGCTGCTCCAGGACCGCGAGCATCATCGAGACGCGGGAGGTCTCCAGACCGGAGGTGGTCCGGCGCGGGGAGGGGATCTGGGAGTCCACGGTGAGCGCCTGGACCTCGGCGACCAGGGGACGGCGGCCTTCGAGCGTGACGGTCAGGCAGGTGCCGGGGACCGGTTCGGCGCGGCGCGTGAGGAAGAGCCCCGACGGGTCCGCGAGCCCGGTGATCCCCTCGTCGTGCAGCTCGAAACAGCCGACCTCGTCCGTCGTGCCGTAGCGGTTCTTGACTCCTCGGACGAGCCTCAGACGCGCGTGCCGGTCGCCCTCGAAGGACAGGACGACGTCCACGAGGTGTTCGAGCAGCCGGGGTCCCGCGATCGCGCCGTCCTTGGTGACGTGGCCCACCAGCAGGGTGGACATGCCGCGATCCTTGGACGCGCGGATGAGCGCGCCCGCGACCTCACGGACCTGCGCCATGCCGCCGGGCGCGCCGTCGATCTCCGGGGAGGCGATCGTCTGGACGGAGTCCAGGATGAGCAGCGACGGCTTCACCGCGTCCAAGTGGCCGAGGACGGCCGACAGGTCGGTCTCCGCGGCGAGATAGAGGTGGTCGTCGATCGCCTTGATGCGGTCCGCGCGCAGCCGCACCTGGCTGGCCGACTCCTCGCCCGTCACATAAAGGGTGCGGTGTTCGTCACTCGCCGCCTTGGCGGCCACGTCCAGCAGCAGGGTGGACTTGCCGACGCCGGGCTCGCCCGCGACGAGGACGACGGCTCCGGGCACGAGACCGCCGCCGAGGACGCGGTCCAGCTCGGGCACGCCGGTGCTGCGGGCGGCGGCCTGCCGGGCGTCGACCTGCCCGATGGGCAGCGCGGACGTGGTGACCCGGCCCGGTGCCGTCGTACGCACGGCGGGCGCGCCGTACTCCTCGACCGTCCCCCATGCCTGGCACTCGGCGCAGCGGCCGAGCCATTTGGCCGTCTGCCAGCCGCACTCGGTGCAGCGGTAGGACGGCCGGTCCTTCGCGGATTTCGTACGGACAGCCATGACCGAAACCGTAGCCGGACCCACTGACAACCCGGCACCCGCCGGTGCGAACCCGCCCGCACCCGGCTCGGGGCCCCGGTCCGGGGCCCGCCCACGAGCCCTCGCCCCCAGGCCCCCGCCCCCGTGGGTCCAGCCCCGCCGAACCCGTGCCGCGAGCCCCCGTGCTCCCTTCCCACCCCCGCGCGACCGGGCCCCGCACGGGCTCGCAGACGTCCCATCTGCCACGGAGTGCCATCGCCGCCGGTGACGGCCAAGGCCAGGGGTCGGGGGTTCCTGTCCTCTTATGAGGGATCGTTTCACCCGTACGGATTAAATGTGCTCAAGGGGGAGGAAGGGCCTGGCCCCGGGCACCTACGGTCGCACGGGTGATGAGCAGCAGTCCGGAGACCTCAACGCACACCACCGGCGCACACCGGGCGTACGGAGCCGCGCGCAAGCGGACGGCCGTGCCCCGTGGTGCGACCCCGCGCACGCTGGTCCAGCGTCCCCCCGCGCGTTACGAGCCCTATCTGGACGGTCTGTTCACCTACTGCCTGTCCGTGCTGTGCGACCACGACGCGGCCACCGCAGCCCTGGGGGACGCCCTCGCGCTCGCCGAGCGGCGCGGCCAGCGCGGTCCGGAGGCCGCCGGCGACCGCAGGGCCTGGCTCTACGCGCTCGCCCGCTGGTCCTGTCTGCGCAAGCTCACCGAAGCCCGGCGCAAGCGCCAGGCGGCGCACGCCTCCGGGCGGCACACACCCCGCGGGGGCGGCCCCCAGGGAGCCACGGGGGGACTCCGTGAAGGGGCCGCATCCGCCGGCGCGCACAAGGCCGCCGCCGACCGGCGCGCGGCCGAGGCGCTGAGCGCCGTGCCCGTGGCCGAGGAGGTCCAGGACGACCGGCGCCGCGAACTGTCCCTGCTGGCCTGGCCGGAGGCCGCGGGCACCACCCCGGAGCAGCGCGAGGCCCTCGAACTCGCGGTACGCCACCAGCTCGCCGCCCACGAGGTCGCCGCGGTCCTCGGCATGGACCCGACCGTCGCTCGCGAGCTGCTCGCCTCCGCCGCCTGCGAGGTCGAACGCACCCGGGCGGCCCTCACCGTCGTGGAGACCGGCGCGTGTCCCAGCGTCGCCAGGCTCACCGGCGACAGCCGGCTCGTCCTGAGCACCACCCTGCGCGGCGAGCTGGTCCGGCACGTCGACGACTGCCCCCGCTGCCGCCGCACCGCCGAACGCGCGGTCCCCGGCGCCTGGCCGGGCACCAGCGTCACGCCCGCGGCGCTACCCGTGCTCCGGGCCCCGCACGCGGCCCTGCGCACCGCGATGGCGCACTCCCCACGCGCGCGGGGCAGCGCTCCGCGCTTCGACCGGCGCGGCTTTCCGATGGATCCCAAGGACCATGCCGCCCGAAGGGACCGGCTGCGCGCGCGTGCCGTCACGACGACCATCGTCGCCACCGTCGTCGCCGCACCCGTTATCGCCCTGTGGGCCGCGTACCGGGGCGCGCCCCTGACCGGCGAGGGAGTGGACGGGCGTCCGGCCAGCACGAGCGGGGCGCAGGACCCGGAGGGGCTGAACGGCGGACAGTCGGGCGGCTACGAGAACGCCGGGAACGCCAGTGCCGGACCGGGCTCCCGCCACACCGGGGGCGGCGGCTCGTCGGACGTCTCCGTCGAGGTCGTCAGCGCCCGCGGAGCCACTCCGGGACACCTGTCGGTGGCGGCCGGGACCAGCGGCGACACGACCCTGCTCACGCTGACCGCGTCCGGCAGCTCCCCGGTCCGCTGGTCCGCGCGCACGGGTGTGTCCTGGCTCTACCTCAGCCAGTCCTCGGGAACGCTCGATCCGGGCGAGTCGCTGACGGTCAAGGTGTACGTCGACCACCTTCGCGAGCCGGCGGGCCACTGGACCGCGCGGGTGGCGATCGCCCCGGCGGGCGCGGTGGTCACGATCACCGGGTACGGGAAGGCCGGCTCGGCCGTTCCCGGCGGGAGGCCGGGCCCCGGCACGAGCGCTCCGGCGCCCTCGGGAGCGGGTTCCACCCCGGCCGCGCCCCCCAGCGACGACCCGTCGCCGACTCCGTCCGACCCGACGCCGACACCGACCGGCACCGACTCGTCCTCCCCGGACCCGGGGACCTCCTCGGCCCCGCCGGGCGACAGCGGCGACCCGGGCACGGGCACGCCGTAGGCACCCCGCGCACCGATCGATCGACGCGACGGAGCCCGGGCTCACGGGCCGTATGACGCGACCGGGCCCGGGCTCACAGGCCGTATGGCACGAGGGAACTCGAGCTCACCGGCCGTACGACGCGAAAGGCCTCGGGCCCACCTGTCGTACCGCCCGGACGCGGACTCAGCCCACCGGGTCCGCGGGATGCGGAGCCAGGAGCGGCAGCTGCGAGGCCAGCCGCTCCTCGCACAGCTGGACCAGGCGGTCGTACCCCGCCTCGCCCATCAGCTCGATCAGCTCCGGACGGTACGAGACGTACACCGGGTCGCCGGCGCCGTGTGCCGAGGTCGCCGAGGTGCACCACCAGTGCAGGTCGTGGCCGCCCGGCCCCCAGCCGCGGCGGTCGTACTCGCCGATGGAGACCTGGAGCACACGGGTGTCGTCGGGCCGGTCGATCCACTCGTACGTGCGCCGCACGGGCAGCTGCCAGCAGACGTCCGGCTTGGTCTCCAGCGGCTCGCGGCCCTCCTTGACAGCCAGGATGTGCAGCGAGCAGCCCGCGCCCCCGGCGAACCCGGGACGGTTCTGGAAGATGCAGGAGCCCTCGTACGGGCGGGTCTGGCGGTCCCCGTCCTCGTCCTTGGACACCCAGCCCGTCTCCACGCCGACGTCATGGTTCTGCCAGATCTCCGGCGTGAGCCGGGCCACGTGCCCCGCCACCCGCTTCTCGTCGTCCTCGTCGGAGAAGTGCGCCCCGAGCGTGCAGCAGCCGTCGTCGGCGCGGCCCGCCTGGATGCCCTGGCAGCCGCTGCCGAAGATGCAGTTCCAGCGAGAGGTCAGCCATGTCAGATCGCACCGGAACACCTGCTCGTCGTCGGCGGGATCAGGGAACTCCACCCATGCGCGAGCGAAGTCGAGACCCTTCTCGTCGCTCTTCTTCACGGGCTTCCCGGACCTGGTGGCCTTCGCCTGCGCGGAGCCCGTGGCCGATTTGTCGGACTTCGCCTTTTTCGTCTTTGGCACGCGTCCAGGGTAAGTCGCTTCGGCCCGCTCCGGGGACGCCCTGGTGGTCGCGCGGAGGTCACCGTTCTACGTGGGCTTTCGCCCCACCCCACGTGAATCGCCGTGCGGGCAGTAGCGTTCCGTACATGAGACTCGGTGTCCTCGACGTGGGATCGAACACGGTGCATCTGCTGGTCGTGGACGCGCACCCCGGCGCCCGCCCCCTGCCCGCCCACTCGCACAAGGCCGAATTGCGGCTTGCCCAACTGCTCGACGAGAGCGGGGCGATCGGCCCCGAAGGCGTCGACAAGCTCATCGAGACGGTCCATGACGCCCTGGAGGCCGCCGAGGACAAGGGCGTCGAGGCCATGCTGCCCTTCGCGACCTCGGCCGTGCGCGAGGCGCGCAACGCCGACGAGGTTCTCGCCCGGGTGCAGGCCGAGACCGATGTCGAGCTCCAGGTCCTCACCGGTGCCGAGGAGGCACGGCTCACGTTCCTGGCGGCCCGCCGCTGGTTCGGCTGGTCGGCGGGCAAGCTGCTCGTCCTCGACATCGGCGGCGGCTCCCTGGAGATCGCGTACGGCATGGACGAGGAGCCGGACGCGGCGGTGTCGCTGCCGCTCGGTGCCGGCCGGCTGACCGCGGGCTGGCTGTCCACCGACCCGGCGGACCCGGCGGCCGTGCGGGCGCTGCGCCGGCATGTGCGGGCCCAGATCGCCCGGACGGTCGGGGAGTTCAGCCGTTTCGGCGCCCCGGACCATGTGGTCGCCACCTCCAAGACGTTCAAGCAGCTCGCCCGGCTCGCCGGTGCCGCCCGCTCCACCGACGGCCTGTACGTCCAGCGCGAGCTCAAGCGCCGCTCGCTGGAGGACTGGGTCCCCCGCCTCGTGTCCATGACCGCCGACGAACGGGCCGAGTTGCCGGGTGTCTCCCCGGGCCGCTCCGGCCAGCTCCTCGCCGGCGCCCTGGTCGCCGAGGCCGCCATGGACCTCTTCGGCGTCGAAACCCTGGAAATCTGCCCCTGGGCCCTGCGGGAGGGCGTGATCCTGCGCCGCCTGGACCAGATGGCCTCGGAGTAACCGAGGACAAACCAGCCACCCAGCCACCCCGCCGGGTTCCGCGGAACGCCCCTGGGTGATGGGCCGCCGCTTCGGTGGAACGCCCCGGGGGGCAAGCGCCCCGGAGGGGGCGCGGAGAACGGCGCGCTCGGCCCCGTACGAGGGGAAGCCGCCGCCGGTCCTTGGCTCAACGGCGATGGGGCGCCGACTCAACGGGTCCGTTGAACGCCCTGGGCGATGGGGCGCCGCCCCGGCGGTCCCGTGGAACGCCCCGGGGGCAAGCGCCCCGCAGGCGGCGCGGGGAACGGCGCGCTCAGCCCCCTGCAAGGGGAAGCCGCCACCCGGCCCGGGCCCACGGCGAGAAGGCGCCCACGACCCCCCGGCAGGGCGTGGCATCGATCACAGGCGGACCCGGCCCGAAGGCCCCCGGCCGCCTCCACCCCACCCTCGGCCGGAGGCACAAGCACCCCAGGCCGGGGGCCCGCCCACCCCCGAGCCGGGGGCCGATCCACCCCGGCCGGAGCCCCGCGGAAGGCTCCCGGCCAAGCTCGTCGCCCCCCGCCCGACCCCCGTAAGCACCCCGTACGCTGTCCCTCGTGGCAGAACCAGTGGTGCGCATCCCGGATGCGAAGGTCGCCCTGTCCACGGCCTCCGTGTACCCGGAGTCCACCGCGACGGCCTTCGAGATCGCCGCGCGCCTCGGGTACGACGGCGTCGAGGTCATGGTGTGGACCGACCCCGTCAGCCAGGACATCGACGCGCTGCGCCGCCTCAGCGACTACCACCGCATGCCGATCCTCGCCGTTCACGCACCCTGCCTGCTGATCACCCAGCGCGTCTGGTCCACCGACCCGTGGACCAAGCTCCAGCGCGCCAGGGCCGCCGCCGAGAAGCTCGGCGCGAGCACGGTCGTGGTCCACCCCCCGTTCCGCTGGCAGCGCCAGTACGCCCGCGACTTCGTCACCGGGATCTGGCGCATGGCCGACGAGACGGACGTACGGTTCGCCGTCGAGAACATGTACCCGTGGCGCTACCGCGACCGCGAGATGCTCGCGTACGCCCCCGACTGGGACGTGACGAAGGACGACTACCGCCACTTCACGATCGACCTCAGCCACACCGCGACCGCCCGCACCGACGCCCTCCAGATGATCGACCGCATGGGCGACCGCCTGGGACACGTCCACCTCGCCGACGGCAACGGTTCCAGCAAGGACGAGCACCTGGTCCCGGGCCGCGGCACCCAGCCCTGCGCCGAACTCCTCGACCGTCTCGCGCTGTCCGGCTTCGACGGCCATGTGGTCATCGAGGTCAACACCCGCCGGGCGATGTCCAGCGCGGAGCGCGAGGCCGACCTCGCCGAGGCACTCGCCTTCACCCGGCTCCACCTCGCCTCGGCCGTGAAGGTGCCCCGCGGATGACGGACCCCGCCCCCCGCCGCGGCCGGGGACGCCCGACCCGTACCCAGACCGAGGCGGGCCCCGCCACCCGTGACCGCATCCTGGAGGCGGCCCGCGAGGAGTTCTCCGAGCGCGGGTACGAGAAGACGTCGGTCCGCTCCATCGCCAAGTCCGCCGGTGTGGACTCGGCCCTCGTGCACCACTACTTCGGCACCAA
The DNA here is from genome assembly GCF_040607495.1 of Streptomyces sp. NPDC005281. Lineage (NCBI taxonomy): Bacteria > Bacillati > Actinomycetota > Actinomycetes > Kitasatosporales > Streptomycetaceae > Streptomyces > Streptomyces sp. NPDC005281. The sequence goes on along the minus strand of NZ_JBEXGX010000053.1, from coordinate 13,556 downwards.
GGAACAGGTCTTCGAGGCGGCCATCGAGGTCGCCTTCGCCCCCGCGCTCGGCGCGCCCGAGAAGATCGTCGAGGGCTCCATCGACGGCGTCGGCGAACGCCTGACCCGCTTCGTCCTCGGCATCTGGGAGAACCCCACGAGCCGTACCCCGCTGCTCGCGATCGTCCGCTCGGCGGTGAACAACGACACCGCCGCCGCCGTCTTCCGCAGGCTCGTGGCCGCCCAGCTGCTGCGCCGGGTCGCGGGCCGGCTCGACGTCCCGGACGCGGAGCTGCGCGCGGAACTGGCCGCGGCCCAGCTCGTCGGGGTCGCGATGCTCCGCTATGTGATCAAGGTCGAGCCGCTGGCCTCGGTCGACCTGGAGCGCGTCGTGGCCGGGGTGGCGCCCGTGGTGCAGGGACACCTGACGAACCCATGAGCGAGCGGATCCGCAGGTAAGGCCGGTCAGTCGCGTCACTACGCCTCTGACGTGCGCGTATGCCACACCAAGGTGGCCGCTGGTCGAGATCTGCGTCCCGAGATCCGGACGCCCTGTCCGGATCCTGGAGCACCGGCGTACGCTCGACCTCAGTCTTAACTCTCCGAAGGAGCGAGCGACGATGCCCGAGCTGAGGTCCCGCACAGTCACCCACGGCCGCAATATGGCGGGTGCGCGCGCCCTTATGCGCGCTTCCGGTGTACCGGGCGCGGACATCGGACGGAAGCCGATCATCGCGGTCGCCAACTCCTTCACGGAGTTCGTGCCGGGTCACACCCACCTCCAGCCCGTCGGCCGGATCGTCAGCGAGGCCATCACGGCCGCAGGCGGCATCGCCCGTGAGTTCAACACGATCGCGGTCGACGACGGCATCGCGATGGGCCACGGCGGCATGCTGTACTCCCTGCCCTCCCGCGACCTGATCGCGGACTCGGTCGAGTACATGGTCGAGGCGCACTGCGCCGACGCCCTGATCTGCATCTCGAACTGCGACAAGATCACCCCCGGCATGCTCATGGCCGCCCTGCGCCTGAACATCCCGACGGTCTTCGTCTCCGGCGGCCCGATGGAGTCCGGCCGAGCCACCCTGGTCGACGGCACGGTCCGCACGCTCGACCTGGTCGACGCGATCTCCGACGCCGTGAACGACACGATCTCGGACGAGGACATCCTCCGTATCGAGGAGAACGCCTGCCCGACCTGCGGCTCCTGTTCCGGCATGTTCACCGCCAACTCGATGAACTGCCTGACCGAGGCCATGGGCCTGAGCCTGCCCGGCAACGGCTCGGTCCTCGCCACCCACACCGCCCGCAAGGGCCTGTACGAGGACGCGGCCCGCACGGTCGTCGACATCACGCGCCGCTACTACGACCAGGACGATGAGTCGGTCCTGCCGCGCAACATCGCCACCCACGCGGCCTTCGAGAACGCCATGGCCCTCGACATCGCCATGGGCGGCTCCACCAACACGATCCTGCACCTGCTGGCCGCCGCCCAGGAGGCGGGCGTCCCCTTCGGCCTGGACGAGATCAACGAGGTCTCGCGCCGGGTGCCCTGCCTCGCCAAGGTCGCCCCGAACGTCGCCAAGGACCGCACGTACTACATGGAGGACGTGCACCGCGCCGGCGGCATCCCCGCCCTCCTCGGCGAACTGCACCGCGCGGGCCTGCTCAACGAGGACGTCCACTCCGTCCACAGCCCGTCCCTGCCCGACTGGCTCAAGACGTGGGACGTGCGCGCCGGTTCCCCGTCCCCCGAGGCGATCGAGCTGTGGCACGCGGCCCCCGGCGGCGTCCGCTCCTCCGAGGCGTTCTCCCAGTCCGAGCGCTGGCTGGCACTGGACGAGGACGCCGAGGGCGGCTGCATCCGCTCCGCCGAGCACGCCTACTCCAAGGACGGCGGCCTCGCGGTCCTCAAGGGCAACCTCGCCGTCGACGGCTGCGTCGTGAAGACGGCCGGTGTCGACGAGTCCATCTGGACGTTCGAGGGTCCCGCGGTCGTCTGCGAGTCCCAGGACGAGGCCGTCGACAAGATCCTCAAGAAGGAGATCACGCACGGCGACGTCGTGGTCATCCGCTACGAGGGTCCCAAGGGCGGCCCCGGCATGCAGGAGATGCTCTACCCGACCTCGTTCCTCAAGGGCCGCGGACTCGGCAAGACCTGCGCCCTGATCACCGACGGCCGCTTCTCCGGCGGGACTTCGGGCCTTTCGATCGGCCACGCGTCCCCCGAGGCCGCGTCCGGAGGCACGATCGCCCTCGTCCGCGACGGTGACCGCATCCGTATCGACATCCCGAACCGCTCGGTCGAACTACTGGTGTCCGACGAGGAGTTGGCCACCCGCCGCGAGGCCCTGAACGGCGTCTACGCCCCCGCGAACCGCGAGCGCAAGGTGAGCGCCGCCCTGCGCGCGTACGCCGCGATGGCGACGAGCGCGGACAAGGGCGCGGTGCGCGACGTCTCCAAGCTGGGCTAGCCGCCGGCGCCGCAGAACTCGTGAAGGGGCCGCTCCCGCCGGGGCGGCCCCTTTGGCGTCTCACCAGCGGGCGGGATCCCGCCCGTCCACCGCGAAGAGGGAGCCGTCGGGGGCGGTGGCGTAGACGCGGGTGCCGGCCGTCAGGGGGGCGGGCAGCGCACTCACGAGTGAGCCACGGTCGCCGTCCGGTCGCGCCCTGGTCTGGCCGAGCAACGCACCCCGGCCGGTGTCGACGGCGAGGAGACGCCCGTCCACCGCGGTGAGATAGAGACGACGCCCCGCCACGGTGGGGGCCGACGCCTTGCTGACGGATGTCTCCACCCGCCACAGCTGCTTCGACGTCTTCGTGTTCACGGCGACCAGCGAACCGTCGTACCCCAGCAGATAGGCGACGTCCCCCTGTACGGCCACCTGCGCCTGGGCCTGCGGGATGCGCAGCGCGGTGCGGTGGATCCTGCGGTCCGTCACGTCGTAGCGCAGTACGGCGTCCGTGTACTGGTCGACGGTGACCGACGTGAACCAGACGCTTCCGTCGTGGGCGGCCACCACGCTCAGCTCCCCGCTGAGGGTCCGCCGCCAGGTCGTGGCACCGGTCTGCGGGTCCACGGCGGCCACCCGGGTCTCGGTCGCCGTCGGTGCCGAGACCACGTAGGCGGCGCCGTCGCCGAACGAGTGGAACTGGGGAAGGTTCACCCCGGGGATGGCGTGACGCCATTTCTCCTCGCCGGTGGCGGCGTTCAGGGCGATGACCTCGGAATCGGGGCCCGTCAGCAGGACCATGCCGTCGACATGGGCGATACGGCCGTCGTAGCGCGTGACGTCCCGGCTCCACCGTGTCGCGCCCGTTCCGGGGTCCAGCGCGATCAGCCGGTGCCCTTCCCCGTCGCCGACCAGCAGAAGCCCGCCGGAGAGGACCGGGGCCGGGGTGGCGAAGGTGCTCGCCTTCCCCGTATCGCTCCGGGACCACAGCACCTTGCCGCTGTTCGGGTCGACCGCCGCGGCGAGGACGCCGGGCCGGACGCACAGCAAGGCCCGATGCGCGTATGTGCACCGCGGCTGGCCGTCGGCCTCGGACCCGGAAGCCCTCAGATCGAGATTCCAGGGCTGGAAGGCGCTCTTCGACGGTGCGGCGGTGTGCTGTTCCGCCGCCGGGCTCTGCGATCCGCTGAAGAGACCGAAGGCGCCGGCGGCGGCGCCGGCGACGGCGAGCCCGGCGATCGTGAGGAGCGCGGGCAGGCGACGAGGGCGACCGCCTCTCCTCCGTGCGGCCACATGGGTCCGGTCTTCGGCGCCCTCCGGCCGGGCAGGCCTCGGCCGCGGACGCGACTCCGGAGCCTGCGGGCCCGACTCCCCGCCGCCGGTGCGCTGTTCGGGAATGAAGGCCCGGGTTTCGTACGAGGCCGAGACCGAGCGCAGCGCGGTCATCAGCTCGTCCGGTGTGGGCCGGTCCTCGGGCTCCTTGGCGAGACAGCGCGAGACCAGGTCGAGCAGTTCCTCCGGCACGCCGGTCAAGTCCGGCTCGTTGTGCACGACTTGGTAGGCGACGAGATAAGGGCTGTCCGAATCGAAAGGCCCGCTCCCGGTGGCCGCGTGCACGATCACCGACCCGATCGCGAACACGTCCGCGGCCGGACCGACATGCCGTGGCCTGCTGAACTGCTCCGGCGCCATGAACGGCGGAGTGCCGATCAACTTGCCGGTCTCCGTACGCAGTTCACTGTCGGCGGGACGTGAGATGCCGAAGTCGATGACCTTCGGCCCGTCCTCCGCCAGCAGGACGTTGCTCGGCTTGAGATCACGGTGGACGACACCGGCCCGGTGGATGTCCCGCAGGGCCTCGGCGAGGCCGGCCATGAGATGGCGCAGCCGGTCCGTGGACAGCGCGCCGTTCCGCTTCACATGTTCGGCGAGCGTCGGTCCTGGGATGAACAGCGTTGCCATCCAAGGGCGTTCGGCCTCGGGGTCGGCGTCCACCACGGGCGCAGTGAAGGCACCGCTGACCCGGCGCGCGGCCGCGACCTCCTGACGGAACCGCCCCCGGAACTCGGGGTCCTGCGAGAACTCGGCGTGTACGACCTTGACGGCCAGCCTCAACCCGGAGGCGGACCGCGCCAGATGCACGACTCCCATGCCACCGGAGCCCAGTCTTGCCTCCAGCAGGTACTGCCCGGCATAGCGCGGATGTTCCGCTTCCGAATCAGTACCGGTGCTGCGCTGTGGCGGCATCACTCACCCCCGTGGGATCGACCGCGTGCGCGACGCGCAGAGCCTAGTCGATCCTTCGTACGAAACCTCGGCGGCTTGCTAGCCTCTGCGCGCGCCACAAGTTTGGCGCGAACCAACCAACGGGGGAATCGACATGGCCGTGGAAGACATCGCTGTCGCAGGCTCGACGGAGGCGCAGGAACTGTCCGCCGAGCCGCTGGCCGCCGATGCGCTGCGCACCTACCCGCTCGCACCGGGCCACAACGTCAACGTCCGCAGCGGTCCGGGCACCCACTTCAGCATCGTCCGCACCCTGCCGGCGGGCTCGCGCGTCCCGATCTACTGCCAGTGCACGGGCGAATCCGTGGCCGGCCCGTACGGGACGAGCAACATCTGGGACAACATCTCGAACGGACAGTTCGTCTCGGACGCCTACGTCCAGACGGGCAGCGACGGCTATGTCGCACCGAAGTGCTCCTGACGACGAACGAGGGGAACCACGGTGAAGACCATGTCCGGTAGACGGGCCACGCTGGTCGGTGGGTTCGCCGCCGCGCTTCTGACGGTGGTGGGGGCCGCGTCCCAGGCGTCGGCGGACGTCCGGACGTATCCGCTGGCACCCGGCGTCAGCGTCAATGTCCGCAGCGGACCCGGCACGCACTACCCCGTCGTCCGCACGATCCCGGCGGGTTCGAGTGTGCCGATCCGCTGTCAGACCGAGGGAGAGTCGGTCAGCGGCTACTACGGGACCTCGACGGTCTGGGACAACATCGCCAACGCGCAGTTCGTCTCCGACGCGTACGTGCACACCGGCAGTGACGGCTACGTCGCCGCGATGTGTTCCTGACCGACCCCCGCCCCAGGGCACCCGCGGCGGCAGCCGGGTCCGATTCCGGAGCGATAATCGTCGAGTGAGCGACGAGACCAGCACCAGCACCAGCACCGGAACCGGTACCCCCGCGGGGCCCCAGCCCGAGCCCCTGCGCTTCTTCGGGACGACCTGGGTGGAGCACGACGGCGGCTACACCGGCCGTCGGATCGGAGTGGCCGTCGGCTCCCTCGCCGCCGCGGTGGCCTCCTGTTTCGTGCTCCGCTTCGCCTTTCAGGGCCTGGCCATCGCGGACGTGGGCGCGCTCGTGAACGTGATGGTCGTGGTGATGTTCGCGGTGTGCACCGCGCTCGCGTTCCGCCACACCTCGGGCGCCTTCTCCAAGCGGCCCGACCCCGACCGCCAGGCCTCCCTGCGCGGTCTGCTCACGATCGGTTTCGTCGGCTCCCTCCTCGCCTACTGCTTCCGCTCCCTCACCGAGGCCCCGGGCGAGAAGCTCCACCGCGAGGAGTACGAGACGGCGAAGGAGCAGTACACCCGCCGCACCACGCGCCGCGCCGGCAACCCCGCGAAGAAGCGCCGCCGCGCCTGACCCGGTCATGATCCGTCCCCGGTGCGGTCCGTGCGGTCCGTGCGGTCCGTGCGGTCCGTGCGGTCCGTGCGGTCCGTGCGGTCCGTGAGGGTGGTGAGGCCAGTACTGCCGAGCCGCCGCGTTGCGGAGTCGTCGAAACGGCAGGCCGAAAATGGCCGGGACGGCAGGAAAACGCCTTCCTCCGCCCCCGCACCACCAACGATCATGAATTCATGACCGCCTCCTCCGCCCCCGCACCACCAACGATCATGAATTCATGACCGCCTCCTCCGCCTCCCCTTCCACCCCCTCCTCCTCCATCACCCCTTCCACTCCTCCGGGCTCCACCCAGCACGCCCGGCGGGCCCACTCCTTCAACGCCGCCGCCGCGCAGTACGCGGCGAACCGCCCCTCGTATCCGCCCGCCCTCTTCGACGCCGTCGAAGTCCTCGCGGCGCGCTCACTGGCCGGTGCCAAGGTCGTCGACGTGGGCGCCGGCACCGGAATCTCGACCGGCCTCCTGCACGCCCGCGGCGCGGAGGTTCTCGCCGTCGAACCCGGCCCCGGCATGGCCGCCGAGTTCCGTCGCGTCCACTCCGGCATCCCGATCGTCCGGGGCAGTGGCGACGCCCTGCCCCTCGCGACCGCCTCCGCGGACTTCCTCACCTACGCCCAGTCGTGGCACTGGACGGACCCGAGCCGTTCGGTGCCGGAGGCACTGCGCGTGCTGCGTCCCGGCGGGGCGCTGGCCCTGTGGTGGAACACCGAGGCACTCGACGTGCCGTGGATCGAGGCGGCGGCCCGGCGCGCCGAGCGTTTCCTCGGCTGGGACCCGGTGGTCGAGAAGAACGGCAGCGGCGCCCGCGCCGCCCGATTCCTTTCCCTCGACCCCAGCGGCAGCCTCTCCTTCGAGCACCGCCAGGTCCGCTGGAGCCGAAGCATCCCGGTCGACACCCGCCTCGCCAACATCGGCAGCCACTCCCCGTTCCTGGTCCTCGGCGAGGAGGCCACCGGGGCGTTCTTCGCCGAGGAACGGAACCGTCTCCTCCAGGCCTTCCCCGAAGGGTTCGTGGAGGAGACCTATGTCGTGGAACTGCTGGTGGCGCTCCGTTCGTGATCCCGCCCGGCGGCCCATGCGTCGAGGGCCGCCGCGCACGCGTGATCCACATGCCGCAGGCCGCCCAGCTCCAGCCGTACGACCCGGTCGTGAGGCAACGCCTCCAAGGCGTCCAGCAGCTTCGGCAGCCGCAGGAACGTGGCGTTGCCGGCCACCCGTACGACCATTCCCGCGGCGCCCCGGTCCTCGGTCTCCACGTGCACATGACTGATGTCCCAGGCGGTCTTGGCCACGGCGAGCGCGAGCCCGACCAGCACTCCCTCGAACAGGTTCCCGGCCACGATCGCCACCGCGGTCACCGCGAGGACGGCCACCTCACCGCGATGCCCGCGCCACAGTGTCCGCACCTCCCGCACCGGCACGAGCTTGCATCCCGCGTGCACCAGCAGCCCCGCCAGCGCCGCCACCGGAATCAGCCCGAGCACCGCGGGCACCACGGCCGTGAAGAGCAGCAGCCACACCCCGTGCAGCACCCGCGAGGCCTTCGTCTGCGCACCGGCGTGCACGTTGGCCGCACTCCGTACGATCACGGCGGTCATGGGCAGCGCCCCGAGCATCCCGCACACGGTGTTCCCGGCGCCCTGCGCGATGAGCTCCCGGTCGTAGTCGGTGCGCGGCCCCCGGTGCAGCCGGTCCACCGCCGTCGCGCTGAACAGCGACTCCGCCGAGGCGATCAGCGCGAACGCCAGCACGGTCCCGATCACGCCCACTTCCGTGAGCCGTCCCAGGTCTGCCGTGGACGGCGGCCGTACGGCATCGAACAGACCCTTGACCTCGACCCGCCGTACCGCGAGATCGAAGGCCCCGGTCGCGGCCGAGGCGAGCGCCACCGCCAGCAGCGGCGCCGGCACCACCCGTGCGCCCCGCCGCCAACGCGGCCATCCCACGAGTACGGCCACGGTGGCACCGCCGATCGCCAGTGCCACGGGATCGGCGGCACCGGCCAGCGACGCGAGCCCGGCGATCTTCCCCAGCCCGCCGGAAGGCGCCGCCGCGTCGCCCATGGCGTACACCTGGCCCGCGATCAGCACGAGCCCGATCCCGGCGAGCATCCCCTGCACGACGGCCACGGACACGGCCCGGAACCACCGCCCGAGCCGGAGAACCCCGAGCCCGAGCTGCACGAGCCCGGCGCCGAGCACCAGCACGCCGAGGGCCTGGACCCCGTACGACTGCACCGCCTCGTAGACGAGCACGGTCAGCCCGGCGGCGGGCCCGCTCACCTGGAGACTGCTCCCGGGCAGCCCGCCGGCGACCAGCCCGCCGACGATTCCGGTCACCAGCCCCAGTTCGGCCGGCACACCGGACGCTATGGCGACCCCGACACACAGGGGCAACGCCACCAGAAAGACGACGAGGGACGCGAACAGATCGGCCTTGCGCATCACGACAGCACCTCCGGTCGACAGCGGGAGATGCGTGGGTGCCGTGCCGGGGGAGGGCACGACGGACCTGGCGACACGGCACGGGGCCGTTTCGCGCATTGAAATCCATTGTCAGGTAAGCCGGTTGATCGCGCAGCCCCTCCGGGCCGATGTCACGCGAACGCGGGAGCGCATGGTTGGCGACGCCGCGGACGACCCCGTTCCGTTCACGCCGACGCGCGCCGAGGTGCGCCGACGCACGCCTGCGCCGCCCGGCGCTCCGGTCACCCCCCCGCTCCGGTCGCCGGGCACCCGCGATCGCCGGGTGCTCCGACCGCCGCGCTCCCGCCGCCCAGTGCTGCCATCGCCCGGTGCGCCCACGTCCCCCGTCTCGCGGGGCGCCCGCCCTCCGAGGCTCCCGTCCCCCGAGGCCCGCATTCCCGAGGCCCGCGTCCCCCGGGACTCCCGCCCCCGGCGCTCCGGGCGCCCCCACCCCGGCCGTTCGGCTCCTCGGTGGGTGCCGCGCGGCCCTTGACCGGCATGGCCCACGAGAGGAATATTCATCAAGTGATGATTATTCGTCCGCGTCCGCCCGACCCCACAGGAACACCCGTGCCCCTTTCCCCGCCAGCCGTCCGCGCCGAAGGCCTCACGGTCGTCCGCGGCACCCGCACCGTCCTGCACGGACTCGACTTCACCGTCCCGCGCGGCCAGATCACCGGCCTGCTCGGCCCCTCAGGCTGCGGCAAGTCCACCCTGATGCGCGCGACCGTCGGCACCCAGGCCAAGGTCGGCGGCACCCTCGAAGTGCTCGGCCTCCCCGCGGGCGACGCCGGACTGCGCTCCCGTATCGGCTACGTCACCCAGGCACCCTCCGTCTACGACGACCTGACCGTCCGCCAGAACCTCGACTACTTCGCCGCGATCCTCGACCCGGGCCGGGCCGCCGCCGAACGCCGTCACGCGGATGTCACCCGCGTCATCACCGACGTCGACCTCACCACCCACACCGACTCCCTCGCCGGCAACCTCTCGGGCGGCCAGCGCAGCCGCGTCTCCCTCGCCGTCGCCCTGCTCGGAGCCCCGGAACTCCTCGTCCTCGACGAACCGACCGTCGGCCTCGACCCCGTCCTGCGGCGCGACCTGTGGACCCTCTTCCACGCCATCGCCGAACAGCGCGGCACGACCCTCCTCATCTCCTCCCACGTCATGGACGAGGCCGAGCGCTGCCACCGGCTCCTCCTGATGCGCGAGGGCGGGATCCTCGCCGACGACACCCCCGACGCCCTTCGCGAGCGGACCGGCTCGGACACCGTCGAAGCCGCCTTCCTGCACCTCGTGGACGAGGCGGTCGCGGCCGCGCGGCGACCCGCGCCGACCACGGCCGCGAAGTCCCCGGCCACCGGCCCCGAATCCAACCCCCGCGAGGAGACCGCACGATGAGTTCCACCGCGGCCACCAGCCCGACTCCGCCCACGCCGCCCGCCGCGCCCGAGACCCCCGGCACCCCGGGACGGCCCGCACCGGCGTCCCGCCCGAGCGCGCTCAACCTCTCCCGTACGACGGCCACCGCGGCCCGCGCCCTGCGTCAGCTGCGGCACGACCCGCGCACCATCGCGCTGATGATCCTCGTCCCCTGCGTGATGCTGGTCCTGCTCCGCTACGTCTTCGACGGCAGCCCGCACACCTTCGACTCCATCGGCGCGTCCCTCCTCGGGATCTTCCCGCTGATCACCATGTTCCTGGTGACCTCGATCGCCACACTGCGCGAGCGCACCTCCGGCACCCTGGAACGTCTCCTCGCCATGCCCCTGGGCAAGGGCGACCTGATCGCCGGCTACGCACTCGCCTTCGGCGCGCTCGCCATCATCCAGTCGGCCCTGGCCACCGGACTCGCGGTCTGGGTTCTCGGCCTGGACGTCACAGGATCCCCCTGGCTCCTGTTGCTGGTGGCCCTCCTCGACGCCCTCCTCGGAACGGCCCTCGGCCTCTTCGTCTCGGCGTTCGCCGCGTCCGAGTTCCAGGCCGTCCAGTTCATGCCGGCGGTGATCTTCCCGCAGCTCCTCCTGTGCGGCCTGTTCACCCCGCGCTCGAACATGCACCCGGTCCTGGAGGCGATCTCCGACGTCCTCCCGATGTCGTACGCGGTCGACGCCATGAACGAGGTCCTCACGCACACCGACATGACCGCGACCTTCGTGCGCGACGTGCTGATCGTCGCCGGGAGCGCGCTGCTGGTCCTGGGCCTCGGGGCGGCGACCCTGCGCCGCAGGACTCCGTAGCCGTCGCGGGACTCCGCCGTGCCGGGCGGGCGGGCCGCTCCGTCCGCCCACCGGACGTCCGACCCGCCCCCTTGGTCCCGGTGGGAGGATGAACGTGGACGACTCAACCCCGGAGGGCACCCGCAACCATGCCTCAGAAAGTCGCAGTCCTCGGCACCGGCAAGATCGGTGAAGCCCTGCTCAGCGGAATGATCCGAGCCGGCTGGGCCCCCACCGATCTCCTGGTCACCGCCCGCCGCCCGGAGCGGGCCAGGGAACTCCGGGAACGCCATGGCGTCACCCCGGTCGGCAACGCGGAAGCGGCGAAGACCGCCGACACCCTGATCCTCACCGTCAAGCCCCAGGACATGGGCGCCCTCCTGGACGAACTCGCCCCGCACATCCCCGCCGACCGCCTGATCATCAGCGGCGCGGCAGGTATCCCGACCTCCTTCTTCGAGGAGCGTCTGGCCCAGGGCACCCCCGTCGTCCGTGTCATGACGAACACCCCCGCCCTCGTCGACGAGGCCATGTCCGTCATCTCCGCCGGGAGCCACGCCACGGCCGAGCACGTGGCGTACGCCGAGGAGATCTTCGGCGCGGTCGGGAAGACCCTCCTCGTCCCCGAGTCGCAGCAGGACGCCTGCACCGCCCTGTCCGGTTCGGGACCCGCGTACTTCTTCTACCTGGTCGAGGCCATGACGGACGCGGGCATCCTGCTCGGCCTGCCCCGCGACAAGGCGCACGACCTGATCGTCCAGTCCGCGATCGGCGCCGCCGTGATGCTCCGCGACAGCGGCGAGCACCCCGTGAAGCTCCGCGAGAACGTCACCTCGCCCGCGGGCACCACGATCAACGCGATCCGCGAGCTGGAGAACCACGGCGTCCGCGCCGCACTCATCGCCGCGCTGGAAGCGGCCCGCGACCGCAGCCGCGAACTCGCCTCCGGCAACAGCTGACGCCCGCTCCCGCTCCGCCCGGCCCCCGGCACCGAGCCGTCCTCGGTGCCGGCGGCCGGTCAGGCACCGAGGACGACCGCTGGTCCGGTCGCCCGGCCGCGTACGGACCGACCGATGACGGCGGCAGATGGTGCGGCTATCCCGCCGAGGGCGGCAGCAGGCCGATGGCCTCGTAGGCCGAGTCCACCGTCGGCCGTGCGATCTCTCTGGCCCTCCGCGCCCCGTCCCGCAAAACCCCCTCCGCATAGGAGGGGTCCGCGCACAACTGCTTGTGCCTCTCCTGCACAGGCCTGAGGAGCTCGACCACGGCGTTGGCGGTGTCCTTCTTCAGGGCGCCGTACGACGCGTACGCACCGGCCAGGGTTCCGGGGTCCCCGCCCTCGCACGCCGCGAGGATCTCCAGCAGATTCGAGACCCCGGGACGGGCCTCCGGGTCGTACTCGACGTCCTGCCCGCTGTCGGTCACCGCGCGCATGATCTTCTTCTGCACGGCTTCCGGCTCGTCGAGCAGATAGACGACACCGGGTCCGACGTCGTCGCTCTTCCCCATCTTCGACGTCGGCTCCTGAAGATTCATGACCCGCGCCGCGACCTCCGGCCGGGTCGCCCGAGGCACCACGAACGTGTGCCCGTAGCGCTGGTTGAACCGCACCGCCAGATCCCGGGTCAGCTCCACATGCTGAGTCTGGTCGTCCCCGACCGGCACCTCGTCGGATCCGTACGCCAGGATGTCGGCCGCCATGAGCACGGGATACGTCAGCAGCGACAGGCGCACGCTCCCGCCGCGTTTCCGCTCCAGCGCGGCCTTCTCCTTGTACTGGATCATCCGCCGCATCTCACCGTCGGTCGCGACGCACTCCAGCAGATACGACAACCGGGCGTGCTCGTCCACATGACTCTGTACGAAGACGGTGCACAACTCGGGATCGAGCCCCGAGGCCAGCAGCAGGGTCGCCGCCTGCCTGCTGAGCCTGCGGACCCGCCCCGGATCGTGGTCCACGGTCAGCGCGTGCAGATCGACGATGCAGAACAGGGCCTCGGCCCGGTGCTGGTCGACCTCGGCCCAGCGGCGTACGGCGCCCAGATAGTTCCCCAGCGTCAGATGCCCGGTCGGCTTGACCCCACTGAAGATCCGCGTCATCTCTCAACCTCCTGGTCGAGGCCGCCGCGCCCGCCGGCCGGCTCCCCAGGAGGGAAACAAGAACGGCCGCCGAGGCGGCGGCCGTTGGGTACATACGTGTGTACGGCCGCCGTCAGGCGGCCCACCACTGCTGGGTGCACGTACGCGTAGTCATGGACGTCAGCGTACGCCTCAGGGGGTCCGTCCGGACCGCAGTTGACACGACCCAGGCCCGTCCGTAGTGTTCTCCGAGTTGTCCGACGTGAGCTCCGACTCCGGTCGGTCCCCGGACAGCCATTCCGCACCATCATTCAACGATCGACGACTCGTCGTCGGCTCGTTTTCATGCATGTTTGCGAAATGAGGATTCCGCGTTCGAAAGAGCGCCACCCCGATTAGCTCGGGAGTCGCGAATCCGCTAATGTCTCACTCGTCGGAACGGCCCAGCAGCCGAGATGACAAGCCCCGCTGACTGGGAGTCAGGCCCGAAAGGATCTGATAGAGTCGGACTCGCCGGAAAGGGAAACGCGAAAGCGAATTACCTGGAAAGCGCCGAGGAAATCGGATACGGAAACGGTCTGGTAGAGTCGGAAACGCAAGACCGAAGGGAAGCGCCCGGAGGAAAGCCCGAGAGGGTGAGTACAAAGGAAGCGTCCGTTCCTTGAGAACTCAACAGC
>NZ_JBEXGX010000052.1:0-36055 GCF_040607495.1 Streptomyces sp. NPDC005281 | reverse complement strand
CGCTGATCCTTACGCGCGAACGGTTCGAACACCTCCGCCCCGAACGCCTCCAACTCACCACGCACCACAGCAATCTCGTCCGGAGTCACACACCCTCAACGCCACAACCCGCCCGCAGGACACGCACCAAAACCGCCGACCTGACCAGGCACTACTCGAACCAAGCGCAGAAACTCGCGCTGGGACGGATCGCAGTTCTCAGGGGTTTTGTCGTGTTCATCGAATTCGAACCAGAGCGGGTGCACGGGGGCCATCGTAGGTTCGGCCGGCCTGCCGTTTCGACGGAATATCGGTCGCGATGCTGCCGATCCGCGAATACCAAGGCGTCCCCGTCCTCACCCTGGAGAGGCAGCGCTGAAAACTCGGTGAACGGCCACCCCTGCGCATGCGTCCTGGAGATCCCTGCGAAGCTCAGCCGGGGGTACGGCGGTGACCAGCACAGTGCCAGGTTGCATGACACCGGCGGTGGGCTCGCAGGATGGCCCACCGCCGGATTGTTCTTCCCAGCCGTCTCACTGGGTGGTGAGCAGGCCCGCACGGAGTTTGGTCAGGGTGCGGTTCAGGAGGCGGGAGACGTGCATCTGGGAGACGCCGAGGTGTTCGCCGATCTGGGCCTGGGTGAGTTCGTCGACGAAGCGCATGTGGATGATGCGCCGTTCGCGGTCGTCGAGTCCGGCGATGAGCGGGGCGAGGGCGTTGAAGTCCTCGACGAGTTCGAGGGCGTGGTCGTCGGTGCCGATGAAGTCGGCGAGGGCGGTCTCACCCTCGTCGCCGTTGCTGATGGCCGCGTCGAGGGATGAGGAGACGTAGCCGTTGGAAGCCAGACGGGCCTCGTCGACCTCTTTCTCGCTCAGGCACATCAGCTGGGACAGTTCGCTGAGGGTGGGGGTGCGGCCGAGCCGGCTGCGGAGTTCTTCGGTCGCTTTGGCGAGTTCTACCCGGGCTTCCTGGAGCCGACGCGGGACGTGGACGGCCCAACTCGTGTCGCGGAAGAAGCGTTTGATCTCACCGACGATGTAGGGGATGGCGAAGGAGGTGAACTCGACCTCGCGGGTGAGGTCGAACCGGTCGATGGCCTTGATCAGGCCGATCGTGCCGACCTGGACGACGTCCTCCATCTCCCCGGAACCGCGGTTGCGGAAGCGGGACGCGGCGAACCGCACGAGGGAGACGTTCATCTCGATGAGCGTGTTGCGCGCGTACTGGTACTCGCGGGTGCCCTCTTCCAGGACAGCCAGTCGGTCAAGGAAGAGCCTGGTCAGCTGCCGGGCATCCTTGGGTGTGACCCGGGCCGGTTCCGCGATCTCGGGCAGCTCGGCTGTCCGCGTCTCCGTCGTCCCGGTCGGCTCTGTCGGCTCTGTCGTCTCGGTCGCCGTCATGGCGAGCCCTCCCCAATGGTCTGACCCCCGTCGGCCGTCGGCTTCAGAGCCCGACTGTGCTTGAGTACCCCCGATCGGTTGCGGCATCCCCCTGGGTGGTGGGTTTGCTCCAGGATCGCGTCGTATGCCGACTTTTTGAGCGATGGCCCGGGGTTGAAGCGGCTGAGGCGGCGTGCAGCCCCTTGCGTGCGGGCCGGTGTCTGTGCCGCGCCGGGTGCGCCCGCGGCGACGACGCGGGCGCCGGGTCGTCAGGCGGGCTGGACGGTGATTGTGCAGAGGCGTTTGGTGGCCCGGGTCAGGGCTACGTACAAGTCCCTTTCCCCACCGGGGCGGGCCGTGATGATTTCCTCGGGGTTCATGACGACGACCCCGTCGAATTCCAGGCCGCGTGCTTCGGACGCGGGCACGATGCGTGCGTGGTGAGCGACGCCTTGGGCCGCCAGCTCGCTCACCCTGGTGTCCGCGCAGATCACTCCAAGAAGCTCGCCCGGGTGCGCGGTGCTCTGGGCGCGGAGTTCCTGAACGACGGCGGTGACCAACCCGTCCGGAGATGTGGTCACGGTGCGAGGGCTCTCACCGCTTCGCAGTGACCGTGTGGGCTTCTGGTCCGGAGCGATCCGCGTGAGCAGGTCCCGGACGTTCTCCAGGATCTCCTGCGTGGTGCGGTAACTGACGGTCAGGTCGTGCAGTTTGAACCGCGGTCCGATGTGCGGGCTCAGTGCTTCCTTCCAGTCGCGTGCTGTCGCGACCGGGCCTGCCTGGGCGAAGTCACCCACCAGCGTCATCGCCCTTGCCGGGCAGCGGCGGACGATCATCCGCCACTGCATGGCGGTCAGTTCCTGCGCCTCGTCGACGACGACGTGCCCGTACGTCTGCTCGGGGGGCCCGTCGACCAGGCTCGCCGCCTCGTCCAGCAACGGGACATCGGCATCGGTCCAGGGGCCGTCCGGACCGCGCAGCAGAAGGGACCGCTCCCGCGCGGTCAGGCGGGGCAGGCGCTCGGCGAGAGCGCCGGCGTTCGTCAGGAGGGCCTTTACGAGGTCACCGGGTACCAGCCGCGGCCACAGCACCTCGACCGCTCGGTCGACGCTGGCGTCGTCGAGGAGATCGGCTCGGATGGCGTCCAGGTCCAGCTCGTGGACCGGCCCCGGGTCGGCCGCACCTTCGGTACGGCGCTGGGCGGCTCCCGTGAACCGGTCGAGGTCCATGCCCGTCATCGTGGCGGCATCGGCGTCGATCTGCTCCAGGAGGTCACCCATGTCTCGTCGCATCGTGTCGGTGACGGCGTCGACCAAGAGCTCCCTGAACACCTGGCGCGCTGGGTTGTGCCCCGGTGCGGCTGCCAAGGCGGCGTCGCGTGCCGTGGTGACTTCCTCGCCTGACAGGTGAACCAGTTCCTGTCCGACCCGCACGGTGAAGTCACCGGCGGGGGCTTGGTGGACGCACAGCAGGCCGGCCAAGGCGTCGGCGAGGTCGGAGCTGCCCTTGAGACGCGCCGTATCGAACGGGTCCACCGTGTCCGTGGACACTCCGGCCAGTTCCCCGCAGGTCGCCAGAACGACGTCGTTCTCTCCGAGCGAGGGAAGGACCTGGGAGATGTACTCGAGGAACCGGGCGTTCGGGCCCACCACCAGGACGCCCTCCTCCGTGGCGCGCGGGAACGCGTACAGGACGTAGGCCGCCCGGTGCAGGGCGACCACCGTCTTGCCGGTGCCGGGCCCGCCCTGCACCACGGTCACCCCGCGGTGGGCGGAGCGGACGATCTCGTCCTGCTCGGCCTGGAGCGTCGCGACGGCGGCGTGCATCCTGCCCGTACGCCGTGCCGACAGAGCCTCGGTCAACGGGCCGTCCCCCACGACGTCCTCGTCGGTCGGGGCGGTCCCGTCCAGCAGTTCGTCGCTCACCGAGATGACCGTGCGCTCCTCGAGGCGCAGGTGCCGGCGCCGCCGCAGGTCCATCGGGTGGACCGGTGTCGCCTCGTAGAAGGGCCGCGCCGCGTTCGCGCGCCAGTCCACGAGCCGAGGCAGGTCATCCTCCTCCGTATGCAGTCCGATCCGCCCGATGCGCAGGGCTGTGCCATCCGTCCGGTCGATGCGTCCGAAGACCAGCCCTTTTTCGGCGCCCTCCAGCCGGCCGATTTCCCTGGCCAGACGCTCGGCGGCGATTTCCCTCTCGTATGCCTCACCGGCGCTATCCGCCGGGGCCTTCAGCACACTCGCTCGGTGTACTCGCGCCTCGGAAAGCCGCTCGGTGAGCAACTCATATAAGGAGGACACATAATCCCGCTCCAATTCAACCGCACGCACAGCGGGATCATTCATTTTCGACAACAGGGGGCTCCTTCGATTCGAGCCACACCATACGGTCAAAGTTTCCTAAAGGTAAGTCTTGACTTACTTGGTGAGCCGTGGCCTTACGGCTGAATCCATGACGGCTGACAGTAAGGCGTATCAAGCATTCCACCGTTCCGAATATCGCCAATTACGCTCCTGATGCCCGCGTGCCTTATGGCGAGCCGCCCTTGGATGCCGGCGTTTTTTTGCCGCGCTCGGGAAGGCTCTCGGGCTCACCTCGGCGCTACCCCAGGTGCAGCGGCGCCAGTGCGCGGGCCCGCCCTGAGGATTCGCCTGAAACGAGCGCGGGCAGATTGGTGGCCGGGCTTGTGGACACATGGACAGGGTGCTGAAGAATCTCTTGATCGCCCTGCTGCTCCTGCTCGCCGTGTGCGCCGCTGTCGCCTCTGTGCTGGCTTCCCCCTGGTACTGGCTCGCGGCCGTACCTCTCCTCCTCGCCGCGGTGGTGGCCCTCCACGACCTCGGGCAACGGCGGCATTCCCTCCTGCGGAACTATCCGCTGCTCGGGCACCTGCGTTTCGCTCTGGAGGCGATGCGGCCGGAGCTCCAGCAGTACTTCATCGAGCGGAACTTCGACGGGCGCCCCTTCGACCGCGACACCCGCAGCATCGTCTACGAGCGCGCCAAGGCGACCGCCGCCGAGGAGCCGTTCGGCACCGAACTCGACCTCTACCGGGTCGGCAGTGAATACCTCACCCCCTCCATGGCCCCGCGCCCGGTCCCCACCGAGCCGCCCCGGGTGCGCATAGGCGGTCCCGACTGCACACAGCCCTACGACATGGCCCTCCTCAACGTCTCCGCGATGAGCTTCGGTTCGCTGTCGGCCAACGCCGTACTCGCCCTCAACACCGGTGCCAGGCTCGGCGGCTTCGCTCAGGACACCGGTGAGGGAGGCCTGTCCGAGTACCACCTGCGCGCCGGCGGTGACCTTGTCTGGGAGATCGGCACCGGCTACTTCGGCTGCCGCACGGACGACGGGGGCTTCGACGAGCGGCAGTTCGCCGAGAAGGCGGCGCACGATCGCGTCAAATGCCTGTCACTGAAGATCAGTCAAGGCGCCAAGCCCGGAATCGGCGGAGTGCTGCCCGGCGCCAAGGTGAACGCCGAGATCGCCCGGGTACGCGGCGTTCCGCAAGGAGAGACCGTCGTCTCACCGCCCTTCCACCGCGTCTACAGCACCCCACGCGAACTGGTGCGCTTCCTGGCCAGGATGCGCCACCTGGCCGACGGCAAACCCGTCGGGTTCAAGCTGTGCGTCGGCTCCCGCCGTGAGTTCCTCGCCGTGTGCAAGGCGATGCTGGAGGAAGGCACCACGCCGGACTTCATCATCGTCGACGGCGCGGAGGGCGGTACGGGCGCGGCGCCGCTCGAGTTCGCCGACAACGTCGGACTGCCCCTGGGCGAAGGGCTGATGGCCGTGCACAACGCCCTCGTCGGCGTCGGCCTGCGCGACCGGATCCGGATCGGCGCCGGAGGCAAGATCGCAACAGGCAGCGACCTGGTCAAGCGGTTGCTCCAGGGCGCCGACTACGCCAATGCCGCCCGCGCCATGATGTTCGCGATCGGATGCATCCAGGCGCAGCGCTGCCACACCAACACCTGCCCCGTGGGCGTCGCCACCCAGGACGCGCGCCGCGGGCGTGCCGTCGACGTCGGTGACAAGTCCCGGCGCGTCCACCGTTACCAGGAGGCGACGGTGAACAGCGCGCTCCAGATCATGGCGGCGATGGGCGTCGACGATCCGCGCGGCCTGCGCCCCCACATGCTGCTTCAGCGAGTGGACCCGCACACGGTCCGCTCGTACGCCGAACTTCATGAATGGCTCAAGCCCGGACAACTGCTCGCATCAGTCCCCGAGAGCTGGGCAACCGACTGGCAGACGGCCGACCCGGATCGCTTCACCCTCTGATCCGGGCCGTCACGTCGAGCAACCGCACCCGATCGAAGGGCATTGCTGTGGCACGTACCGTCGCCCGAGTCATCGTCGACGCACTGAAGGAACTGGGCGTCCGGCACGTCTTCGGGGTTGTCGGGGACGCCCTGAACCCGCTCACCGACGCCATCCGCACCACGCCCGACGTCGACTGGGTCGGCTGTCGGCACGAAGAGGCGGCGGCATTCGCCGCGGGCGCCCAGTCGCAGCTCTCGGGAACCCTCGGAGTGTGCATGGGAACGGTGGGACCAGGTTCCGTCCACCTCCTCAACGGGCTCTACGACGCGGCCAAGAGCCGGACACCGCTTCTCGCGATCTGCGGTCAGGTTCCTCTCGCCGAGATCGGCAGCGACTACTTCCAGGAGGTCGACAACGACCTTCTCTTTCGTGACGTGGCCGTCTACCGTGCCACCGTCACCTCCCCGGACCAGATGCCCCGCATGCTCGAAACCGCCGTCCGCGCGGCCGTCAGCCAGGGCGGAGTCGCCGTGCTGACGGTCCCCGGTGACCTGGGAGACCGGGAGCTGAGCGAGGACCGGCCGGCACGTTTCGCTCTCGACCGTGCCGTCACCCGGCCCGATGACCCGGCGCTGACCGAAGCCGCCGACCTCCTCAACGCCGCCTCCCGCGTCACCCTGCTCGTCGGCCGGGGGGCACGTGAGGCCCGTACCGAAGTACTGCGCACCGCCGATCTGCTCGCCGCGCCCATGGTGCTCACGCTCAAGGCGAAAGAAGGGTTCGAGGAGGACAACGCCTACGAGGTCGGTCAGACCGGCCTGATCGGCAACCCCGCCGCCTCCCACGCCCTCGACAACGCCGACGCGCTCCTCATGCTGGGCACCGACTTCCCCTACCGCGACTGGTACCCCAAGGACTGCAAGGTCGTCCAGGTCGACGCCCGCGAGGAGCACCTGGGCCGACGGACTCCCGTGGACGTGGGCCTCGCAGGCGACGTCGGAGCGACGCTGCGTGCCTTGCTTCCGCTGCTGAAGGCGGCACCCGACCGTGCCCACCTGGAAGACTCCCGCGACCGCTTCGCCCGCTGGCAGGAAGGTCAGCGACGGCTGGCCCGCCCCGAGCACGATCACCGCTGGACGGGGAAACTGCGTGCGGCCCTGGACAACCGGGACCACGAAATCCGCCCTGAGGCACTGGCCGCCGCCGTGGACCGATACGCGGACCAGGACGCCGTGTTCACCTCGGACACCGGCATGGCGACCGTGTGGCTCTCGCGCTTCGTCACCATGGGCGGCACCCGCCGCCTGATCGGTTCCTACAATCTCGGCTCCATGGCCAACGCCATGCCGCAGGCCCTCGGAGCGCAGCTCTGGGCGCCGGACCGGCAGATCATCGCCTTCTGCGGTGACGGCGGCCTGAGCATGCTGCTCGGAGACCTCATGACGATCAAGTCGTACGACCTGCCGGTAAAACTGGTCGTCTTCGACAACCGGCGCCTGGGCATGGTCAAACTGGAACAGGAGCAAGCGGGGCTGCCCGAATTCGGTACCGAACTCGACAACCCCGACTTCGCCGCGGTCGCCACAGCGCTCGGACTCACCGGAATACGGGTCACTGATCCGGCCGAGCTGCACGACAGTGTGCGCCGGGCGCTCGGCACGCCCGGGCCGGTCGTGCTGGACGTGCTCACCAATCCCGAGGAAGTCGCCGTGCCGGGCAAACCGACCGTGGCACAGGGCTGGGGCTTCGCCATAGCCAAGGTCAAGGAGGTCCTCTCGAGCCGCGACGGGTGAGGTGGATGCGTGAGCCCGGGCAGACACGTCCGGGGCGTCGACGCTGTGCGGAGGTGCACGCGGTGCGGCAGATTGCCGGCAGGGGCGGAGATCTATCGGACTGCGGTCCCGGATGAACCGCAGGTGACTGGACGGCTTGCCGTCAATAAGGGTGAAATGGTCACCAAAGGGTTTGAATCCAGGGAATAGGTCTACGCGATACCTATGGTTCGTTCGACGCGAGAGACAGAACGAAAATACGCGGCCGCCGACGCCGTCATCTCCTGGCTGGCCGACCTGGCCGGCGCCGGCCGCATCGCCTCCGTGGCGGACCAGGGGGTGCAGGAGCTGGACGCCGTCTACTATGACAACGACGACCTGCGACTGACCCGCACCCAGGCGTCCCTGCACAGATGCCGGCTGGCATCTGAAACTCCCGCTCCCCGGCGACAGGCGCGAGGAGATACAGGCCCCTTTGATGTCGCAGGACGTCCCGGAGGAGCTGCGGGATCTCGTACTCTCCCGCACCCGCGGCGCAGCGCTGCGGCCCGTGATGCGGATCCGCTCCAGCCGCTCCCTGCACCATCTCCTCGATGCGGAAGGCGATGTGCTGGCAGAGCTGAGCATGGACG
Source organism: Streptomyces sp. NPDC005281 (assembly GCF_040607495.1). Lineage (NCBI taxonomy): Bacteria > Bacillati > Actinomycetota > Actinomycetes > Kitasatosporales > Streptomycetaceae > Streptomyces > Streptomyces sp. NPDC005281. The sequence continues at coordinate 28,027 of NZ_JBEXGX010000052.1, read as the reverse complement.
AGGTGTCCGCCCATGCACTCCTCGACGACAAAGGACGCACGGCCTGGACGGAGATGGAGGTCGAACTCGTCCAGGACAGCGACCCGGCCCTTCTGGACAGCGTCGAGAAGGTACTTCGCAAGCACGGTCTCGAACGGGCGCAGAGCCCGTCCAAGGTGCTCCACGCCCTGACACAGGCCACGTCACTCCTGGAACGCGCGCATGGTGCGCGCGCCGACCTCGTCCCGGGATCGGCCGGCGAGCACGTTCTGGCCTACCTGGACCGACTCCTCGGCGCTCTCACGGACCTTGACCCCGCGGTCCGTCGTGACGCGCCCGACTCCGTCCACCAGATGCGCACCACAGCACGCCGCCTGCGCGGCTGCCTGCGTTCCTACCGCCCCGTCCTCGACAGGGAAGCCACCGACCCCATCCGGCGCGATCTGAAGTGGCTCGCCAACGAACTTGGTGTGGAACGCGACCACGAAGTACTTCGCGAGCGGCTCACTTCGGCCGTGCGGGAACTGCCCGGCGAGCTGGTCCTGGGCCCGGTCGAGGCACAATTCAAAGTCTGGGACGTGGCGCAGCGAACCGAGGCGCGCCGTCGCACTCTCGACGCGCTCGCATCGCACCGCTCCTGAACCTGCTGGATGATTTGAAATCCCTCACCGAGGCGCCACCCATGCATGCCGCCAAGGCGGCCGGCCAACCCGAGAAAATCTTCGGCAAGGTACTCCGGAAGGAGTACCGCCGCCTCGCCGGGCGCATGGAGCCGGCGCTCGACATGGCGTCGGGTCCCGAGCGCGATACCGCGATCCACAACGCCCGTAAGGCCGCCAAGAGGCTCCGCTATGCCGCGGAGGCGGCCCGTCCGGCCCTGGGCGGACCCGCGCGGCGTCTCGGCAAGCGCGTCCAGGCTGTGCAGCGGGTGAGCGGAGCCCAGCACGACAGCGTGGTCACGCGTGACACCCTGCGCCAGCTCGCGGCCTCCGCACACGCGGCGGGGGAGTCCGGCTTCACCTGGGGTGTCCTGCACGGTCAGGAATGGGCCGCTGCCGGCGCCCGGGAGCGACAGCTTCCGGAGGCCTGGGCCAAGGCCCGCGCGGCGCGGAGCAAGGATCTCCGATCCTGAGGGGTCCGGGCGGCGTCTCAGAGCAGACCTTTCGGCGGGCCATGCATTCTCGGCCAGGCGCTCTTCGGTCTCCGGACCGGGGCGCGGCGGGCTGGAGTGATGCGCCTCGGCTGCATCCAGGCGATCACGAGCGGGCTGCGCTTTCCGCACCCGTTCAGTCCGTGGCATTCGCAAGAGGCGAGGGAGCGACAAGTGCGGCGGCCGCATTCGCGGGCCCGAGCCTGACCCGGACTGTCATACCTCGTTGAGGGCGACGGTGGCGACGACGCGTTTGCCGGTCGGCGTCGCCTCCGTCGTGACGCGTTGGGCGAGGGCGGTGACGATCTCCAGGCCGTGCTGTCCGATCCGCTGGGGGTCCGGCGCATTGACGGCAGGCGGCAGCGGGTTGCTGTCCCACAGTTCGATTCGCAGTGCGTTGCCGGTGATCCGCAGGCGCAGAACGGCCGGGCCGGGGGCGTATTTGCGGGCGTTGGTGACCAATTCACTCACGATCAGCTGAACGATCTCCACCGCCGAGTCCGGCACCAAGAGGCCGTGAGTGTCGCGTGTGGTGGTGAGGAAGGATGCTGCAAGATGTCGGACCTGCGCCAGGCGGGAGCCGTGGACGTCCAGAGCAAGCGAAGTCTCCATCGGCGAAGGCACCTCCGCGTGCCTGCCACCGGCGCCTTCGGATGAATGACTCATCTTCGCCCGCTTCCCGTTTTCGCCAGGTACCCCGTCCGATACCGCCCACGCACTGTCCCGGACGTTACCTGCGGCACGGCTCTACGGACGCATCGTCCGTAGGATGCGGTTCTTGACGTGCCTTCCCCTGGAAGGCGAGGACCTGACACGACGAGACTTGTTGAAGGGCACGTGGCAGACATTCATCACCCGGTCGGACAGCCCGCGCGACTGTCGATTAACCAGACCGCCATCGACGGGATCCGTGTCCTGGCCTTGGCCGGCGAACTCGACGCCGATACCCTCGGCACGCTGCGCAAAGCCCTCCGAGTGGAGGACGACGACCCATCGCCGCTGACGGTGCTCGACCTGAGCGGGGTCACGTTCATGGACTCCAGTGCCATCAACGTCCTGGTCGCAGCGAACCGCGATGCTGCGGCGGCGGATGGTTGGCTTCGGATGGCAGCTCTGACAGAGCCGGTCCGGCGGGTCGTGGACATCGTCGGCCTCGACACGGTCATCGACTGCTATCCCACTCTCGCCGAGGCCCTGAAGCCCTGACCGGCCGCGCAACCGCCGGGCTGTGCCGAAGCAGGCGGCGAGGCACAGCCGACCTCGAGCAGCTTCGGGCGGTTGTCGGCAATGGTCTCCTTCACTCACCGGCCGGCCAGGACGGTCGTCTTCCGCCTCCGGCTCGGAAAATTGCGGCCGCGCGTCCGTCGGATCACTTGATGCCGATGCCCGAGGTCGCGGCTGCTTCGCAAGCTATTGGCCTCGATCGCGGGTTTCCCCGAAGCAGGAAGACTCCGGGGAACCCGGAAAGGCTGTCTGCTCAACCTCTCGAACCCTGGGTAGCCCGTCGCCCGCAGCTCACACGCCCCGGCGCGTCCAGGCCTGGCTCAGACGTGGCACAGGCCCGATGCCGGGTGTGGCCAGGCACGGGCTCCTCGTGTCCGAGGGGAAGTCGCGGGAGGGCGGCAGACTCTTGAACCTGACACCGCTCGGCCGGGCCGCGTCCGCACAAGTTCAGGCAGGCCGGCGGGGGATGGGCGGGATTGCGTGCGATGAGGATCGATCGGGTGCGCCGCAGGTGATGGTGGTGAACGAGACGGCCATCGCGATCACGCGTACCCCCGTGGTGCCGACCCGCATCATCCCCGACAGCCACGGACGCGCGGGCTGGGAGTGCTACAGCAGTTATTGCGCATGAAGTATCTCGAATGGCGGGAATTCGGGTGGGTACCCGGCGGCCATGAAGCTGCATCTTCCCGGCCGGAACGACCATCGCGCCGACGACGAGGCTCCACGGCGCGAGCGTGAGTCTGCGCCGCCACCCGAAGAAGTCGGCCCTGGACCCGAGGTGGAGCGGCACGCGCCGGACACTCCGACCGACCTGCCGAAGCCGGCATGGGGAGCCGTGCTGAAAGGCAGCCTGCGCGAGTTCAAGGATGACGAGCTGACCGACCGGGCCGCGGCGCTGACGTACTACGGCCTGCTGTCGCTCTTCCCGGCCCTGCTGGTCCTGGTGTCGGTGCTGGGCCTGACGGGGAAACACACCACGGACGCACTGCTGAAGAACGTCAGTAAGTTCGCTCCCAGCTCCGCCCGCGACATCGTCACCAGCTCCGTCCACCAGCTGCAGAACAACGCCGGTCTCGGGTCGGTCACGGCGATCGTCGGCGTCGTCCTGGCGGTGTGGTCGGCCTCCGGGTACGTGGCCGCGTTCATGCGCGCGGCCAACGCCGTCTACGACATGCCAGAGGGACGCCCGGCGTGGAAGATCCTCCCGGTACGGGTGGGCCTGACGGTCGTGCTGATGGTGCTCGCCCTCATCAGCGCCGTGATCGTGGTCTTCACCGGCGCCCTGGCCCGTCAGGCGCGGCGACACAGCCCTGACGGTGTGGTCGATCGCCAAGTGGCCCATCCTGGTGGTCCTGGTCGTCATCATGATCGCGCTGCTGTACTGGGGGACGCCGAACGCCCGGGTGAAGGGATTCCGATGGGTGACCGCGGGCAGCGTCCTCGCCCTGTTCATCTGGCTGGTGGCCTCCGCCGCGTTCGCGTTCTACGCTGCCAACTTCGGCTCGTACAACAAGACCTACGGCACCTTGGCCGGCGTCATCGTGTTCCTGATCTGGCTGTGGATCAGCAACCTGGCGATCCTGCTGGGCCTGGAGTTCGACGCCGAAACCCTTCGGCAGCGGGCGATCGCCGGCGGTCAGCCGCCCGGCAAGGAGCCCTACACCCAACCGCGTGACACCCGCAAGTGGGACGAGGAGGACCTGCGCCGCCTGGACGAGACCTGACGCCCCGTACAGGCGCGCCGAGGGCTGGGAGCGGCCACACGCGGATCACCGGCGGTGCCGGAACTCCCTGCCCGTAGCATCGGGAGAGACGGCAGATGAGGGCGGCGCCCCGCACGCAGCCGTACGCGTCCGTGCCCGGCCCGCACCAACTCTGCCAGGAACCGCCGACAGTCCAGCCCCGGCATACCGGTCAAGTCACCTTCGAACGGGCGTCCGCAGGGCGAGGAGGGCGACATCGTCGTTGTTGGCGGGGGGCCGGACCCGGCGCAGCAGCTGGTCGGTGAAGGCGGCCAGGGGGCGGTGGGCGAGTGCGGCGGCGTGTCGGCGCAGCCGCTGCAAGCCCTCGTCGAGAGTGTGGCCGAGTTCTTCGATGAGGCCGTCGGTGTAGAGGACGAGGGTGGATCCGGGCGGCAGCACGGCGGTTGCGTCGGGCCGGGGGCCCGCTTGGACGCCGAGGAGGATGCCGTGGCCGTCGGTGAGGTACTCGGCCATCCCGTCGTGGCTGATGAGCAGGGGCGGCGGATGGCCGGCGTTGCTCCAGGAGAGTTTCCACCGGCCGCTGTCCGCCTCCTCGATGCGGGCGAGGATCATGGTGGCCATGGTGACGTCGGTGATGTGCCGGATCGCCTCGTCGAGCCGTTCTACGATCCGGCTGGGCGGCCTGGTCTGGGACCAGGCGTAGGCGCGCAGCATGTTGCGGACCTGCGCCATGCCTGCCGCGGCCTCCAGATCGTGTCCGACGACGTCACCGATGGCTAGGGCGGTGGCTCCGTCGGACAGAGGGAAGGCGTCGTACCAGTCGCCGCCGACTTGTGAGGCGTCGGGCGCGGGCAGATAGCGGACGGTCATCTCCAGTCCCGGTACTCGCGGCATCTGGGGCAGCAGGTGGTTCTGCATGGTCTCGGCGACCTTGCGCTGGCGCTGGTAGAGGCGGGCGTTGTCCAGGGCGAGGCCCGCCCGGCGGGCGATGTCCTCGATGAGCGGCAGATCGGTGGAGGTGAAGTCTCCCGGATGCGCGGCGCGGCCCAGAGTCAGGGCCCCTAGGACTTCGCGGGCGCTGCGGATGGGGGCGATGGCCGCCGAGCGGATGCCGGTGGTCTCGAACAGACTGCGCTGTTCCACCGCGATACCGGAATCCGGCGCCTGCTGGTAGGTCTCGGGTCCGGCGAGGGTGGAAGCCACTCCGCGCAGCGCCCGGGACAGCGGCATCGGGGACTCCTCCGGGATCGGCGGCATCGGACCCTGGAGTTCCTCGTGGTACACCATGGTGTCGCCCTCGGCGTGGACGACGGCCTTACGCCACACCTCGTCGCGCTCGGTGATCAGGTCGATGACGGCCCAGTCCGCCAGCCGCGGCACGACCAGCGTCACCAGTCGGCGCAGCGCCTCCTCCACGTCCAGGGTGGAGGTCAGCCGCGTCGTGGTCTCCGCCAGGAGGGCCAGCCGCTCCAGCTCCGGCAGCGGCCCGGCCACCGCCTCCGGCTCAGACTCTGTGTCCCGCTCTCGGTCGGGGGCATCGAAGACCACCAGGGTGCCGCTCGCGTTGCCCCCGATGTCGTAGGGGGTGACCATCCAGGCGACGGGCAGCGCAGCGGCGTCCCCACGGACAAATTGGTCCTTCTCTGCCTGGGCGGTACGGCCGGCATGGAGGGCCTGCCGCAGAGCGCACTGAGCCTTCGTGGAAGGCTGTACATGGACGCCCCTGTGCAGCAGGTCATGCGCGTCATGACTGAGCAGATCGCCGGCTGGCCGGCTCAGCAGCTCTTCGGCGTGGGCGTTGACCGCGATGATGAGACCCCGCTCGTCGATGACGCACGCTCCGGCCCCGATGGCCTCCAGCGTCCTTGTGAGTGTGGCGGCGAGCGCAGCAGGGGCAACTCTTCCGTCGGGCTCCGGCACTGCCATCCTCGTCCCCCTTGCTGATCGGCCGCTTCCTGCCAGCCGGCAGCAAGTCCGCTGCGCGGCTTTCGCTTTCCCGAATGCCCCAGCTTCGCCGAATCCAGCCTCGCTCTCAAACGCGTCCGGGAATCTCGGGCACCGCATCCAGCAGGTGCCCTACGGCGCGACCTCGAGCAATGGCGGCGACGACACCCATGTACCAAGGGGGTCAGGTCCGGGCAGGTGTCGCCGCTGCCCGCCAGAGGCGATACGCCCCAGGTCGGCGCGGCGTCCGAGTCCTCAGCACCTGCGAACTTCCCTGGAGTCCGGTTGGCCCATTCCTGACAGCGGAGCCGCTCCGCTGTCAGGAATGGGCTGAGCACGGGAGTGCCGGGACGAGTGCCAAGACCCATGAGCGGCCCGGTTTCTCGGGGGCTGATGGACCGGGCCGCTACGTCACCAGCTTGCCCAGTGACAGGATCTCTCGCCACGCCGACGCGGCATCTCTGCCGACAGAGGGAAGATTCTGCCGGTCCAGTGTGCTCTTTCCACGTTCCTGGCGGCCTCTGCCCCGGAACGGGGCATGTGTTCGCCCGGGTGGAGGGCAGAGCAGCCCTGCATGGGACGGAGACAGAATGGACTGGCGCCGGTTCGCGCGGCAGATGGCGACGATGGCCTGTGATCTGCTGGCACAGCCGTCGGTGGACGCGACGCTGGAGCGGATCACCGGGTCGGCCATGGAACTGATGGAAGGCTGCGACGCCGCTGGGGTCCTGATCCTGCGCGGAGAAATCTGGATCAGATGGAGCAGGCCGTGGTCACGCGCCACACCATCGGAGAGGCCATGGGCATCATCATGGGTCGCCACCACCTGACCGAGCACGAGGTGTTCGACGTGCTCCGCCGCTACTCACAGGACAACAACATCAAGCTCCGCGAGGTGGCTCGCCAGGTGTGCTACACGGGCGGCCTGCCCTGACCCGCCATGCACTCGGGGGATCCGGGGGTAGGGGGCCGGTTGCGCGTCGGGCAGACGGACGGTTCTCGTCACGGATCTCAGCGCCCTTCAGCGGTGCATTCCGCTGATGTCCTGAGACCGGGGCCGGACCAGTTCCGCACCCCGGCAGGACGCATCGCTTCCAGGTCACCCGCCCAGACCACGATCATAAAGACCTCCTGGATGACGGCCAGCCCCCGATACTGACGAGAACACGCCGTCACACGACAAATACCGGCCGCAGCCGGCGGCCGGTCAGCCCTCGTACAGCCCGACGCCCTCGCCGGCCGCCGCGCGTACCAGGACGTCGGCCAGTTCCACCGGGGTGGAGAGCATCGGGTAGTGGCCGGTGGCCAGTTCGAAGAAGGTGACTCCGGGCTCGGCGAGCTTGGCGAACCGAGGCAGGCCGGTGCTGTGAAGCGTGCGGGCGAACTCCAGGCTGAGGCCGTTCGCCAGGCAGAACACCCCGCTGGTCGGGAGCTTGAGCCAGGCGCCGGTCAGCTCGATCGGCTCGGTGACGGTCCGGACCGGCTCCGGGGTGGCCAGGCGGTGGTAGCGCTCCCGCTCCGCCGGCGAAACGCCGTGCACCGCCGGGATCTCCTCGGGCACCGGGATGACACCGCCGCCGACATGGTCCAGCAGACCGAGCTGCGGCATCTGCGCCACCACCGACTCACCCGGCTCCGGGAAGCCGGTGTCCACGAACACCACTCGGGCGACCTGCCCGGGGTGCCGGTCGGCAGCCGCGAGAGCGGGGAAGATGCCGTAGCTGTGCGCCACCAGCACGATCCCCGGGCCCTCCGCGTCGAGCAGCGCCGCCACGGCATCGGTGTGCTCGCCCAGCCCGACGCCGGCGGTTTCCTCCCCCGCGCGCTCGGCCAGGCCGGGCAAGGTCACGGGAAGCGCCCGGTGCCCTTGCGCGGTCAGCTCGGCGGCCACCGCCTCCCAGGCCCAGCCACCCATGAAAAGCCCCGGGACCAACAAAAACGTCGTCATGACAGACCTCTTTCGCAGCATCGCCTGTGCGGTCGCTCAGGACAGTAGGACCTCCCCCTGGGGGAGATTCCAGTCGTCTCTCTGACGCGCGGGCACGGCAAGGACCGCAACGGTGCCCGCCACCCAGGGGCGTTCTCGAAGGGGAGACCTTGCCGATGTGCGTCTTTCAAGAACACCGTCATGCCTTGGGCCGACCCCCGAGGTCTTCGAAATCACGCCGAACCCCGGCCCCGTCATCCTCCACCAGCCCCTCCTTGTCCGGCAGTTCCAGCAGGCCGGCGCAGTGCTCGCACAGGATCGTCGCGCCCTCGGGCGAGACGGCTCCCGCACGCCTTGCATACGCCCTCGCGCTGCTCCGGACCCGGCGTCTGTCGTTCGTCCGTCACCTGAACTCCCTACCTCCTGTATTGGCAGGGCAATTACAGGTTGCTCTCGCGCAGCCCCGTCCCTCAGTGATCGACTACCCCGACCTGAGCGTTGCAGGCGGACAGCGGCACTACCCTGGCGGCGCACCCGGTCGGGTTGTGCCCTCATTGGCACTCCGGCGCGAGGATGGCCTGCCGGAGCCGGTGTGTTCGGTGCAGGCTCGGGTCAGAGCGGCCTCGGGCGGCGCAGCTCGACGCGTTCCGACCCGGAGTGGCGGGAGTTGCGCGGGTGCACCCGAACCGTCAGTACTGGTTGATCAGGCCGGCCAGCCGTCGGCCGGGATCGCAGCGCTCGGGCCCCAGTCCGGCGGCGAGTTGGAGATCCGCGCCTTCGGGCTCCCGCCGGAGTACGTCGGCTGGGGGATCGGCGGCCATGCCCTGGCGCTCCAACGAGCCTGGGCGACCGCACCGTTGGAGCCGAAGGCGTAGGCCGTTCGCCGGGTGGGCCTGCACACCAACTCCAACGACCATCCGAAACGCGCTCGTCAACTACCAGCGCCGCCGTCTACGCGTCTAGCGAACCGAGGTCGAGGAGTGACGCGCACGCCCGGCCCGCGCCTTGCTCGACGGCGCGCATGTCTGCCTGCTGGAGTACAAGAAGGAAGACCGCGGGATGCCCCGATCGCCGACGGCTCGCTGCGACAGGGGCTTGGCGACTGTCCCCGCCCGCAGCCGGGCGGGGACAGTCGCCAACTGCTTACCGGTACCAGTACTTGACTCCCCGGTGGTGGGAGCACGTGCCCCGGAAGCTGGCACTGTAGGAGTAGGTGCCGTCCTTGCACTTGGCCGTCGCCCCACGTGGGTGGGGCGAGTTCGCCTTGCAGACACCTGTCGTGTGTCTGGCGCACGAAGCCGCTGCGGCATCGGTGGCGACGGCGACGGGTGCCAGCAGCGCGCCCGCCATGACGGCCGCGGCCACAGCGCCCCGGAATTTGGTGAGCATGTAATCCCCCTCAGCGAATTCGGAGTCGTGATCCTGCACCGTCGGTCGGCGTCCCGGGCGCCCTGTCGGCCTCTGATCATCAGGTTGTGACACTTGTGATCGGCTCGTCATCGGCGGTTCGACTCAGGCGAACGTTCAGGCGAACGTGCGGTCGAAACAGTGCCCTCAAGGCGCCTGTTCCTGGCGCAGCGTCTGTGATCCGGACTGCCATGGAGCTCTCCTTGTTACCGAGGGCGGCTACCAGAGCGCAAGGTCGGAATCGGCTCCAGGCTGACGGCGTCCGCGAGTCAGCCGCCGGTGAAGTACGACGGCGGGCGCACTCGCATGGTGCCGGCGAGCCTTCGCAGAACGGCGTCGCTCACTGGAGGAGTGCGGGCGTGGAGGACTGCGACGGCGTCGCCGGCTCGGGTGAAGTACTCGACGTAGTCGTACCTCGACCACCGCAACACTCCACGAGCCACCGGGGTACAGGCGGGTGACGGCACAGGGTAGACGCTGGTGAGCGCGGCGCAGTGGGAGGGCGGGGTGAATCCCGGCTGAACTGGGCCGACGGTCACCTGGATCTCCTGGCGGAGCTCGTCCATGGTTTCCGCGCCGTTCAGGCTGTCGGGTGTGATCCGGTAGAAGAAGGTGCCATCGTCCTCCGCTGTCGACCCATTGGCACCGGCGCCGTTCAGGTGATAGCCCGCGGGCAGTTGCGGTCCGAGCAGGGGGATGCGCGCATCGGCCAGTTCCTTGTCCTGCTCGCTCTGGACGAGCTGTGTGGTTGCAAGGGAGTCGAGTGGGATCAGCAGGGCGAGGGCGAGGGCCACGGCCGCCCGCGGCCACAGCGGCCTGAGTGACTGGGTGAACCAGGCCCCGAGGACGAACGCGCCCGCCAATACGGCGGGTTGAACGTATTGCGTGCCACCGGGGAGCTACTGGAGAGCCTTGAGGTTCCGGATCAGATACCAGCCGATGCCGGTGCCGAGCAGAGCGGTGAGCCACGCGGGCCGGACTCGGAGGATGCGCAGGCCTGCCCAGGTGAAGGGAAAGGTCAGGACGGGCAAGAGGTAGGACCACATGACGACGAAGCCGAGGCAGCCGTAGTCCGGCATGTTCCGACAGGCGTTGGAGTCCAGCAGCAGCCGTGTCGCGAGCGCAGAGCCGACCGCCGCGCCAAGCCCGACCCCGGCGGCCTGTGCCGCACGTTTCACGTGCCGCGAACGTTCCACGGCCGTCGGTTCGGCCAGCGCAGCACCCATCTCGTTTTCCCCCTGATTCGGACCGGAGCGTAGTGGATCAGCGGCCGTCGTGGCAGCTGCCATCGAGTCGGATGGTTCGTGGCGAGAGTCCCGAAGCAAACAGCCATGCGCTCTCGTGCGGTGCCTGCTGGGGCGGCGATGCTGCGGTCGCGGGTGGGGACCAGAGCGCCGTGAAGGCCATGGCCGGTGCCCTGGCGAGGTCGGAGCGTCGGCCGGGGGGAGGAGGTTCATCAGTCGTTCTGGTAGTGGATCAAATCCGGCAGGATCGCGGAGTTCACCGGCGCGGTCAGGCGGTACTCGATGAGCCTGGCCGGGCAACCCTGGGCGACCAGTTGAGCGAGAGCTGTCAGGCGGTGGTTGCCGTCGAGTACCAGGCAGCGGTCCGGGCCCAAGACGTAGGTCGCGACGATCAAGGACAGGCCCGAGCCGTCGAGTTGGGCCGAGTAGCGGTCCCGCAGCATTCCGATTCGGGTTTGCCGATCGTCTTGGAGCATGGACAGGTCGGTCGCCAGTTCCGTGTGCCGTATGGGCACGGCGTCCCGGTCGGCATATCCGACCTCGTCGCTCGCCGACCCGTCTCGGTACCAGGGGGCGTAATAGCCATCGAGCGTGGCGAGCGCGTAGGGCGGTACGTCGGTGGAGACCACGGACAGCCGGACGGCGTTGTCCTGTTCCGCCATCTCCGACAATCTCTCCCAGTCGAGCGCGGCACGGATACGGTCTGGTCCTTCGGTGAAATGGACGCGGAACACATCGAAGGGCACGGCAGCGGTCGCGATGCGCAACAGCTCCCGCGTCCTCGTGTCAATCGCGTTGGACCAATGGGCAGCCATGATCGGCGACCTCCGCATATTGAACACTGCGGTCTCCCGCAGGCCCTGGACCACGGTGCCGAGACTGGACCAGTCGTTGTTCGTCCACCGCGCGTGGGAATGCAGCGACGAACCGAGCGTGTCCACGATCGTCTCCAGCACTCGAGCGACCGTGCGCAGATACTCCTCCTGCATGGGCCGGCGTGCGAGAGGTACGAGCGAGAGTCCAGCCCGGCAGTCGTACAACGCCCTTGAGGTACGTTCGGGATGGCTGGCCTGCCGCAGTGCCGACACCGAGAACGTGAGGTAGGCGACCTTCTCAGTCAATTCCAGGTCGGCGAGCGCCTCCTGGATGTTCCCTTGTCGGCGAGCGAGCAACATACCGACGACCATCGTCGTGACCGCCCCCAAGCCGAAGCTGGATGCCCAGTCCGACCAGCTCCAGGGCTGTCCGAGCCACCACAGAAAGAGATCCATCGCCCCCGCAGCGACGGGAAGTACAGCCAATGGCCAATAGTCAGCCCATAACGACCGTGCTCTGAGCATCGCCCGCTCCTCCGCAGGCCGCAGGGGCGCGGCCTCACCCGAAGTAGACACGGCAGGTCGTCCGACGGTTCCTCAGAAACAGGTCATTGCATCGGCAGAGGCCTCAACGGACGCCGCCTGCGTTCCGGTCCTGCCGAGTCGCTTCGGGCAGGACCGGACGGTACGTCAGCAGTCGGGGAGAGGCGCGCCGTTCTCGTCGTTGGCGGTGTCGTTGCCCTGTCCGCTCAGGTAGTAGGCGGAGACGTAGTCACGGCCGCCGGTGTCCATATCGGTGTACAGCCACCAGTGGTTGAACGCGCTCCCCGAACCCACCTGGGCACCCCATACACGGCAGAGCACATAGTTCCGCCCGGCGTACAGCGACCCGCCGTGATCCCGCCCGGGAGCGGGGGAGAACGTCGTCACCCAGGACCGGCCACCGCCATCGTCCCCGGAATTGCAGTCCGGGACGGGGGTGCCGTTCTCGTCGTTCGCGACGTCGTTGCCCTGCCCGCTCAAGTAGTAGGCGGAGACGTAGTCACGGCCGCCGGTGTCCATATCGGTGTACAGCCACCAGTGGTTGAACGCGCTCCCCGAACCCACCTGAGTACCCCACACCCGGCAGAACACATAGTTGCGCCCCGCGTTCAGGGTGCCGCCGGCGTCGCGGCCGGGCGCGCCGCTGAAGGTGCGCACCCAGTATCTGCCTCCGCTGCGACCGGTGCCGCTGGTCTCGCCGTCGCAGTCGGGGAGGGGTGAGCCGTTCTCGTCGTTGGCGGTGTCGTTGCCTTGCCCGCTCAGGTAGTACGCGGGGACGAAGTCGCGGCCGCCGGTGTCCATGTCGGTGTATAGCCACCAGTGGTTGAACGCGCTGCCCGAACCCACCTGAGTACCCCACACGCGGCAGAACACATAGTTCCGCCCCGTGTTCAGGGTGCCGCCGTGATCCCGCCCGGGAGCGGAGGAGAACGTCGTCACCCAGCTCTTGTAGCTGCTGGTCCCGCCGCTGCCGCCGGTGCTGCCGCCTCCGCCGCCGTGCAGGGGCCGTCCGTTGAGAACCGGGCTGACGTAGCCGTCGATGGCCTCGGTTCCGCCGAAGCGGGTGCCGGGCGTCCAGTCGAGAGTGTCCTTGCGCACCTTGGCCGTGTGGGCGTAGTGGGCCTGTTCGTCGCCTTCCGGGCCGCGGGTGTTCTCCTGTCCGCCGACGTCTCCGCTGACGAAACTCACCTGGCCCGTGATCGCCGAGACGCTGACGACGACGGCGACGTGGTGCACGACACCCTTGTCGGCGCCGGCCGTGTTGTGGAACAGGACGGCGTCGCCCAGTTGAGGTGTGGCGTGCTCGGCGCCGTAGGCGCTGGCCATCTGCTTGAAGCTGCGGGCGGTCGCGTTCAGCCCGTCGGTGCGGAATCCGGCGTAGGACCATACCCAGCGGGCGAAGTCCGCGCACCAGTACTCGCCCTTGCCGCCGTTGCCGCTGCAACTCGTCAGATAGCCGGGGCTGCACACCGTGCCGGGCCCGCCGTTGTTGATGGAAACCGACAACTGGCTGTTCGCGACGTTCGCGATCTGGTTGAGGGATTCCCAGGGAGTGTCGTCCGCATGGGCCGGTGAGGCGGGCACGCCGGCGTAGAAGGCGGCGGTGAGCAGTGCTGTCACGGCGACCGCGCCCCGGCGCAGGGGTCTCGTGAGGCGTCTTAAGTTCATGACCTGGACGCTAGGGACCGGAGGGCACCGCCGTCTTGGACGTATCCGATCCTCGCAGCTCCGGCACGGGGGCGCTGAGGCAGCCGCAGGGCCGCAGCCGGGAGAAGTAGGCCGCCGGAGACACCCCCATGAACTCACGCATGTCGCGATTCAGATGGGGCTGGTCGCAGAACCCGTGCTCCGCCGCGAGCTCCGGCCAGTGCGACCGGCCCGGTTCGGCGTGCCGCAGCAGATGTCTGAGGCGGATCAGGCGGCCCGCGCACTTGGGAGCCATACCCACCTGCCGGCGGAAGACCCGGCCGAAGTGGTCGGGGCTCCATCCGGCCTCCGCGGCCAGGCCGGTGAGCGGGGCACGGCCCGCGGAGTGCGTCAACCGGTGCCAGGCCCTGACGACCTCAGGGTTCGGCCGTGGTCCCGCCTCGGCGCGGCGCAGCAGGAAATCGTCGAGCAGGGCGACGCGGGCCGCGGGAGGGCCGGCGCCGCGGAACCGGTCGGCGAGGCCTTGGCCCCCCGCGCCGAACAGGTCTCCGAGGTCCACGATCCCCTTGCCCAGCTCGCCGAGCAGCCCACCCAGAAGGACGTACGCCCCGAGTGGGCTGAGCCGCAGACCGACCCAGTCGACCCTCACCGGTCGTACGGCTTCCCGAGCGCCGTATCGATATAAGTGACCGGGTCCGACCGCGTACGCGGAGGGGAAGCCGGTCGGGGGCGCGCCGATGTTGACGTTGAGGGACACGCCCAGACCGGCGGGCACCGCGATGACCTCACCCGGCTCAAGCAGCTCCGAACCCAGGTGATAACCGCCCAAGACCAGGCCACGCAGGGCCGGATGCACCGGATGAACACTCGCGCGGACATTCATCGACCCGACCCCCGTGCCGCGTACGCCTGTCTGCTGTGCGATCGCTCCTACGATCCCTGATGAGGACGCACGGCATTCACCTCGGCACGGCCGATTACCGGCCAATCCGCCGCCGAAGACCGACGAGGCCTAAATGGCACCGCCCACTGTCGGCGCCTCGGGTCGTGGCTGAACTCGGTGCAGCGCGAGGCCTGTCGGGTCGAAGCGCCTGCCCGGCCGGCTCACCCCGCCCGGATTCGCCGGGGGTTCAGGAACCTCAGCCCCGAAACTTGGCAACCTGCCGGGGACCGGCAGACGGTGCTGGTCGTGGCACGGTGCCCACGCGGCCTCAGGACGCGGTGAGTTCCGCGGGCCGTCACCGGACGGCAGTGGCCCGTGGATTGACCTCGCAGTGATCGATCTCGTCCACGCGCCCCGCGCCGGCCACGGGCACCCGCAGGGTTGCTTTGTCCTTGGCCGATACCGACACCTGATCGGAGGTGTCGATCACGGTGACGTCCTGCTCGTCCTTGAAGGTGACCCTCACGGTGAAGAGGCCGTCGCGTCCGTTCGGATTCCGGACCTGGACGGTCGCGTACGGGTCGTCCGCGCTCGCGCAGCGTATGAGCACGGCGGTGCCGTCGTTCAGGGGCCGGGCGGCCGAGCCGGAGGAGGACGTCGTGGGGGTGGAACGGTGGGTGGGCCGCGAACGGTACGTACCGCTGTCGCCGCCGCTCGTCCCGGAGTCGTTCGTGTCACTGCTGGACGAGCCGCTGGTCGAGCTGCTGTAAGGGTCGTTGTTGGACGAGCCACTGCCGTACGAGCCGTCGCTGCCCGACGTCGACGAACCGTCGTGGTCCTGGCTGGAACTGCTGCAACCGCCTCCGCCACCACTGTGATGGCTGCGGCTGTGGTGACCGCGGCCCGACGAGAACCCGGTCAGGGCCAGCACGACCATCGCCGACACCGCTGTGAATTTGATCCTGCGCCCCCGTGTGTACATGCCACCACCCTACTGACGTCCCGTCGCGCCCTCCCCGGCGCGGCCCCGGCCGCAGCGGCGACATGCCATTTGACCTGCGGGTTGCGGCAGCCGTACCGCGATCCATCGACCAAGGTCCACGGCACCGGATGCGGTGCACCGTCCGGGTGCACAGGGTGCCGGGCGAACCCGAACACCGAACTTCGGACTTTGCATGATCATGCGTCATCCTGCATACTATTTCTATGTCCAAGGTCCTCAACTCCCTGCCCACCGGCGAGCGCGTCGGCATCGCCTTCTCGGGTGGCCTCGACACGTCGGTCGCGGTCGCGTGGATGCGCGACAAGGGCGCGATCCCGTGCACCTACACCGCCGACATCGGCCAGTACGACGAGCCCGACATCGCCTCCGTGCCCGGCCGCGCCAAGACGTACGGCGCCGAGATCGCGCGCCTGGTCGACTGCCGCGCGGCGCTGGTCGAGGAGGGCCTGGCCGCGCTCACCTGCGGGGCGTTCCACATCCGCTCGGGCGGGCGTGCCTACTTCAACACCACCCCGCTCGGCCGTGCCGTCACGGGCACCCTGCTGGTCCAGGCCATGCTCGAGGACAGCGTCCAGATCTGGGGCGACGGCTCGACCTTCAAGGGCAACGACATCGAACGGTTCTACCGTTACGGTCTGCTCGCCAACCCGAACCTGCGGATCTACAAGCCCTGGCTGGACGCGGACTTCGTGACCGAACTCGGCGGCCGCAAGGAAATGTCGGAGTGGCTGCTCGCCCACGAGCTGCCCTACCGCGACAGCACGGAGAAGGCGTACTCCACCGACGCCAACCTCTGGGGTGCCACCCACGAGGCCAAGACCCTGGAACACCTGGACACCGGCGTCGAGACCGTCGACCCGATCATGGGCGTGCGGTTCTGGGACCCCACCGTCGAGATCCCCACCGAGGATGTGACGATCGGCTTCGCCCAGGGCCGACCGGTGACGATCAACGGCAAGAAGTTCGCCTCCGCCGTCGACCTGGTCATGGAGGCCAATGCCATCGGCGGCCGCCACGGCATGGGCATGTCGGACCAGATCGAGAACCGGATCATCGAAGCCAAGAGCCGCGGCATCTACGAAGCGCCCGGAATGGCCCTGCTGCACGCGGCGTACGAGCGCCTGGTCAACGCGATCCACAACGAGGACACCCTCGCCCAGTACCACAACGAGGGACGGCGCCTGGGGCGGCTGATGTACGAGGGCCGCTGGCTGGACCCGCAGGCGCTGATGGTGCGCGAGTCCCTCCAGCGCTGGGTCGGCACGGCTGTCACCGGGGAGGTGACCCTGCGGCTGAGGCGCGGCGAGGACTACTCGATCCTCAACACCACGGGCCCGGCGTTCAGCTACCACCCCGACAAGCTGTCCATGGAACGCACCGAGGACTCGGCCTTCGGTCCGGTGGACCGCATCGGCCAGCTCACCATGCGCAACCTCGACATCGCCGACTCCCGCGCCAAGCTGGAGCAGTACACAGGGCTGGGTCTGATCGGCGCGGGCAGCGCCACCATCGGCGCGGCCCAGGCAGCCGCGACCGGGCTGATCGGCAGCATGCCCGAGGGCGGCGCCGAGGCCATCGCCTCCCGCGGCGAGGTCTCCGCCGACGACGAGCTGCTGGACCGCGCCGCGATGGAGTCCGGCACGGACTGATGCGCTGAGTGGTGCGGGACGAGTCCCGCACCACCGCCTCACCCCGGCTCGTGCCGGCCCGGACACTGCCCGGCTGGGTCTCTCCACCGGATGGAACACTGGATCCCCGCTGGCCGACGTGCGGGGTTCGTGTGTGATCCGTGCCGGCACCGGCGCGAGCGAACGGGACGCGGCCGGCGCTGCCGCTGCCGCCGCGACGGTTTGGCCCGGCGCGACGACCGCTGCCGCAGCTGTCACCCGTACCGTCTCCTCGGCGAAGCCCGACCAGCCTCTCGGCCCTTCACGCTGCTGGTGATCGCCCTGCCCACTGGCAAGGGCGGACCGTTCGAGGCCGTTCCGATCGGCGACGGCCAAGCGCCGGACTACGACGAGCAACGGCCCACTCTCCAGATGAGCCGCGGCCAACAACCGCTGTTCACCAGTCGGCGCCACTGGGCCCCGGTGCTGGCCCGGCTGCGGAGTATGCCGACGGGCGAGCCGCCGCTGACCGAGAACGCCCAGCGATTGCTCGAGGAATTCACCCGCGAACGACCGGGACAGCCCCCGGACTACCGGAAGAACATCCGTAGGTTCACGATCCTGTTGTACTGGCTCGACGCCGAGACGCCCGTCTTCGAACGCGACGTGCACGACCTGGCCCGGATCGAAGTGAACCTCGCGGTCAAACCCGTCTGCCAGTTCCTGCGCGCCCGCGGCCTGTTGGTGCAAACCCAGGCACCACCACCGAACTGGCCGAACTGGCCACGCCTGCCCCCGCGGACATTGCGATCGTCGATCTGCTGGACGATATTCTCCGCGGCCTGCGGCTGACCGACGAAAGCGGACTGCCGCAGTAGCTGACCAATCGCGTGCTGGAGTCTGCCCTGGAAGGTGAGATCACCGACCACCTCGGCTAGGGGAAGCACGAGCGGGACGGTGCCGGCAGCGGCAACCGCGGGCGTGTCCCATCAACGCGGATCTGCTGGCCAGGGCCGTTACGGAGGCGACGGTGCCGGCGTCGGTCAGTGGCCGTGTCGGGCTGGCGCGTGATGTTGTCCGCGTCAGTTGACCGGTGCAGTAGGTGGCCGGGGGAGGGCGGTAGCGGCTCGAGGGTCACTGCGGTTCGTGGGCTAGTGTCGCTTTTGACGTGATCAGGACAGAGTGAAAGGCGAGTCCAGTCGATGACCACACACACCGTTCCCCGCCCGGCGGGCCGAACGAGCCCCGCATTACGAGCACGGCCGTCAAACCGGCGCCGGCGCGACGGGCCGCACGTCCGGTCCGCGGCTCTCGGCATCGTCCAGGCGCTGCTGCTCGCGCTCCTGGTGGTGCCGTTCACCGCCCTGGCCGCCGGCCCGGCCCAGGCGGATCCCCCGGACGAGACGCCTCCCCCGGGCGAGAGGCCCTTCCTCACCTGGAACATGCAAGGAGCCACCGCGCAGGGCGCGAACCTCTGGACGAACTACGTCCCGCGCATCCTCACCGCAGCCCGTTACCGCAGCGCAGGCCCCTCCGTCGTCATGCTCCAGGAGTCGGGTGCCGGCGTGCCGGCCGGCTCCGACGTGCTGCCCAATCCTCAGGGAACCGTCGGCAACTCGCTGGTCACCTATGCCAACTGGCATGCGAGCCAACGACCCTCCGAGTGGTACGTGGTCTTCCTACAGACCAACTATCGGTCCCAGCCAGGCCGGCCGGGAGGCCGGGTGAACACCATCGTGATGTCGACCACCCCGGTCGAGGCGGCCATGGTGGTGGACAACCCGCTCGGTCCCAACCTCGGTCGACCCGCCATCGGCATCCGTGAGGGGAACCACTGGTACTTCAGCTTCCACTCGCTGACAGGAGGCGGTGGCGACGCGGTCGCGATGCTGACCGCGATCGGGACCGCCGTCCACAACGCCCAGCCGGCGGGCGTGCGGTACGACTGGACGGTGGGCGCCGACTTCAACACCCGGCCCGACACCCTGTCCGCCCGGCCGCTCTACGCCCACATCCCGACGCCGGACAACCCGCAGCCTCCGCCGCAGTCGCCCCCCGCGCCGCAGCCCATCCTGCCCCGCATCGTGGCCAGTGGTCAGCCCACCCACCGGAGCCCGGACGGGCAGCAGGAGGAACTCGACTTCGCCGTGACGACCACCACGCGCGGCAGCTTCCAGGCGAGGGTGCTGGACAACCAAGGCGGCTCCGACCACCGGCCGGTCTACAACGACAATGTCGCCACCCGGACGTCCACCCAGCCGCCGCAGGTCTCCCCGTCGGTAGTCGGCGGCTACGCCGCGGACGGGGCGAACGTACACCAGGCCCCGATCGACGATTCGGGCATACGCAACGGGACGCGCGGATGCATCCTTTACGGTTACAGGGGTGACTGCCTGCAGTACCTCTTGTCGGTCAGCCTGGCGAGCGCGGCGGACGCCAGCACATCCGGGTTCGACTACGTGGGCGCCGTGAGCAAGGGGAACGTCGGGGACGGTGACAACCAGGAGGAGGCCTTCCCCGGCCAGAGCATCGACGAGCTGCGCCAGCACTTGGTCGGCGACCTGCGCACGTACAAGCCCAACGTCGTGATGCTGCAGATCGATGTCGCCAACGACCTCGCCACCCGGGACGGGCTGACGGCCACCCAGGAGGCGAACGCGCTGCGCGACCTGCTCGACCAGATCTACATCGACCTGCCCAATACGACGGTGCTGGTCGGCGACCCGGTGCCGTCCAGGACGCCGGCCGTCCAGGACGAGATGTACACCGGCACCGCCTCCTACATCGCGCAGTCGAGCCGGATCATCGGCACCGAGGCCCTGGCGGGTCACCGGATCCGGCAGGTGGTCCTCGACTTCGACCACGACGCCGGCTACGTGGACACCGGGCAGAGCGCCGACGGCGTGCCCAACGCCAAGGGCTACCTCGCGATGACCGTCGACTATGTGAACCAGCTGACCGCCGCCTGGCAGGACGGCACCATCGTCGATCCGGGAGACGTCGTGGTGAACCCGGCCGACATGGTCACCGACGGCAACGGCGTGGACGACACCGCGGGCGACGGGGACACGGGCACCGCACCTCTGCGGGTGATGGTGGTGGGGGACTCCATGAGCGAGGGCATGGAGGGCGACTGGACCTGGCGCTACCGGCTGTGGCAGTGGTTCAAGGACCAGCACGTCGCCGTCGACTTCGTCGGCCCGTACCGCGGGACCAAGCAGCCGGACGCCCCGACCGGTCCGCCGTCCCCGCCTCCGCTGCAGGGGGAGACGAACGGGAACCCCTCGGCGGCGGGCCCACCCGTCAACGGTGCCTACGCCCAGGGTGTCCCGGCGGACTTCGACGGCGACCACTTCGCCGTGTGGGGGCGCCAGGCCGCCCAGGACAAGGACCTGATCGGCCCCATGGTGGCTCAGTACCAACCCGACCTGGTTCTCTTCGGCATCGGGTTCAACGACATGGGCTGGCTCGTCAGCGACGCCACCGGCACGCTGGACAGCGTCAAGACCATGGTCGACCGGGCCCGCGCGGCCAAACCCGGCCTCCGCTTCGCCGTGGCCAACGTTCCCATGCGGCCCCTGATCGACGGCCGTCAGGATCTGATCGTCAAGACCCGGCAGTACAACATCATGCTGGCGAACGCGATCCCGTCCTGGAGCACCTCCGACTCCCCGGTGAAACTGGTCGACTGGGAGGGGGCGTACAGCTGCGACACCAACACCTGCCCCGCCGGCTACGACAACCTGCACCCCAACGCCCTGGGCGAGTACCAGATCGCCTCCGCCTACGAGCGCACCCTGCACGACGGCTACGGCATCGGCCAGTCCGTGCCCGCAGTCCCCGACACCATCCCGCACCGGCCGATCTCCGCGGTGACGGGCGTCATGGCACAGGCCGTCCCCAGCGGTGTCGCGGTGACCTGGAACCCGGTGTTCGGCGCGCGCGGGTACACCGTCCGCTACCGGCTCGCTGGTGCCACCGAGTGGAACCAGACCAAGGTGTCGACCAATCGATACGACACCACCTGGACGGAGGACAGCTGGACCTGGGAGTACCAGGTCCGCACCGAGAACGACGGTGACGGCGAGTCCGTCTGGTCCCCGGCGGTCACCGCGACCGCGCACCCCCAGACCGCACCGCCGCCGCCGGTCGACGGCATCATGACCTCGGCGACGCCTACGGGCGTCGACGTGACGTGGCAGGCGCCGAGCGGTCCGTACACGGACAGCATCGACCGGTACGAGGTCATCACCTGGGACAAGGACGTAACGGGGTCGTACATCAGCAGCACGGGCGTCAAAGCGACGACCGTGCACATCGACGGTCTGACCCCGGGACACCACTATCTGGTCGCGTTGGTGACCTGGAACCGGGCCGGCGGCGGCATGCCTGGCATGGCCAGGTCGGTGACCATCGGCGCGGGGAAGCCGCCCATGCCGACCGGCCTCACGGTCAAGTCCCTCGACCCCACCACCGTCCAGCTGAACTGGCAGGGCTCCCCTGAGGCGGCCGGGTACCGGGTGTGGGTACGCAACCTCAACGAGCACAACGGTCCGACCACGCCGGACCCGTACATCTCCGACACCCCCGACCACCAGATCGCCTTCCTCTTCCCAGGCAACTGGAACTTCGAATTCTGCGTCACCGCGATCAACGGCGTGCTGGAGTCCGACCGGACGCCCTGCGTCTCGGTTCCGCTCCCGCCCCCGTCGGCCGGTGCGGCCCGTGCTCCGTCCAAGTTGACGCGCAGCCGGCTCGTGTCGAACCCGGCCCGGGAATCCCTGCTGAAGGAAGGCCGATTCGCTGACCCACACAGGGACGTGGTCTCGGCCCCGCCCAGCGGCTGAAGCCAGGAAGCAACTGAAGCCAGGGAACAACTGACGTGCTCGCGGGCCTGCCCGGCCGGCCCGCGAGCACACCGCCCCTCTGCCCGGCACGAAATTCACCGCCGCCGAGCTCTTTTCAACCCACCAGGACACCAACGGCACTCAGTCCTCCATCGCCCGTGCCGCCTACCGGTCGGGCTCCCCGGCAGGCGGGTGTCGCTGACAGTGCACCTTCGCCGAACGCACCCGGACCAAGCCCGCAACTGTCCACGCCCTACGGCAAACCGGTCCCCTTCAGGCCCACGCCTCCGTCACCACGGTGACGGACCTGCTCTGGTGAGACGCGACTGAGGAACGGGGCCGAACGCGGTTCAGTCCCGTCGACAGCCCCGACGGGCGGCGGACATATGGATATGACGGGTCGTTTGGGGGAATGCACTGGCTTTCGGGCAGGTATCAGCTGAGCGCGCCAGGCAGCATGCGAATGCCAGGGGGAGTCATGGACATCGGTGCAATCGCGGCCCGACTCGCCTCCGGTGTCGTGACCCCGTTGGTGAAGAAGCTGTTCGTCAGCGAGGGACCGGGCGCGGGCCTTGTCGGTCGTCCGGTACGCATCTCGTCGTTGGTGTCCTTCACCGGTGAGAAGCGCCGGTTGACGGAAGCGGATCTGCACAAGCTCACCCAAGGGCTCCTGCGCAACGTGCTGGGGCCGTCGGCCAACGGTGAACGGCCAGTCACACCGGGCGAGGAGGAGGCGGTCGCCCTCGCGCTGGCCCGTACCCTGACCCATCTCGGAGACCTGGAGATGGACGACGTACAGGCTGTCCAAATGGGGCCGCAGGCCCTGGCGCAGGCACTGAAGGCCGCGGGACCCGACTGTACGCGCGACCTGTCCGCGGACGGGGCGTACCTCCACGACGCCCTCCTGGCGAGCGCCTGCCTGCACATCCTTCACTTCTTCACCCAGCGCTCGACGTTCGTGGCACGCACGCTCGTCGAACACAGCAGTCGACTGGCGGAAATGATCGCCAAGACCGACCTCCTGCTGGCGCGTAACCCCTCACCCGTCACCAAGGACACCCTGTTCGAGGAGCGATACGCAGCACACATCATCCAGAGGCACGGGATGCTCACCATCTATGGGATCGACCTCTCGCGGTCGCCGGACCAATGGCCGCTCGATACGGCGTACTTGAGCCTTGAGGCCGATCTGGACCGGGACGCCCGCCATGCGATGATCCGAGCGGAGCACGCGTTCAACGGGCGTGATCGCGTACTGCTCCGGGGCGTCGCGGGGTCCGGCAAGACGACCCTCGTGCAGTGGCTGGCGGTCACCACGGCCCAGCAGGACTTGGCCGTCCTCGCCAACGGTGCCCCGCTGGCGTCGCTCATCGGGCGGGTGCCGTTCGTGCTCCCGATGCGCACGCTGACCCGTCAGCACGACGATCTGCCGACGCCGGACGAGTTCCTGCGCCGCACCCGTTGCCCCCTGGCCGGATCGCAGCCGTCCGGCTGGGTGGACCGGGTGCTGGCCTCGGGGCGGGGGATCCTGCTCCTCGACGGCATCGACGAGGTGCCGAAGCGGACGCGTGAGCGTACTCGGCGCTGGTTGCAGGATCTGCTCGCCACCTACCAAAAGAATGTCTGGCTCGTCACCTCCCGCCCTTCGGCCGTGCGCGACAGGTGGCTCGCGACCGAGAAGTTCACCGAACTGTCGCTCGCGCCCATGAGCCGGGAGGACGTCACCTCCTTCATCCATCGCTGGCACGACGCCGCCCGTAGCGTCAGCGAGCAGGAGGAGCGCGACCAACTCGACGCCTACGAGAACTCGCTGGTCACTGCCGTCCGCATCAAACAGGATCTCGCCCGCCTTGCCACCAACCCGCTGATGTGCGGCCTCATCTGCGCACTGCACTGCGACCGGCGCGGTTATCTGCCCAGTGGCCGCAAGGAGTTGTACGACGCCGCACTGTCGATGCTGCTTTCCCGGCGTGACCGGGAGCGTGACATGGATGCGCCGGACGGAATCGAACTCACCGAGGAACCCAAGGTCCGGCTCCTGCAACGGCTGGCGTACAAGTTCCTTCTCAACGGCAAGTCCGAACTCGACCGCAGTCACGCCGAACGCATCATCGCCGACACCTTGCCCAGCGTGCCGGTCGCGGCAGCCCAGGGGGACGCGACGGCAATCTTCCAACATCTCCTGCTGCGCAGCGGTCTGCTGCGCGAACCGGCTGTCGGCACCATCGACTTCATCCACCGGACCTTCCAGGACTACCTGGGCGCGAAGGCCGCGGTCGAGGAGGGCGACATGGCCCTGCTCGTTCTGCGTGCGGTCGAATCCCAGTGGGAGGACGTCATCCGCATGGCGGTGGCGCACGCCAGGCC
Source organism: Streptomyces sp. NPDC005281 (assembly GCF_040607495.1). NCBI lineage: Bacteria > Bacillati > Actinomycetota > Actinomycetes > Kitasatosporales > Streptomycetaceae > Streptomyces > Streptomyces sp. NPDC005281. Next base: position 3,734 of record NZ_JBEXGX010000052.1, on the reverse strand, counting down.
GAAGGAGGGGGCGGAGTTCCTGATGGATTTGATCAGACGCGGAGACGGCTCGACTTCCGGCTACCGCAGAAGCCAGCTGCACCTGCTCGCCACGGCGGCCGTCGAACACGCCACCGAGCTCGAGCCCCGTGTCCGGGCCGCGATCAGTCAACGCGCGAGCGCCCTCATCCCGCCCCGCAGCCCCCGTGAGGCGCACGACCTCGCCGGCATCGGATCCGTCGCGCTGGAACTCCTGCCGGGGCCTGAGCAGTTGTCGGACGAGGAAGCACTCATGACCGCGCAGACGGCCGTTCTCATCGGCGGAGACGCCGCCATCCCGCTGCTCCGCCGCTACCGGGATCATCTGGACCCACAGGTACGGCAACTCTTGTGCAGTGCATGGCATCGATTCGACACCGTTTCCTACGCGGAGAGCGTGCTCGCCGATCTGCCGGAGGACGACATCCATTTCGAGATCACCACGCCGGAGGAGCTGTCGGTCTTCAGCAGGTTGGGCGGCCGTTCGCGGATTCGCGTGTCGAACGGCTTCGACACGATCCGCTTGGTCCGAGCGCTGCATCCTGACCGGGTCACCCATCTGTGGCTCCCGGCCGAACAGTCCGCCACGTGGTACTGGCTCGCGGCCTTCTCGCGCCTGGACACCCTGACTCTGGACCCGAGCCCCGAGCCCGTGGACATCTCCTCTCTGGCGGCCCACCCTCTCCTACGCCTTCTCCGCATTCCCGCGAACCAGCCGACCGTGGGAAAAGAAGCGCTCGTCGACAAGGTGGTGGTCGCTCGTTATCAACCGGATCCGGGCATCGACCCCGTCGTGTGAGCCCGCCGATCGCCTGGCCTACGGCAGCTGAGCTCGGGGCCGGAGATCCGGACCTTTCCGAGGTCGGATCGACGAGCCCGATGTCAGCACGTTCAGCGTCCGCGTAGACGAGGAGCTTGACCGGAAGGACGCCGGACACCGGCACCTGATCTTGAGGGGACATCAGGGCGTACGGACTCCAGCGGGAGGGTGCAATTTCGGCCAAGCGGATCCCGGCATGGATCGTAGGGACGTTGGTCCACGATCAACAAAGGGCCTGGGGTATGTCGGGTTTTGGGTGGAAGTAAATATTCAAGTCTGGATCATTTCGGGTGCTGTTGACCGGTTCCATTGATCATTTTCAGTCACCCTGCGATGTTACTGATGAGAAACATGAATTCGAAGTGTGTCAGTATTCGAGCCAACGGGGACGGAGCTGGAGCACCGGATATCCGGTACCAGTAGGGCGTCATGCTGACCACATGTCGCAGTGACCCCGTGCCAGTAGGGGGAGTCGAGTGCTTTTGATGTGTGCGAAGCACCGGCATCGGCGGCACTGCTCTGTGTTGTCAGTATTCCTTCCTTTTTCTACGGCTCAGCATGCGCCAACCATCGAGAAAGCCTCTTTCTCGACACGGCACTCGACAAGGCCGTATCCACCGTGGCGAATCTGGCCGTCCGGCTGAGCCGGAGAGCCCGGATCGAGAAGGCGCCGGGCGACCACGCAGCCGAACTCCCCCTCGTAAAGGAGTCGGTGTAGCCTTCCCGGCGCCTTCGGCCGGAAGAAGCGCATCGATACCAGGCGCCGTGCAAGCTCGCGGATGCAGCATTCGACCAAGGAGAGACGGACAGGCCATGGAAGCAACCCCGCCTGTCCGATCCCACGACGACGGCACCACGGTGGGACTGTTCTGGGTCTCAGCAGACGGCGTGTACGTGGGTGCCCCGGCGACAGCACCGGCTCCGTGCGTGGTGCTCAAGACCTCAGGGCCCCGCGTCTCCGGTCCGCACGAACGTGACTGGGCGTGGTCGGAGATAGCGGGCCTGGAAGTCACCGAAGTCCCGGTCCGCTCCACTCTGCAGCGCTGGACGACCCACGCCGCAACCTTCGCCGCGGCAGCCCTGGACGCCTGGGTGCCGAGCAGCCCCACCGAGATGGCCGTATCCATCACCGCGCCCGAGGGCACAGTCCTGACGCCTGTCTATTCCAGCGCCGCCGTCGCCTACTCCGGGCGTGAGGTCGATCTCTCCCGTCGGCTGATCAGTCGTTTCACACAGGGCACCGCCACTCCCACTGCCATGACCGAGTGGTGGGTACAGACCCGGCCGACCAGAATTCTCCGGTCGCGTGAACGGGAGGCACTCCTCGAACTCTGGCTCGCGTCGGCCTGACCGGGCGCCCAGCGCGCCCACTCGCCGAGCGGCGCCAAGCGTGACTCCACGCAGGCCGCTGCCCTGTGCGGTCCAGCCCCCGCCCGCACCGTCACACCTGCTGACGCCTCTACAAGACTGTCGACGCGCCCGAACCGGCGATCGTGGACACGGGCATCGCCACCTCGCCCGCGCAGGGGATGGCTCCCGCGCTGGAGGCGATCGGACGCCGCATCAAGGATGTGCGCTGGATCCTGCTGACACACGGTCATATCGACCACGTCGGCGGGGCGTACGCCCTGTGGGAACTCACCGGCCGACGCGCACAGGTGGTCATCCACGAGGCCGACGCTCCGATGCTCCGCTCGCGGCGGGCCCATGTGCAGGACTACCGCGAGGGACGTGGCCGCTACCTTCGCGACCCCGAGGGCGAGGCCAGGGTGGCGGCGGCCTCGAACTCCGTCATCTCCGGTGAGATGGAACCCACCCTGCTCGTCAAGGGCGGTGAGACCCTCTCCCTCGGCAGTGACGTCACCGTCTCGGTACACGCGGTCCCGGGCCACACGCCCGGATCGGTCGCCTATGTCATCGACGGCCAGCGGTCGGTGTTCACCGGGGACGCGTTCAGGTCCACGGCGCCGCCAACGGCTTCCCCGGCTACACCGACCCGGCCGCCTACCGTGCGGCCCTGGAATACCTGCGCGACGAGGTGCGTCCGCGGAACCTGTACCTCGGGCACCCGTACCACCGCGCCGATGGCATGCCTTATGGAGTCGAGCTCGACGAGGCACAGGCCCGCGAGGCCATCACCCAGAGTCTCGCCGCCGAGCGTCGTGTCGCCGCAGCCGCCTGCGCCTGCCTGGAGGCAGGGCTTAGGGAGGCGGAGTCCCCGTACTCACCCTTCACCCTTGTCGCCGACGCCCTCGGCTACACCAGGGACCCGACGCTCGAGCCATCACCGTTCTTCACCTCGCTGCACGGCTACCGCGTGCAGCACCACCAGTCCGTGCAGCACAGGAGTTCTCACCATGACTGACCTTCATACGATCCGGGCGGGCGAACAGACCATCGCCGTCCGCAAGGACCTCCGGGTGTCCATGCGGGACGGCATCGAGCTCGCGGTGGACGCCTATCACGGCGTGGACGACGCACCGCGGCCGGCCCTGATCGCGATGAGCGCCTACGGCAAGGAACTTCAGGCCCTCGCTCTCACCACACCGCCGCAGCGCCGCAGCGCCGCCCCAGCCCGATGCGGGACGGCTGCATCGAGGCCGGTGACATCGCTCGCGTCGTCCGGGAGGGCTACGTCCATGTCATCGGCGACATGCGCGGCACGGGCGACTCCGGCGGCGAGATGATCGGCAACTACAACTTCGGCGGCGTGCCCCAGGGCCAGGACCTGTACGACGCGATCGAGTGGGTCGCCGCGCAGCCGTGGTGCGACGGCAACGTCGGCATGATCGGCATCTCTTAGAAGTCATCTCATTTGGTGAGTCTGCGATAGCAGATGAGGGTGCAGGCGATGCTGGTGAAGGCGAGGAAATGAATGGCTTGTCGTTCGTAGCGG